>NZ_JAMPKA010000002.1:0-352492 GCF_039961855.1 Trichocoleus sp. Lan | reverse complement strand
AATTTTTTGGTCAATATCGTCTGTGGATTGATTGCTTATTGCCATCAGCCCAAGAAGCCTTCTCTCCAGATTGACTGGGCTTTACCCCCTGCTGCTTAACCCGTACTGACGTTCGATACGTTTAGGCTTAGCTATAGGGATGACAGCCAGAACTCAGGAATCTGTTTTTGGGCTAGGGCAATCGCTCGTATACCGATGACGACCCAGACGCATTAAAAATTGTCAACCCAATTGGTAAAGCGCTTTCATCCAGCCGTTTAGTGCAGTGAGGGGTTAAATCTCATCGTCAGGAAGCGAAACTGGCATAATTTTCCCCTGAGAGAGATACACACTAAAGCGATCAGAAAATTGCATTACTGGTTTCTTTTGTGTATCAAGTTCCTCTTCATCAAGTAGCAGTTTGATTGACCAACGCTAGTTTTTAGAATACATTACCAAAAGTATCCGAATAAAAAGGACTTATTGACCAGACATATATGCCCGAATGAAGTGGTAGAAATCGGACTGTAGTAGTTAAAAATAATCCTTGAGCAGTTTTTTCGCTTACCCTAAAGCTATTGGCAGATAATGTGGCTTCAAAATTATGTTTGCAGTCGGTTTACAGATAATGTGATTTGATTTGCAGCTATTGGGGTTTAGATTAACCTTTTATTTGCAATTTCATGTAGTTTCAGTTTTGTATTGGAAAGCGGTTTGAAGCGTTTGGGTTTGCAGTTCGCTACAATTATATCTTTCTGCTGCTTGTCCAAACTACTTACCATCTTTGGTAATTTAACCTTGTCTGCTACTTGACGGGGTATACAGAGGCATTGCAACTTCTGTTGCTTGCTGCCCGAACCTGCTCAAACTCAATCAAACCCACATCTTGGAAACTTTCCCTTACCTGCACGCATGCAGAGAATCAAGAACGATGTCTAATCAAGCGTCTGACCGTCTTAAGCAAAATGCTGAAAGAATTATGCATCTGTGGGAGGAGCGGGCGCGTGATGAAGTCAAAGCATCAATGCATCATGAGTCTCTTGTTTTACGAAATTCGCTACCTCTGTACTTAAACCAACTGGTAGATGAACTCTCAAACAGAATTGACAGGACACCTGCCCGAATCGCAGCCGACAAGGTAGAAAGCACTCGGATTGGCAAGAAGCATGGGCATGAGCGGGCCGGTTATGCCGACTACTCCATGACTCAACTCATTTTCGAGTACCACATCCTTCGTCAAGTCATCTTTCAAGTTTTAGAGGAAGAAGCACCTTTAGACGTGAGGGAACGAGACATCATTATCGACTCCATTGAGCAAGCCGTTAATGACGCTGCCACTCAATTTTCCGAGACGCTGCGAGATATTCAAGAGCTATTTATGGTGACGCTAACTCACGACCTCAGAGGCCCCCTTAATGTTGTAAAAATGGGAACTCAACTGACTCTGCGTCGGGTGGAACGAGGAGATAGCCACGTGGATATAGCCGCGAGGATGCTCAATGCAATCAATCGGCTGGATTCGATGATTCAAAATCTGCTTGATGCAAGTCGGCTGCGGACAGGGCAGAGTTTAAAGATTGAATTTGAAGAATGCGATTTAGAGGTGCTAGTTCAAGAGGTAGTAGAGGATTTGAGCTTCGCTTATGGAGATCGGTTTGTTGTGGTTTGTGATTCTGATATCAGGAGTTATTGCAGCCGTAAAGAAATACGGCGGGTGATTGAAAACTTAGCAGTTAACGCTGTGAAATATGGGGCGTCTGGCACGCCGATTACACTCACGCTTCAGCAAACTGAAACGCAGATCAGCCTTACTATCCATAATGAAGGCGATCCGATTAGTCTAGACGCTCAATCAATCCTATTTCAACAATTTCGTCGAACTATCTCTGCTGAGGAGCAAACGGGATGGGGACTAGGATTATTTTTGGTAAAGAGTATTACTGAAGCCCATCAAGGGACGATTGAAGTTGAAAGCGCTGAAGGCAAGGGAACAAGCTTTATTATCAAGTTACCCAAAGTTCCCGATCAGGTGGCATAGTGGCTAAGGTTCTTTGCTAATTTTGGTGAAAAGAAGGACGGTCGCCAATTTCTGTAACCTGGATTCTAGGCTAAAAATCTTTCCAGAGAATTGCCCGTATACATGACACTCCTCAATAGCGATCGCACTCGACATCTTGCCGCCAGCAATCGCTGGAATTGCTTCGGTTTCGGTAAGCGCGTATCGCTATTCGCTGTTAGATAGTCTGCGATGTCCAGGTGGGACCATCGCAGCGCGGGCCATCCGCCGTCCAAATCAATTTATCTAAGCACATTCGCCGCGCTGACCTGCTCGTGTCCCAAGCATGGTAAGCGATGTAATCAGTTTTACCATCGGGACCGACAACGATCGAGTTATGACCGGGGCCGAGAACCCGATCGACAACAGTTTTCAACACGCGGGGTCCTGCTTCATTCCCTACATCGGAGTAGGGACCCATGACGCTATCTGCAACGCCATAATCGACACCGTAGTTTTCCGTTTCCCAGCGCCCACCGCTGTAAAAGCAGTAGTAGCGATCGCCATGTTTGCGGACACTAGGACCTTCTAAGGTATGCCAATCATAGCGATCGCCATACATCAAACGGTTTGCCAGAAACCGCTGCCAGTCAGAGCGGGCGCGTAAAACAACTTTCCCCTCTCCAGCCAGTTTTGTCATCCCTATCAATCGGTCTACCATCAGCGCCGTTCCAGCCCTTACTCCGCCTTCTGTATCCAAGAAATCGCGGGCGTAGAACAGATACCATTGCCCATCGTCATCCCGAAAGGCATGAGGATCGATGGCGAAAGAACACGATTCAGGGTCTATGAGGGGTTCACCGATGTCTTGATAAGGTCCCAACGGGCGATCGCTTGTTGCAACCCGTAACTGATGCCTTTTGTCTTCGTGTCCTACTGAGTAGTAGAGATAGAACTTGCGATCGCAATAAGCAACTTCGGGTGCCCAATAGTTATCTCCCAGAGCAGCATCTGGGCGCAGCAGTGCATTACCCGCAAACTCCCAGTTTGCAAAGTCCTCAGAGCGCAAGAGGGGAAAGACGCGCTGTTTGCCGATTTCGTCCACCTCTCCCTCTGCTTCTGCTGCACCCGTGCCGATTGCGTAATATACTCCCTCGTGTTCCCAAACAAACGGATCGGCAAAATAGCCGTTGTACACCGGATTGGTATAGGTGCGCTTGCTAGGGAATTCTTCAGGCGTCGGCTCAAATTGAGACATTAGCGTCCTAATACTTGAAATTCACGTAGGTTTCAACTTTGTTCTCTGGCAACTGCTCTACCACGTGGCACCGCAGTAATTCCCTTATTTCCTCTGGCAGACTTTCATAATAGTCCCGTTGCACAGTCAAGTCTACTTTTGCGGTGTGCAGCCAATGCATCACATAGCCCATCACAACCATCGGTCTGGGAGTGTTTGTCCGGTTCGGTGAGCCTCGATGCAGCGCCAGGGGCGAGCGAATCATCACATCACCCGGCTGCATATAAAAGGATTCCATCGGAATTTCGCCAGCAGCGACCTTCACTAACCCTTCCTCACGAGGTAAGACATGAGTCCCCCGTGCCATTTGAAACGGCCCATTGTCCGCCGTTACTTCTACCAGCGGAAAGTTAACCGCCAGCGCGTAGAGTGGCGTTACTATCTGATCTGAGAAAAGTGGGCGAAAGTCCCGGTGAATTTCTTGGTAATCCGAACCCTGTACTGGAATATCAGCCCCCAATTGCACCATCTTATATTCTTGGTAGAATACGCGATTGAGAATCCCCAAAATTACTGGATTCGCAAACACATCTACATTGGCAAAGGGAGCAACCCAGGGGAAGGTTAGATAGAAGCGGGCTTGTTCGCGAGGTGCCAGACCACCCGGTTGATTTTGGCGCTTTTGGAATAATTCATTAAAAGCGTCTCCCCACTCTTCGATTAATCTTCTGTCAAACAGACCCCGAATCACACAAATTCCATCTCGATTGAGTTCTTCAGCAAAGCGATTTAGGTCAGTCGTCGAAAACTTAGCTGTATCTGTAGTTTGAATCATGTTCTGCTCCAATTCAGGGCGTTAGAGTTGAAGTAAAATCTAGCTTTCAAGAGCAAAGTGTTTCAGGAAGCTAGTTTGCTGCTCCCCAAACCTTCCGTATAATTACTGCTTAACAAGGTGTTCAAGAGTTCAGTAATTTCCACGCTTCGCGCTTATGGAATCTCCTGAACTTTCAGATGAAACTGTGACCGAGCTGCTTAATCAGCAGGCAAAGAATGAAGCTGTAAAATCTTCACTCACCCTCAACGGTTGAATTATTAACCACTATCGTCCAATCGTCATTTCCCTATCTACAAGCCTTAGTGACCTAGCTTCTCGAAGTTTCATCGCTGCTGCTAAAACTAATTCCTCATTGCCTAAAGAAAAACATAGCGTCATCTACTTATTACTATTATTCCCCGCGATAGATGCAGAATAGCAATCGCTACCTGAAATCTTAAAAAAACTTTGGGTTAGTTTTGCAAGTTGAGCAACACTATTTTTATCTAGATGAAGACTAGCGATGAGATGGCGAATGGTTACGGCACGCTACGCGATCGCGCTATTCGGGTAGATAACTTCCGGGAGACTCTGGCAGTGGTAGCCTGCCTAATTGATACTTGATAATTGCTTCCCGCACTGAGACAAAACTCAGATATACTTCATTGTCTGGATCGCAGATACTGCCCTTGCGGTCATTTGATAATCGACGCTCGCCACTGATGAACCAAAGAAACACATGGGTATCAAGCAGTAGCTTCATGTACCCTCAAATGCAGTCAGAATGTCTTTTGGTAATAGAGTGTCAAAATCATCTGGTACGGTGAACTCTCCAGTACACCAAGCAAAAGGTCGAAGTTGCTTAACGGTTGGCAAAATCGGTCTAATTTCAGCAACTGGCTTTCCTGCTTGCATGACAATAAGAGTCTCACCTGCTTCGACTTGCTGAAGGTAAGTTGCAATATCCAGGTAATGGAAGCAGGATACCAGCTTAGCGCTTTAGGATGCGATCGCCTGCGATCGCGCTGCTACCTACGTGCAGCTAAAACCAACTTACACGATTTAGCGATCGCTCGATTTATCCACGAAAAGCGATCGCTCTTGACTTTGTGGCACGAGCCGTCAAACGTGAGCGATTTGTTAGAGTGCGCCAACACTGCCGCTTAAACAGTCCAATCTTCAAGGGATAAATCAGGAACTTTGCTAAAGTCTTGCTGATTGCGTGTAACAAGGATTGCCTGGTTAGCTAAAGCGATCGCAGCAATTCTTAAATCTTGCGTACCTATCCGAATCTTTTGTTGAAGCAGACTTTTGTAGTAGTTGTATGCCGCATCATCAAAATTCAGTAAATTTACGCTACAGAAGTAAAGCTGAGTTCTTCGGAGGTTCTCGTAAGCAATCGATAACTGTTCAGTCTTTGTAGCCGCCCTGCTAATACCAGCCAATCTTCCTCGCAATTGTTCTTCGAGGGTAACGGTTGTAACAAATATGTTGGAACCGCCAATAGCTTTGGCACGTTTGGCAATTTCAGAGTTACTGTGTTGAAAAAGAGTGACATGATCCGTGTCCAAAATATATCGGCTCACGCAGACTGACTCTCCTCTGAATTGACCTCGTGAGCGGCAACTTCAGCATCCAGTTCGCGCCGATAGGCGGCCATATCTTCTACAAATTCATCATGAAGCGGATCATCTTTGAACATACCAGCGAATTTGACCCACGGCTCGGATTGTTCAACTTTCTGTTGATAGTTTAAGATTGGCAAACAACAGAGCCGTAGTGTGAGCCACCATAGGTAGGACATGAGTGGACTAAAAAATTCATCGTCACTAATCAGTCCATGAGCCATACGGTTTCTCAGATTGCTGCCGGAATGCTCGACCAGTAAGTTTTTGAGATCAAATAGTGTGTTTTCATCGAAAATAGAGGTTATCTCAGGATGGTAGAGGGTAGTAGTCAAATAGTGTTCTTTTTGAATTCCCTTATCCAGTCCAGAGGGTAATATACCTCTCCTCCAGAGTAGATAACGAACAGAATTCTCGATTTGGGGAATGAGGATATGGGTTGACGTGATGAAATCTCCGGTTAGTCCAGCGTAAAGTCCTTTTGCAAAAAGATACTCTCGTTCTACTGGAACGAAAGGGCTATTTGACACGATTGGAAGTAAATCATTTAGTCGTACAGAGTGTTCTAGATTGATCTGTTCTCTGGCTGGATCAATAAAAGCTTGGGCGTGGAAAGTTTGATAGAAGACTGCATTTCTATTCATCTCAAAACGAGTAGCTGCCTCTGCCTCATTGGGATCGCTGGATAAGACTGAGCCAGGTTGTTGAGCTACAACTTTACCCATTTCGTTCATCATTACTACTGGGAAGAGGTGAGATGCAACATAATCACGAGCCATCTTCTGTACCTCTTGTCGAAGGCGAGAGACTTGAGTCGGAGCCACTAACAAAGCCAAGGAAAATATTGCATCCTGAAATTCTTTGCCTGTAACCTGCGCTCTAGCTTGCTCTACCTCATTACTAATATCAACCCGCTCGGAATAAATAGTAGCTAACTCCTTATGGGATTCCTCCTGATACTGGAGCAGAAGTTTGTGAACCTCCTCAGCTCTTTCTTTAGCGGCTATAGTTTCTTCCTTTGTTCCTCTAACGCTTCTGAATGCCTCAACAGCTTCCTGCATATACGTTGATGCGGCTAGATAACTTGGAGGCTTTCTCTTGAGAGCATCTTCAGCTTCTTGGACATAGGTTTCGGCAGCAAGCATCGAAGCTGCACGTTCCTTTTCGCCATCTTTCTCAATAAGATGCCATCTTGCCTTAATTTCCCAATAGGCTCGCGCTCTACGCCAATCATGAACTGACTCTGCTAGTTTTGCAGCTTTTTCAGCAAGAACAGCATATATTATCGATTCACCAAGTCTATATTCTTGCAAAAGCTCCATCAATTTTGCTGACAGCCACAATGGATCTTCTCCGTTGCAGCGATTGAGGACTGCCTCTATGTGTGCAACAACTGCTTCAACCTGATACTTGATTTTGCGTGATAACCGAAGTGCCCGTTCGATTCTGTCAAAACACCAAGTCCACTTTTCAGGATCTTCGAGTTCTGTAGCAGATTGTAAATAGGCAGTAACTGCTATCTGAGCCATCCGATAGTCACGTCGTCTAGCCCAAAGGATATCTGCAACTCGTGCCTGAAGTTCAGGATCTGATATATCAGAAGCAATCTCAGCCAGAAGGTCTAGATGTTCGTTTGTGAGATTCTGAAAAACTTGAGTAAAAAATTCCTCATTGGATTCTGGTTTGATTACAGCACCAGTTACCGCAGCCAGGATCTCAAAGACAGCCTCTTGTCTGACGTTCCCCGCTTCTTTTGCCTCCTGTGCCTTTTTCCAGAAGCCTCTATTGTAGGCAAGACATTCCTTTCTTTCGCTGCTATTAACTACGTCCTGCCAGCGAGAATTGATGAAATCGTCCTTGGTAAGAGGGGGATTCAGTGATGACATAATCTAAAGCTACTTTGCTATATGCCTACTATGCCAAATCTAGAGTAAACCAGGCGGTTATTATCTCTCCTTAATCAAGGGAAACAAGCATCCTGCCCAGATTGAAGACGCTAGACTGCTTATAAAAGTAGTTTTTGCAAAAAAATCGACTTTCTAAACCTTCATATTTGCTATTTTTGCAAGCAGTCTAATCGAGGGGTGGGGTAATGGTGCAATTAAAGGTGTGGCAGTGGGTGGTGTTGGCAACGCCGATCGCAACGATCGTCGGTTTCTTGCTGGTATCGGCAGGGTTGCAGATTCACGAGTGGCGGATTAATTGGATCTGGGGCGTGTTTACCGTCGTATTCGTGGGCTGGCGTTGGCTGCTGGTGAAGTGGACTCGACCGGCGATCGCGCAAATAGAATCTGTCATGGCGGAGGTTAGCGCCGAACTAGAATCTGGGGCAGGCGATACTGTAGCGCTACCAGCTGGAAATGATGCCGTAAATCAAGCGGAAGTCGCTTATCAAGAGATCCTGAAAGCAGCACAGAGCGATCGCCCGATTTGGGAAGACTGGCAAACCTTTTGGCAGCGATGCCAGGATCTGGTCAGTGCGATCGCTCATGTCTACAATCCTGAAGTAAAGTATCCCCTGCTCAACATTCACGTTACCCAAGCTTACGGACTGATTCGGGGAACGGTGGACGATCTGGACGGGTGGATACAGAAGTTATCTCCTGCCCTGGATCGGGTCACGATTGGGCAAGCATACGAGGCATACGGAGTTTACCGCAAGCTGGAACCATCGGCTCGGAAACTCTGGCAAGCCTGGAATTGGGCACAGTGGTTCTTGAATCCGGTGGTGGCGGTAGCAAAACAAGTTACTCAGCGTTCCAGTAACCAGGCAAATCAGGAATTGCTGGGGAATTTGAGCCAGATGCTTCGGGAAGCGGCTCTGCGGAACTTATCTCGGCAAGCGATCGCTCTCTATGGAGGAACGACTACACTGCCAGAGTCAGAATCTTCTGTTTCCACACCGACACTACCCAAGGCAAAGACGCAAACCCTCCGAGAAATATTGGCTCAAACAGAACCCATCGAAGCAGTTGAGCAAAAACCTGTCAATATTCTGCTGGTGGGACGAACCGGATCTGGAAAAAGCAGCTTGATTAATACACTGTTTCAAGCAGATCGAGCCGCCGTGGACGTATTGCCCAGCACCGATAAGATTCAGAATTACCGCTGGCAGAGCCAATTGGGGGAAACTCTGACGCTTTGGGATACGCCGGGTTACGAACAAGTGAACCGGGCGGATTTGCGGGAACTGGTGCTGGATTATGCCACCAATGCAGATTTGCTGCTGTTAGTTACTCCTGCCCTCGATCCGGCACTGCAAATGGATGTGGACTTTCTCAAAGATATGAAGGCGGAAGTGGCAGACTTGAGCGCGATCGCCATCGTCACTCAGGTGGATCGTCTGCGCCCCATCCGGGAGTGGGAACCTCCCTACAACTGGCAAGCAGGCGATCGCCCCAAGGAAAAGGCGATTCGGGAAGCGACCGAGTATCGGGCAAAGCTTCTAGGCGACTTCTGCAATCTGGTTCTACCTGTAGTTACAGGTGACACAAAAACGGATCGAACTGCCTGGGGAATGGACGCACTCTCATTAGCACTGGTGGATGCGATCGCGCCTACTAAGCAACTCCGCCTTGCCCGTTTTTTGCGTAACTTGGATGCCCGTACTGTCGCTGCTGCCAAAATCATCGACCGCTACACCTTTCAGATGACAACGACACAGGGACTGGCTGCACTCCTCAAAAGTCCCGTTCTCCAGTTCATTGCGACACTGACAACCGGACGACCAAATCTAGCATACGTGCTAGCAGACCAAATTCCCGTGGAACAATTGCCGGTTGTGATTGGCAAACTCCAGATGGCGTATGATTTGTTCTCGCTCTTGAATCCGGGCGAAAACCCGATCAACTTTGATTTGCTATCCCTTTGGCCTCTACTACTGGAAAACCCCTCTTCACCAGAACGCAATGCCTGGGCATTTGGTCACGCTTTAGTGGAATATTGGACTCAAAATCTGACAGTTGAACAATTCCGGGAACGGTTTGAGTTCTATCTCAAGCAAATTTGAGCCATGCCTCTTTACCTGCTTTAGGCTTCTTAGGGAATTTTAATCCGGCTATCAGACTTAATGCAGTGCGAACCAACAGGTCGGCGCTAGGCTAACGCCTCGCTTCGGATGAGCGCGATCGCGCATCCTAGAGATAGAGCCAAATAAACTCTCTCAAGGTTGAACTGGCTCGCCTCACACCGACAACTGAATGATGCAGCATGAAAAAACGTTATCTTTTAAAAGCTGGCGCTGTAATTGTAGGCGCGGCATGGTTATCACGCAATCTAATTGGGAAATCGGGAGATATGGCAGCTTCAAATAATAACTTTGAAATCAACAAAACCGAGGAAGAATGGCGTGAAATTTTGACGCCCGAACAGTTTAACGTCCTGCGTAAACACGGTACCGAACGTGCTGGAACTAGCCCGCTTGATAAGCAATACAGTAAAGGAATTTATGCGTGTGCGGCGTGTGAATTACCGCTGTTTACCTCTGAAACGAAATTCGACAGCCATACTGGTTGGCCCAGTTTTTATGCTCCCATTGAAGGGGGAATCGGCACCTCCACAGACAAGACGCTTTTTATGACTAGAGTTGAAGTCCATTGCCATCGTTGCGGTGGGCATTTAGGGCATGTATTTAACGATGGGCCACGCCCGACTGGCAAACGCTACTGCATGAACGGTGCTGCGCTTAAATTTATTCAAGGCTAGCGATCGCTCCTGTTTGACTGCATCGTTTGGTAGGTGTTCTAGTGAAGCTGGCGAATAGAAATCGCGCCTACACACACAAAACCTGCGGAGGCAGGTTTCAAAAGTCCGCGCAGGCGGACTTCGTTTGTATAGCCGCGATTTCTAATCGCCAAGGCTGCTATTTAACAATTACAAACGATAGAACTCAGTTGCTAATGGGAATACTTAGTTTGATGGGTTATTTACGGAGAATAATCATGAAATCCCTTCAAACAACCGTTTTCTCTACAATTGCCACCTTAATAAGTGGAATTTTTTTACCCTTACAGTCTCAAGCAACTGTTCCGTTGCAACAGCAGCTTGTAGCTCAAGCCAGCATTGAAGATATAATTCGCGATCTAGATGGCAACGCATATATCTTGGGTGCCGATAAACAGGAGCTTGGTGTGGTTTCAAGCAACCAGTATGCCACCGAGTCAATTTGCAACCAGTACGGAAAATATGGTAGCCGCTATTCTTCAACAAGTGTATGGAATGAATACGGAAAGTATGGTAGCCCTTATTCCACTATTGGTGCTTATAATCCTCGTGGACATAAACCTCCCTTAATCGTGTTTGAAGGAGGGGCATTTATTTTGAGTAAGAATCCTAACCTGGATAACCGAATAGATCCAGACTATCTGTTCGCTGTTCTATGCAGGTAGTAGAAGACATAACCCTTTTTCTCAAGGAAAGGGCGCACAGCCGTGCGCCCCTACAGTTAGTTCAAGGAGAAGGTACAAGCTTGTACATCTTGCCAAAGCTTGAAGAGGAAGAATCAAGTGGGTGAAGCTCCTAGTTCACCATTTAACAATAAATCTGCTTGACCACAGCGACGAAACTACCTGCTATTTACGACTCTTTAATATTGTTGCCATTGGTAGGAAAAGCGAGAATTCATAATCAATTAAGGGAACGAAACCGTATTTCAGATAAAATTGCTTTGACTCATCATCCAGAGCATCAACTCTAACTGCAAAAATCCCTACTTCATCTGCAAGGCGAACTGCTTTACTAAGAGCATCCATTAGTAATCTTTTTCCCAATCCTCTCCCTTGCATTGAGGTGTCAACGGCAAGTTGTCCGATTAACATAGCGGGAACAGGATAACGGGGTAATCTTTTTCTTAGTTGCTCTGGAAGCGAGTCAAACGTAATGCTAGACATACTGATGGTGTAATAGCCAACAACTTCATTACCATCTTCTTTGGGAATAGCAACAAAGGTTTTGGCAATGCCTTTTCTATCGTTTTGTCCAGCGTATTGCTTCAGGTAATCGTTTAACTTTGGAACTCCGCAGTCGAAAGCATCCTTCCTTACACTGCTATCGAGAGGGTGAAAAATCCATTCCACAAAGTATTACTTTTCGTACTCCTGATATTCACACATCGCCGATTTTAAAGCTTCGTTCGGTTCAGGCGGATTCTCTAGTATCGATAAAAAGAGATCCCGATCTCTATCTGACAAAACCAGTGTTTCATGAAAGGCAATGTCCTTTCTGGCAGCATCAAGTGAGTGGCAAAGCACATAAGAACTTACACTGAGTCCCATCAGTGCAGCTGCCTTTTCAAGCGTCTTTTTTTGCTCTTGGCTCAGTCTCAAATCAATTCTGCTTTCTTTGGTATTGCTGCTGGCTGACATAACTAATGTTTAATCAATCTCAGTGTGGTATCCCGCTATGACATACCAATAGTTTGATGTATTATCCGGCAAATGTCCACACAAATACTAAGAAAAAGGGTGGGTTTTTCGACCCACCCCAAAAGTGATTTGATTACCTCAAGGAGGAGGTGCAAGCTTGTGCATCTTGCCAAAGCTTGAAGAGGAAGAATTCAGCGCGATCGCTCATTGCAGTCACAAAAACGCCCTCTCCATTTTTCGAGCCTCCGTCCACCCAGCTACCGTGCAGGCTGACTTCAACGTACTCGGCATCGCAAGCACACAAGCCAATAATTTCCGAACCTTCCTGCTGCGCTTCCTCTAGCAACCGTCCGATTTCTGGCAAACTAGCCGGAAGTAAGAAGGAAGCGGTGCTGGGTTCGACTGAGATGGGGGTACCCACTCGCAGCGCTAAAATCACCCGCCGTGTCACCCACTCTTCTAGAGATTGAGCCAGACACTCCAAGTAAAAGCCGTTTTCTGTGTAAGTTAATTTCAGCATTGCTTGGTGTCTCCTTACAAATCCAGGTGATCGTGCTGTTCGCGCCAGAACTGTTCGGCAAAGGCAACAGCAGGGTGCATGGGGGCTTTAGGCTGGGTGCGAAGGGGCATTCCTGCTTGAGTCGGAGTGCGATCGCCCTTGCGCTGGTTGCACTTTTCGCAGGCGATAACTACGTTGTCCCAGGTGTGTTTTCCGCCCTTTGATAAGGGTAGGACGTGATCGATCGTCAACTGTTTCGTGTTACCGCAGTATTGGCAGGTGTGGTGGTCTCTCCGCAGCAATTCCCGACGGTTCACTGGGGGAACCTTCCAAACTCGCTCTGCACTCGTGATGGTGAGGCGAATTTGTTCTGGCACCTCGATCACCACGCTGGGCGATCGCACTTGCCAGCCAGGTGCATCGCTAAACTGCAAAGGTTCGGCTTTCCCACCGATCAACAGAGCGATCGCTCGCTTAATATTGACCCGGCTTATGGGCAAGTAGTTCTGGGAAAATACGACTACCGACCTACCTAACACGTCAGTTGCGCTCGTCACGACTTGGCTCCTCATACAATTAACCCCCGCCTCTGGTAATTAGAAGCGGGGGTTGGAAAAACTTTTTGAGTCTTCTCTTCCTATGTTGGTACGGCTACTTTTAGCCTGTACCTCCCGCTTTGTTTGTTTAGTTTGAGTTCTGCAAACCGCAGACTCCCACCATTATTGCGATCCAAAATTTGATCGATCTCCGTACCTCGTCTCTGACAACCATATCCACCCATAAAAAGAAACTCCACGCCCGCGCCGGCTGATTCCCAACTCGTTAAGGAGTCGGAATCGCTGGCTGAGATGGAGAAAGCAGGTATATGTGTCACAGGAAGGCTTCTTGAACGGTTTAACTTGAATCTGGCTTTCAATATACTACACTTGTATTACTAATCTGTCCACAAATTTTAGGAGAAAAAATCATGCGTACCCTACCTCGCACCTCAACCACTGAAATGGAAGTCACCAGCATACGCTTGGAGAGAGAACTGAAGGAAGAACTCAAAGAACTCGCAGGTCATCAGGGATATCAAGCTTTGATTCGAGATATCCTCTGGAACTACGTGCAGCAGAAATCCGATGATTATAAACCTCAATTCTCTAGGTCTGATATCCTCTCTAGCGTCCCCGCCACAGCGCAGCAAGAACAACGCTGTGTACTGACAGGCAAGTTTATCCGACCGCAGGAGCCAATGTTATTAGGATTTACTAATCATGGCGATCTGGTTCCTTTAAGTGTTGAGAGTTTGTCATCGAGATAGGCTTTTGGTGTCTTCAAATTAACGTCAGCGCAACATAAACAAAAGCGATCGCACTCTACCCCCAGTACAAGGTAAAAAGTGCGATCGCTCTCCAGCTAATGACGAATGGCTAATTGTTCGTTGCCATTTACTGCTTAGACATCCTGTTCGCTTAAATCGCGGGTCATGTGGTCAAAGGGCTGATCTACAAATGCTGTATTTGCAACTCCAGCCGCAGCCACTTGTTCTTTCACAATGTCCTTCATGATTTGGATGCCCATTACGGTCGGACCAATCGGCACTCCCAAAGAGTTGTAAGTTTCCCGAAGACCTTGCAGCACCCGCTCATCCAGCACATTTGTATCACCTGCAACCAACGCATAGCTGGCATAGCGCAGGTAATAGTCCATATCCCGCAGACAAGCAGCATAGCGACGAGTCGTATATGCATTTCCGCCTGGTCGAATCAGTTCCGGCAGTTCTTCAAACAACCGTGACCCCGCCTGCTTCACAATCGAAGCTGCATTCGAGTTAATCACAGCAGCCGCCTGGACTCGTGCTGTGCCGGTTTCAAAATAAGATTTCAGGGAATCTACGGCATTGCGATCCAGGTAACGACCCGTAACATCGTAATTTTTAATCAGGTTTGTGACTGCGTCGCGCATGAAATTGCTCTCCCAACAACAAGCTATATAGATAATTTTCTATTGTTTAGTGTGCTGTTGCATACCCAGTTTCTAGGGTGTAGTTTACAACAACAAACACTTTCATTAGCATATATCCATCTCCACAAGCATCTCCACATTGTTGAGAGCAATCGCAGCAATTTTTAGCGGGCAATTTTCTCCGGGGCTGTGCTATAAGCCTTCTGGCGCATCGGCTTGCCATCTCTTGACTGAGCCGCTCTCGATCCAGCTTTTCGACGGCTCACCGGCTTCAACCAACAAACTCCTCTCATGGGCACTGGCAGTAATGTCAGCTCTTCTGGATATCGCGGCTGCGGATCGTTGAGCAACCAAATGGGCGGCACCATCATCGGGTCATATTCAGCAATAATATCAACCACCCCAGGACGCTGCTTTAGCTCCACTCTCGTCCCAGGACGATACTCAAATGCCTCTTGTTCGTCAAAATCTTGATCAAAATCCGTATTTAAATTAAACATCATGCTTCCCCCCGCACAAAAGTAGCCAAAGCTACTGATTAGTAAAATTGTTGCCGCCTATAAGATTTTTTTGTAAATCTCGCTACAATTTTTAACTTTTTCTCGCTTTAAGTCAAACGGCAACTGCCTTATTCTGTATAGCTGAATACAAAATCTCCTGGCACCTATCCCTAGGATGATCCAGTACATCGATGCCTTACGTCTTGAAAAAAGGCTGAAGACTGTTAGCGTAGCGGCGCGTAAGCGCCAACTGGGAATTGAGTGGGAGAGTTCTTGAGATGGGCAAAAGAGGAGAAAAAAGATTTTCAGCCAGGAAAGTTGTACTTCTGGATCGGGAAGTCTCACCTGAAAATGCTTGCTTTCAATCCAGGTTCTCCCCCTCTTGACTTGACGATTCACCAACCCTGATGATCGCTCTTACTGTTTTTTCTGCTTTCCAGACTGAGCCAGCTTAGAAAATAAGGAGTCCGTCGTAATGTTCCAGACCCCGCAAGAATTTTTGACTTACGTCAAAGAAAAAAACATCCAGATCATTGACCTCAAGTTCATCGATATGCCGGGTATCTGGCAGCATTTGTCGATGTATCACGACCAAATTGACGAAAGTAGCTTTACCGAGGGCGTACCCTTCGATGGCTCTAGTATCCGGGGTTGGAAAGCCATCAACGAATCAGACATGGCAATGGTGCTAGATCCGACAACTGCCTGGATCGACCCATTTATGGCAGAGCCGACTTTAAGCGTCGTCTGTAGCATTATCGAACCCCGGACGGGCCAACCTTACAGCCGCGACCCCCGCACCATTGCTCAGAAGGCAGTAGACTACCTAATTTCTACCGGCATTGGCGATACAGCCTTCATTGGACCGGAAGCTGAGTTCTTCATCTTTGATGATGTCCGCTTTGACCAAAACCAGCATGAAGGCTATTACCACGTAGACTCCGTCGAGGGACGTTGGAATTCTGGGAAAAAAGAAGAGGGTGGCAACCTCGGTTATAAACCTCGCTACAAAGAGGGTTATTTCCCAGTCGCGCCGACGGATACCTCCCAGGATATGCGGACAGAAATGCTGCTGACGATGGCGAAGTGCGGGGTGCCGATTGAAAAGCACCACCACGAAGTTGCTACCGGCGGACAGTGCGAACTGGGTTTCCGCTTCGCAACTTTGGTACAAGCTGCTGACTATCTGATGACTTACAAGTACGTCATCAAGAACGTTGCCAAGAAATATGGCAAAACAGTCACCTTCATGCCGAAGCCGCTGTTTAACGACAACGGTTCCGGGATGCATACCCACCAGTCGATTTGGAAGGATGGACAGCCGCTATTTGCAGGCGATAAGTATGCTGGCTTAAGCCAAATGGCGTTGCACTACATCGGTGGCATCCTCAAGCACGCACCGGCGCTGTTGGCTTTGACCAATCCCACAACCAATTCTTACAAGCGCTTGGTGCCCGGTTTTGAAGCACCCGTGAACTTGGCTTACTCCCAAGGAAACCGTTCTGCCTCGATTCGGATTCCGCTATCTGGTACCAATCCTAAAGCGAAGCGCTTAGAGTTCCGTTGTCCGGATGCGACTTCTAACCCCTACTTGGCGTTTGCTGCCATGCTCTGTGCGGGTCTAGATGGTATCAAAAACCAAATTGACCCCGGTGAATCCCTGGATAAGGATATTTACGACCTAACCCCAGAGGAACTGGCGAATGTTCCTTCCACCCCAGGATCGCTCGAAGGTGCCCTGGAGGCGTTGGAAAACGATCACGCTTTCTTGACCGAGACGGGCGTGTTCACCCCAGACTTCATCCAGACTTGGATTTCATACAAGCTCGATAACGAAGTCAACCCGATGCGGCTGCGCCCCCATCCCTACGAGTTCGCTCTCTACTATGATTGCTAATTTCTTTTCTCGCTCATGAGAAGGCAAATTGTGTAGGAACAAAGCTTGACGTTTTTGCTAAGCATTCCTGCCAAATCTAGAGCTTGCCTTTCTTAAAGCGTTCTAAGCTGTGGGGTGGGGTATCCCCTTCCTGGAAAACAACTCATCCCTAGCCCGCCACCCATAAGGGTGGCGCTTTTTCTTGTCCCACTGGAGACAGATGGCAGTTGTCGAAACTGAGTTAACATAAGAAATATGTCTTAACAAAAAGACATATAACCGCGCAGCATTTTCATAGTCGTACTCAGTTTTCAGCACCCATCGTTAGCCTCTATGCAGTCAACCTCAAACCTTGACCCAGCAACTACTATTACTGAGACTCTAACCAAGCTGACCTACCAGACTTTTCAGCAAGGCAAAAATTACTTTGGTTTAGCTCATAAAATATTAAATTCGCAGTTTCTGAATTTAATTTCTCCTCAGGTAGAGGTGAAAACTAAGCCGATTTCCCCAGAGCTTATACAAAAACTGAAACAAAGGCACGATCGGATTATTGAAGCCGATTGGCAGGATGCTGAGCGAGGTGTATATCCCGCTAGCTTACTGTTTGATAACTCATGGAGCGATTTTTTCCGCTATTATCCGATGGTTTGGCTGGATACGCTGCAAATACATCAGCGGATTAAACAGAAGCGATATCAAGAATTTTCGCCAAACATTTCCACGGATGGTTATCCAAGCTACTACTTGCAAAACTTCCATCACCAAACTGATGGTTACTTAAGTGACTGGTCAGCAAATCTCTATGATTTGCAAGTAGAAATTCTTTTTGGTGGTACGGCAGATGCAATGCGGCGGCGGATTCTCGCGCCACTGAAACAAGGGTTGAAAGCGTTTGATTCTATTCCACCCAGACAAGTTCGCATTCTCGATGTGGCGAGTGGAACGGGTCGCACTTTGAAATTAATCCGGGGTGCTTTGCCTGAAGCCTCTTTGTTTGGAATCGATTTGTCACCTGCTTACTTGCGGAAGGCGAATCAGATGTTATCTGAAAATCCGGGAGAATTGCCCCAACTCCTCCAAGCGAATGCTGAGAAAATCCCCTACGTGGATGAGCATTTCCATGCGGTTACTTGCGTGTTTCTCTTCCATGAGCTTCCAGCAGCGGTGCGTCAGCAGGTGATCGAACAGTGCTACCGAGTCACGAAACCGGGTGGAGTCTTTATTATCTGCGACTCGATTCAGGTCAGCGATGCTCCAGACTTGGTGCCACTGATGGAAAACTTCCCAGAAACATTCCACGAGCCATACTACAAACACTACATAACGGATGATTTGGTGAAACGGTTGGAGAAAGCAGGCTTCGAGAATATTTCGAGTGAAGTTCACTTTATGAGCAAGTATTTGATTGCTCATAAGCCGGATTCTGAAAAGACAACGGCTTTAGATGGAGAACAAAGCGATCGCAAGCTCATGGTTTGAAACACGGTGTCGAGAAGTAGCAACAGAGGGCATCGAGGCTAAGGCTCGTTACTAGGATGGATAGAGCTGTCCTAGTAACGAGAATCAGAAGAAGCGGCTGAAGGCGATCGCTGTATAGGCGATGATTAAACAACTTAACACTTGAAAATAAAAAACTAATCTTTAGAGGTGTCCTCCAAATGTGCCTCTAGGCGATAGAGTTGGTCTAGGCAAACCGCAAAACGATAAGCAGAAGGTATTATGACCACCAACCAGCCTGCTGTGGAAAGTGTTTCCACCCAAGGACTGTCAACAGAGGATCTCGTTACCAATGAGCTGATTGAGGATGCAACGGTAGTCAATTATGTTGATGTGATTCAAACCGTTATCTCCAGCTTGGATCAGGACGATACGGCAATGGTAAGCCGTGGCGAAGACAGCAGCTATCTTTGGAAATTTAAGTACGGTAGCGTTGAGGTGTTTGTGCAACTCACGGGGATTACCGAGGAGGATACTTTCACCGTTTGGTCTTATGTTCTCAAGCTACCTGCCACGAACGAACCGCTGTTGATGCGGAAACTCCTGGAAATGAATTGGTCGGACACGTTTGAATCGCGTTTTGGCATTGTGGAGAACCAAGTGGCAGTGCTGACATCTCGCACTGTCGCCGAGCTTTCTCCCGGAGAAATTTCCCGCGCTGTCACCGTTGTCGCGACGATTGCAGATAATAACGACGAAGCTTTACAAGCTGAATTTGGTAGTTAGTTATTGGTCATTGGTCATTGATTTTAGGCAAATGACAAATGACCAATAACCGCTACTGGCGTTTTATTCCGCTGCTGGAAGCGTCAGGTCGCGTCCAGATGGCAATCGACCGATGGTTACTGGAGCAGCACCATCTGGGTTTGCATCCTCCAGCCTTACGGTTTTATACCTGGTCTCCACCGGCAATTTCGTTGGGATATCATCAACACCGCTTACCTGCATCTTGGCAGCAGCTGGCTGCGGCGGGTGTAGTGGATTTGGTGCGGCGTCCGACTGGCGGACGGGGAGTGCTGCACCAGGGCGATTTGACCTACATGGTGGTAACGTCAGGACTCGCTGGCAGTCGCATCCAAGCGTACCAAGAGATTTGTCAGTTTTTGATTCAGGGATGGCGATCGCTCGGTCTAGAATTGCACTATGGTTCGGCAGGACGGGGTTACATTCACAATCCCAATTGTTTTGGCACCTCGACGGGTGCCGATTTAGTTTTAGCGGATGGTTCTAAATTAATTGGGAGTGCCCAGATGAGGCGAGGCAATACCATCTTGCAGCACGGGTCGATACGTTTGTCACCAGATGCGACGCTGTTTGAACAGGTGTTTGGCGAGGCGGTAACGCCGGTTAAGCTAGGGATTAACCAGCCGGGAGAGGCGCTAGTTCCAACAGTTGTAGAAGCCTTAACGGTAGCAGCTAGCGATTGTTTTGGTATTGAGATGCTAGTGCAGCCTTTGTCAGAAGAGGAGTGGCAGGAAATTTTAGCGCAGCCAGAATTAACAAATTCGCTCACAGAATCAAGATAGATAGTGCTAATGCAACTAACTCTAAGGTCGGATAACTCGGTGCATATCTAGAACTGGCGGGGCAATTTCAGTCTGCGTTAACAGATCGTGAACTTGTCCTCGGTGGTGGGTCTGGTGATTAAAAAAGTGTGCGATCAACAAATCAACTGGATCGATATAAATATTTCCTTGGTTATTGCGGTACTTGATCGTACCGCTCAAGAATTCGTCGTTTAAACTATCTGAGAAGGCTTCGATGCGCTCATCTTCTAATACACGCGCTTTGGTAAGCTTGTCGAAATCCTCATAGAGAATTGCGTCAAGTCCGGTTGAGGGGACTTCTTTGCCCTCAAACCGCGATAACCAGATGCGATCGCCTACCATGATGTGATTAAGCGTCCCGTGAATACTTTTGAAGAAGGCGGGTCTGATGCGCTTGCGTTCTACATCGTCCAAACGAGTGCAAACTTCATAAAGTCTGCGATTTGCCAGCGTGTTGTAGCGTGCGAGCATCTGGAAGTGCTGTATGAGCATATTCAGACTCGTTTTCTGGTGTCAATTAATCAGTTGTTGATTTTGCGATCGCTTGTAACTGCAAACTCGGCGGATAGGTGCCCTCTGCCTTAACCCGCTTGATTTCTACTTCCGTAATCAGTAAATTCAGCTTCGATGCAACAGCGCGGACAACATCGCCCCGGTCGATAATACCGGCGACTGTCCCAGCCGGTGAGAGGACAGTAATCCAATTTAACTGCTTGGCTTCCATGCAGTTAATTACTTCTACCAAAGGCATTTTCTCTTCAACAGTAGCAATTTCCGTCAGGGGATGCACAATACTATGCAGATTTTGCGTTTCCCACAGACCGCGCTCTACGAAATGCAAATCTTCAACAGAGACTAAACCGCGATAGCGACCTTCACTCGCTGCAAAGTAAACCGGAAAGTGGGAAGCTTCCAAAATGTACTCATCGGCAAACTGGCGCAAGGTCTTGTTCGCATCCACCACCCGAAATTCTTGGGTCATGGCGTCTTTCGCCACGATCTGGAGCAAGGATTCTTGGAGGGTGGTCATCTGGTCGTAGGAACGGGCGTTGCGAATCCCAAACCAGCCGAGTAAGGCAATCCAGAAGCCACTGAACCACTGATCCTTGAACGTAATAATCGCCAATCCCACGGCGATCGCGCCCCAACCTAAAATTAAACCGCTTTTGGCTGCCCAACGGACGCCCTGAAAGCGGTCTCCGGTGAACTTCCACACGGCTGCTTTCACAACTTGTCCGCCATCTAAGGGGAGACCGGGAATCAGGTTGAATAATGCCAAGACTAGGTTAATCTTTGCTAAGTCTAATGCCATGACCTGCACGATACCGGAGATTGGCAGTCCATGAGCCACTAAGTAAAATAGCGAGTACAGCACTAGGCTGACCGCAGGGCCAGCGATCGCGACTTGAAAGGCTGCTTCTGGGGTTTTGGATTCCCGGTCAATCGCCGCAATCCCACCAAAGAGAAATAAAGTAATCGAATTTACTTCAATCCCTTGCGATCGCGCGACTAAACTGTGACCCAATTCGTGCAGTAAAACCGAACCAAACAGCAATAAAGCCATTAATAATCCCGCACCCCCGCCGAGGACTGGACCCAAGACGGGTGAGAAATCCAGGGCATTCGCAAAGGCGATCAAAGCTAAAATAAAAAACCACGAATAATCTATAAATAGCGGAATTCCGAATAGAGAGCCAACTCGCCAAGCTGCCTGCATCAAACTTTCCCATCTAAATCCTTGCACTTACCAGGATATACGACGGCTCTTGTAGAAGCATGAATGATGGAAAATGAAGCGTGAAGTAGGAGAGTGAGCCTTGCCGACCTTTGGGGTAATTGGTGAGCAGTGTCCACCCTACTAACTTCACTGAAAAGACAGTTATTATCGAGCGAGGGCTTCTAAAGGAGACCCGTATTGGTCAGTCCTAAGATGGCACCTGTTCCCAGGATATGTCCAAAACTCAAACCCGCAATAAATTGAGCGGCGCTAAAGTTCTTACCAAAACCGGGCAGTGGGAAAGGCAGTTTAGGGCCAACTCCCGGCTTTTGGACAGCGTTGCGGGCCAGAAAAAGACCCAGAATGTTGAAAGCAGTCATGACAATGAATACACCAGGGCCGATTGTTGGTGTTGAAGGAACTGTCTGCTGCAATGCTGCAAGTAAACTTAAGTCAATCAATTTCTTTTCTCCTGCTTTGATAAAATCAGCAACGAAGGGATTATAAAACGCGGAGGGAACTGTTGATTCTTCCTGATGGATGAGCTAAATTTTTAAGTCACCCAAAGCAGAAACAATTGCCTTTTAAAGGGCACCCGCGTTGGTTAATCCGAGGATGACGCCTGTTCCAATAATGTGACCGAAGCTCATTGTCGCTAGGAGTTCAGGCACTGTAAAATTGCGTAACAAAGCGGGTTTAGCGAGAGGCAGGTCTGGTCCTACTCCTGGCTTCTGGATAGCGAAGCGACCGATGGCGATCGCCAACAGGTTGCACAGAATCATCACCAATCCGACCATTGGAGTCCACGATGGGGTCGCGGGAACGGTAGATTGTACGGCGGCGAGTATTGTCAAGTGAATCAAGTTCTTGTCTCCTGCTTGGACACAAATATCAAAACCCAAAGTATTATAGAAACCTCTTAGTAAAAAGTCGGAATTTGTTTTAACAGTTAACAGTTATATTAATTTTTGATACAAATCGAAAAAAATTTAATGCGAGTCAAGATTTGCGGGATTACCAAACCAGATCAAGGGCAAGCGATCGCGCAACTGGGAGCAACCGCCCTAGGATTTATTTGCGTGTCCTCCTCCCCGCGCTACGTCAGTGCAGTTCAAATCCGCTCCGTGATGGAACGCTTACCCCCTGACGTTGAGCGGATTGGTGTCTTTGCCAACACAACGCTGGAAGAAATCTATCAATGTGTTGCCGTCGCCAACTTGACAGGCGTGCAGTTACATGGCGGAGAAACACCAGAATTTTGCCGTCAGTTGCGCCAATTGCTGCCCAGCGTGGAAATCATCAAAGCGCTGAGAGTGAAAACTCTAGAGGATTTAACTCAGGCAGATGTCTATGCAGAGTGTGCGAATACCTTGTTGCTGGACGCTTATCATCCCCAAATGTTGGGAGGTACTGGCAAAACGTTGGACTGGAAGAACCTCCAACAGTTCAATCCTAGCTGTCCCTGGTTGCTTGCCGGTGGCTTGACACCAGACAATATTTTGGATGCGATCGCTCAATTGCATCCTAGCGGGATTGATTTATCGAGTGGTGTCGAGCGATCGCCTGGAGATAAAGATTTAAATCGAGTTGCGGATTTGTTTGAGAAACTGCGGGGAACACGGTTCAAGTTGTAGGGAGCTTCGCTCTTTTGGCACGATCGCCTCCTGCTAATGGGTGAACAGATAGAACGAGAGCAAACCAATCCAGTTAGTTTACCCGACTGTGCGAAGTGACAAGCACTTTATTAAAAGTACTTTGGAGATGTAGAACACCAACAACTCCAAAGGAATCCACATCATGCTTGCTAACGAATCCAATCAAACCTTCACCAATCAAGCTCAGTTTAATAAACCCGTTCTAGGGTTAGGCAGCTCTGGATCGGTAGTTAGAGAATTACAACAAATATTAACTGATAGATGCGCTTATTTCGGAGCGATTCACGGAATTTTTAATCAAGAAGTAGAATATGCCGTCATTGTTTTTCAGAATTGGGTTTTCCTCAAAGAAGATGGTATTGTCGGGCCGTTGACTTGGCAAGCACTTTATACAGGCGCTCCGGTTAATATGCCCATGCTGAAGCGCGGAGCTAAAGGTGAAGCAGTAATCACACTTCAGCAGGTGCTATTTGTAGCCGGTGACTTTAATGATGAAATTAACGGTGTATTTGGGCCGCGCACCGATGCTGCTGTTAGATTCTTCCAAAAACGCAACGGTTTATTAGTAGATGGAATTGTTGGTGAAAAGACTTGGTATGCTCTTTCTCAAGTGCGTCAGCAAATGGGGGGATGCTGATTGTAAAACCATTTTGTTCTTTTGTTTGCAACATTTAGACTTCTTAGCCTCCCAATTTATCGGGGGTGGGGGAATTGTTAATGTAGCGCTTCATGAACCAAATGGTATAAAAACCCGATTCATTAACCGTTATAGGGACACGGCCTTGCCGTGTCCCTACTTTAAGAAATTAGGAGTTTTCTCTTTATGAGGAGCGAAATCTCCCTGCTATTACTGCCAACAACGCTTAAAAGAAAGCGGGTTGGTGACGAATTAAATTAAGGAACTCTTCACGAGTTTTTTGCTCGTCCTGAAATACGCCGACCATCGCACTGGTAACAGTCCAAGAACCGGGCTTCTGGACGCCTCGCATTACCATACACATATGGGTAGCTTCCATGACAACAGCGACTCCCTTCGGCTCAAGAATCGTCTGCACCGCTTCAGCAATCTGGCGCGTCAGCCGTTCCTGTACCTGCAAGCGGCGAGAATACATCTCAACAATCCGAGCAAGCTTGCTAAGACCTACCACTTTTTGGTTAGGGATATAGGCGACGTGCGCCTTACCCATAAATGGCAGCATATGGTGTTCGCAGAGGCTAAAGACATTGATATCCCGGACAAGAACCATCTCGTTGTGACCCTCATCAAAGATAGCTCCGTTGACAAGGTCTTCTAGCGACTGAGTATAGCCACTGGTAAGAAAGCGCATTGCTTCTGCTACTCGCTTAGGCGTCTTGAGCAAGCCTTCCCGTTCCGGGTCTTCACCCACTCCCAGTAGCAGCGTCCTTACAGCACTCATCATCTCATCGTTGAGTTCTTCCGGAGGCGGCTGCAAATTGGGTTCTCTACCATTCATTGTGTTGCGGTCAGGTCGCGGCGGAGCAATTTTGGCGCTCAAATCGCCTGATGGGTTAGAGCCATTAGAACCGTGGGAAGAAGCAGTAGTCATGATTCAGTCTTTGTTAGGGTTTGGAGTGGTTAACGGAGTGATGAGTTCGTTAGGGATTTTTTGAGACTGTTGAGTGATGAATTTAGGTTTAATTCATCATTCAAAACTTACAACTCATAAAACCCCAGCGTTCGGCATTAAGGTTAATTCCTCAATTACTGCCTGTTCTGGCACGAGAGCCATGTGCAGAATCGACTGGGCAACGATTTCTGGTGTTAACATGGCTGAACGGTTCAGTTCGACTTGAACCGTTTCTGTGTCCCAAATTGGGGTATTGACAGCACCTGGAGAGATCGTTACAACGCGAATGCCTTTGGCACGTTCTTCTGCTGCGAGGGTTTTCGATAAGGCAATCAGAGCCGCTTTGCTAACGTTGTAGGCACCCCAGCCAGGAAAAGGTTGCTGACCGGCAATAGATGCCACATTAATAATTATCCCAGAGCCGCGATCGCGCATCGAGGGCAAAATTCCCTGGATACACTGAAACACGCTGGTGAGATTTAGGTCAATCACTTGTTGCCATTCGGATAAAGGTGTTGACATAATCTCGCCGGTGTAGCCCATCCCGGCATTGTTCACCAGAACATCAATCGAGCCAAAGGAGTCAGCGATCGCGGCGACCTTTTCTCTTACCTGCTCAATATCGGCTAGATCCAGGGCATACGCTTTCGCTGTCACCCCGGTCTTCCGAGCAGCTTCAGCGACAGCCTCTAATTTAGACTCAGAGCGGCTGACTAAAGCCACATGGAATCCTGCTTTCGCAAATGCCAAAGCTGTCGCCTTGCCAATCCCACTACTGGCCCCGGTAATCAAGGCACGCCGTTCGATTGGAGAAGTCATCAATTCTTCCCGTATGTTTTGATTAGGTAGCCATCAGCTCTTTGCTTACTTTTCCTACTTGGTTTGGCTACCCTGTAGGAAAGCAAAATAAGCTCAAGCGATCGCCTAGGGGAACGCTTACTACGTACAGTTCTCATTTTTTGAGTCGTTGTCTACGATCGATTCGCTATCGCCGTTAATTGCTTGCCAGCTCAGCGCTAATTTCTTAAAAGACAACTCCTCTCAACTGAGAACTTGTAATAATTTGTTACCTTGTTGATTATACCACTCGTCACAGCGTCTTCTAAGGTAAACCCCCGCTAGGCAGAGATTTCCGTATAAACGCCAATACTCCGAAACTTTTGATAACGTAGCTCCCGCCGCTGTTGAGAGGTCATTTGGGAGAGTTCTTCTAAGTTTTGCAACAGAGCGTCTTTTAAGATGGCAGCTGCCTTTAGCGGCTCGCCATGAGCGCCGCCAACAGGTTCGGGCAACAGAACATCGAGAATGCCTAAGTTTTTCAAATCCCAAGCCGTAATTTTTAGTGCTGTGGCTGCTTGGGGAGCTTTGGAAGCATCTTTCCACAAAATTGCTGCACAAGCTTCGGGGGTCGCAACGGTATAAACGGCGTGTTCAAACATTAATAGTCGGTCGCCGACGCCAATTCCCAACGCACCGCCAGAACCACCTTCCCCGATAACGGTGCAGAGGATCGGGACATCCAGGCGGAACATCTCCCGCAAATTATAGGCGATCGCTTCTCCCTGCCCCCGTTGCTCGGCTTCCACACCCGCCCAGGCTCCCGGCGTATCGATAAACGTGAGAATCGGCATTCCAAAGCGATTGGCGTGTTCCATTAACCGCAGCGCCTTGCGGTAGCCGCCTGGAGCAGGCATCCCAAAATTCCGGGCGACATTATCCTTAGTATCGCGGCCCTTTTGATGACCCAGCATCACAACGGGACGCCCACCCAGACGAGCTACGCCGCCGACTAACGCTGGGTCGTCATTCCCACCGCGATCGCCGTGTAGTTCCATCCATTCATCGCTCATTGCCTGGATGTAGTCTAATGTACTGGGACGCCGAGGATGCCGAGCCAGTTGCAGCCGCTGGGACGGGGATAAACTATTGAAAATCTCCTCACGAAGTTGCACTGCTCGTGCCTCCAACTGACGAATCTGATCGGAGACATCGACGTCCTGATCTTCTGCAAGTTCGCGAATTTGGTCAATTCGTGCCTCTAGTTCGGACAGAGGCTTTTCAAAATCTAGAAGTAACGGCTTGCGCTCAGAAGAAGTTGACATAGTTCCTAGTCAGCGATCGGTGGTCAGTAGTGCAGCGACGAGCATAGGGGGTCGCCCTTACAATGCTCAGTAGTCAGTCAGTTGTCAGTAGTCAGCCGTCAGGAGTTAGGAGTCAAAGAAAGAAGTAACACTAGACAAAAAATAACTAGCCTTTTTCTATCAACTGACAAC
The DNA here is from genome assembly GCF_039961855.1 of Trichocoleus sp. Lan. Taxonomy (NCBI): domain Bacteria; kingdom Bacillati; phylum Cyanobacteriota; class Cyanophyceae; order Leptolyngbyales; family Trichocoleusaceae; genus Trichocoleus; species Trichocoleus sp. Lan. Next base: position 325,373 of record NZ_JAMPKA010000002.1, on the reverse strand, counting down.
TGACTCCTGACTCCTGACTAATAAGTCAACAAAGGTCGGAATCCATGCCTCACGGAGGATTCACCGATTTGCTCCATCTTCTCCACGGTAATTTGATTGCGTCCCCAAGAAAAGTTGGTGTGCCACTTTTCAAATTCCAATAGCATCGATTCGGCAAAACAGGCGAATAACTGGCGTCCCGGAGCTTCCATCAAATTGACGATTTTCATAATCCGCCAGTCAATATCCAGGGAATGCTCAACAATCCCCCCATTGACGACATAGACGCCCGGATGCTGAATTTTTGTTGACAGGTTTTTCGGGTAGCCCCCATCAATCAGCAAACAAGGTTTTTTCAAAACCGTGGGATCAATTTCCATCCCTTTGGGCATACTGGCTACCCAAACTACAATATCAGCCAAAGGCAGCGCCTCTTCCAATCCCATGATTTTGCCTCTGCCGAGTTCCGCCTGCAAAGCTTGCAATCGCTCTTGCTTCCGGGCAATCAGCAACAGTTCTGGCACTTCAGTTCGAGCATCTAGCCAACGACAGACAGCGCTGCCAATATCGCCTGTAGCTCCACAAACCGCCACAGTTGCTTTACTGAGATCGATGCCCAGCTCTTTCGACACTTCTTCCAATTGGCGACAGATAATGTAAGCCGTATGGGTATTGCCGGTAGTGAACCGCTCAAATTCCAGTTTGATATTGCGAACCTGCTTACTTTCATGCAGGTTGAATTCTTCAAAAATAATCGAGGAAAAGCCGCCCAGCGCACTAATGTTAATGCCATGTTTTTGAGCATGAGCCATTGCGTTGAGAACTTTCCGGACTGCTGTCTTACCTCTCCCACTGGCCAGCATTTCTGGTACAAAGCAAGATTCCACATACCGACCTTCGATTTTTTGCCCGGTAATGCTGGTGACAGTGATGTGATCGACGATTTGAGGCGGAGCGCTACACCAAAAATCTAGCCCTTGATCGGCATATTCTGGGTAGCCAAGCTCTCTAGCCACAGATTGAGCGTGTTGCAAATTAGTAAGGTGACCGATTAAACCAAACATGAATGGTTCTAACTACGCCTCTGGATAGGAAAGGAAGGTGGAAGGGGAAAAAATAGTTAAATACTCTTAACAATAGTACAAAAAATTGCCGCTCTTCTGAGCGGCAGGTTGATTTACATTGATAAATGGCTGTTTTCTTGCCTTCTAGCGAGCGGAAAGCTCGGATCAGACGTTTACAAGTGCGGGTTTTTGTTCGGTTGAGGCTGGCGTAGCGATCGGATCGTAGCCGAGCTGTTGGGTAATCCGTTCTCTGGCTAAAAGGCGGTACTCCCAAAAATGCTCTCCAGCGGCACATAAGCCGAGATACATATTTAGGAATTGAGGCTTTTGGCGTAAAATCAGCCAAAGCTGTCGCCAAAATTGACCGCGAATTTCAGGTCGCCGAATGCCCTGATGCCAAATTAACTGGGCGACTAGCCGCAGTCCTTTGCCAGCGGGGAAGTACATATTTTGCGTTCTTCCTGGCGGTGGAACGATGTTGAGGCATTGATTAAAACAGCGTCTGAGATAGTTCTGGGGTTCGTACATTGTCCAGAAGCCTTCTACATACTCTCTGGCAATGTCTGCTAGAGGTCGGCTGGGCGTAAAATTCATCAAGGAATTCTGATCGCCAACTTCGGTGATGCCAACTCCTTCTAATAAACGCTGCTCTTTTTGGAGCCGAGTCCACAAAGCCGTATTCGGCAAGGCCTGCAAAATGCCGAGCATGGGTTGAGGAATACTGGTTTCTTCGACAAAGGCTTGAATGCGATCGCCAGCACCCGCGCGTTCTCCATCGAAGCCGAGAATAAATCCTGCATAAATTAGCATTCCGGCTTCGTTGATCTTGCGACACGCTTCTAAAAGCGGGTTGCGGGTATTTTGAAGCTTTCGAGTGACTTGCAGGCTGTCTTGATCTGGGGTTTCAATACCGAGAAAGACGGCGTAAAAACCGGCTTTTTTCATCAACTGTAGTAGTTCATCATCCTCTGCTAAATTAACAGAGGCTTCGGTCATGAAGGTGAAGGGATAGTTGTGTTCCTGCATCCAAGGAATCAATTCTCGTAGCAGGCGCTTGACGTTGCGCTGATTGCCAATAAAATTGTCATCGACGATGAATAGGGAACCCCGCCAGCCTAAGTCATAGAGGCTTTGCAACTCTGCCAACACTTGAGCCGGTTCTTTGGTACGCGGTTTGCGACCGTAGAGGCTGATAATGTCGCAGAATTCGCAGTTAAATGGGCAACCGCGAGAAAACTGAATTGCCATCATCAAGTAGGCATCTCGCTTCAGTAAATCAAAGCGAGGAAGGGGACTTAGGGTAACATCCGGCTTTTCGATGGAGCGAAAAACACCTTTTTCTTGACCCTGAGCGATCGCTTGCAGAAAGTCCGGTACTGTTAATTCCCCTTCATCCAAAATTAGATAATGTGCTCCAGAGGCGAGAGCGTCTTCAGGAACGGACGTTGGATAAGGCCCTCCAACTGCCACTTTTTTTCCTAACTCGACAGCCTTTTTGATCAGGAAGTGAAAATCTTCTCGTTGTGCCAGCATTGCCGATAGAACAACGATGTCGCACCACTCCCAATCGGCCTCCGTCTCAGTCTTCACATTGCGGTCATAAAACTTAATTTCCCAATCTTTTGGCAACAGTGCTGCAACTGTAATAATTCCCAAAGGAGGGATCACTGCTTTGAGTCCAGCGATTTCCATAAAACGGTCATATGACCAGAAAGACTGGGGAAAAGTGGGGGAGAGTAAAAGCGCCTTCATTGACTCCGTCCTCAAATAGATGACTTGGTTTCAGGCAATTCCCCACTCTTACTCTGCACTACCTGACTTGACATCCCCCACAAGTTATACTAGGCAACTATGCAGCGGCAAGCCCGTAGGCTGACATCCGCATGATATCGCGGGTAGTAAAGCCAATATTGCTCAGCGCTTCGCCGTATTGAATCATGAAGTCTTCAACTAAAGATTCTTTGTCCATTCCCAGAATACTGGCATCCTTTTCGACTTCGTTGAGCATCCGCCAGACGATGGGAAGGTTCTGACGATTAGCTGCTTCAAATTCTGCTTTGGATTCCTCGAAATGGTTTTTCAGCCAAACTTCGCCGTAGTTGAGATGGCTGTATTCATCTTTAACAACACCCTCAGTAATTTTACGGGCGAAGTCATCAGCAACGGGGATATAGATGTTGTAAGCAGCGATCGCAAAGCATTCGATAATTAATGCTTGAATCAGCAAACAGGTAACAATCCCGCCTTCTGCTGCCGCATCTTGGAAATTTTGGTGCAGTCCGGAGAAGAACTTGCGAGCAAATTCTAAATCTGGCGTCACTTCGAGATTCCGCCCGCAGGCTTCAAATCCTTTCTTGTGACGACTCTCCATTTTGGATAAACGGATCAACTGCTCCTTATCTTCTGGCAGCAATTCTGCTAACTTGATGTAATTCTCATGAGCCTCTTGTTCGCCTTCAATCACAATCGCATTGATGCGGCTGTAAGCGTCCTTGTAGGTTTCACTGTGGAAGTCAATTTCTAGGCTGGTTTCAAGCGACGGCATAAATCTCCTGTCTGCTCCTCACGAATAGGTCGATCCTAGACCGACCTAAATTTCTGTGGAATAGTAACGTAACTTAATCTAATAATTGTACTGTACCTATCCTGGAGCCAAACGGGATCAGTCAATTTAAGTAAGTATTCATGCCTAAGAAAAATCCACAGGGTCGATTGTCAGTCACTCAGCTTTCCCATCTGGCGAACCCGCTATTGCTATTGCTGGGCGCTTGTGTCGTGCTATTACCGCTTGGCATCGTCTTCCTTACCTCTTTTGACAAAGTGGGTGCGACACCTGGAGGAAGCTTCTTTCCATCTAACCCCAGCTTTGCCAACTACCGCGAAGCTTGGAGGCGCGGCAACTTTCTGTTAGCGTTTGCCAATTCAACTCTAGTGGCGCTAGCTGTAACGGGGTTTCAGACGATCACCGCTGCTCTCGCCGGTTATGCGTTGGCGCGGCTGAAGTTTCAGGGGCGTCAGGCAATTCTGCTGATTGTCTTGGCTACGCTGGTAATTCCCTTTCAACTGTTGGTAATTCCAATTTTTTTGGTTTTAAAGTGGGGACACTTGATCAACACTTACTGGGCGCTGATTTTACCTACGGCGGCGAATGGATTTGGGATTTTTCTGTTGCGCCAGTATTTTCAAACCATTCCAGTGGAGTTGGAGGAAGCAGCGGCGCTGGATGGGGCAAACCGCCTACAAATTCTGTGGCGGGTGATGCTACCGTTGTCTCGTCCGGCATTGGTGACGCTGTTTTTATTCACATTTATTGGGGAATGGAACGATTTGTTTAAGCCCCTGATTTTTACAACGCGACCGGAATTGAGGACGGTGCAGCTAGCGTTGGCAGAGTTTCAGGAGCAATTTACGAATAATTGGCCTTTGCTGATGGCGGCTGTTGCGATCGCTACCGTACCTGTCGTGTTACTGTTTCTCGTCGGACAGCGTCAGTTCATTCGGGGGATTGCGGCGACGGGGATTAAGAATTAATCTGACGCTTGCAGGGGATGTCTTCTATATCCCTACAAGATACTGTGCATATATCCTGTCAATCTTGTTACAGTTTGTCACAATCAGGAGTATGCAGAAACTCGGTATATTTTTAATTGTTTTCTCTTTCCTGCCTTGGGTGGCAATCCTCTTAGTGGTGCCCTTGCTACCGCTAGCGATCGCCCAAAAAGCCATATTGGTTCCGATTCTTGCGGTTGTGGGAGAAATTGCCTTTTGGGTAGGTTTGGTGCTAGTCGGAAAAGAAGCCGCAACCAAATATCGGGCTTACTTGAATCCGGGCGCAATTTGGAGGAAGGTTAAAAAATTGATCCGCCCTAAGAAGAGATCGAATTGACCTATCTTGGGAGATATCTGGAGAACCGCGATTAATCGCCTCTGAAGAAAGCGTTTTAGGCGTTATCTGCGATGACTTTGAGGCGAATCGTGCGATCGCCTTCATCATCCAAACTTACCTCCACAACTTCACCCGCAAGGCGTTCCAGGCAAGAAAGGAGCGATCGCAAATGAGGGCTACTTGCGCCAGTGTCTACATACAGCCTATCGGTCAGACTGCCCAGCCGCTTCCAGGTCATGTAAAATTTGGCAATCGTCTGTTCCAGTTGCGCCGCCTGCTTCACCATATCGGCGGCGGTATTTAGACAACCCAGACGCAAAGCTTCCTCTAATGCCATTTCCACGTCAATAGAGGTGCGCTCAATTGCCTGGACTTGGGCGGCGGCGTCTAAGTATTTAGATAAATTCCGGGCATCTGATGTCACCTGTTTAACCGTATCGACATCCGGGTTCCCGGCGACTTCCTCTTTCAGGGCGCTGATGTGAGATTCTGGTAATTTCTCCATTTCCCGCACCAGAGGAGACAGAAATCGGGGGGGAAGAGAACCCGCAGCGGCCTTTTCCTTGACTTCATCTGGTAGCAATTCTGAATTCATGGCTGTCCATTCGTCGGAGAGTTGCCGCACTTCGCGCCTGGTAATGCGATCGCCTTTATTCGCCGCATCTGTCACCAGTTGTTGGATTTCTGGAGAAGCCTTAGAGGTTTCGATGAAGGCGCGTTTGCTGAAGCTACGAATCGCATCCGGGTCAAGATGTCCCTCCTCTAAGAGGGTATCAGCACTATTTGCCAGTTGAATTAAGGAATATGCCTGACTTTTACTAATTTCCCGTTCTTTCAGCCAATTGAGAAATCCGGTACCGCGTCCGTCACCGCCTTGTTTCTCTCTATCTCGCACGATTCGCAAAATCCGCCCCCGCCAGATTTCTGTCTGCAAGTCGAAGCGATCGCACACCAGCCAAGCATTCTCTACCAGCTTCTGAAACTCAAACTCTGGAATCTGCTCATCCTCTGGATCGGGCAGATCGAAATTTAGATCGACTGGGTTCTGAAGGGCAGCAGCCAGTTCGCTGGGAGATTCGGGTGATTGCACCATTAGTAGCGCTCTATGGGGGTCGATCGCCTTATTATGACACAACCCGTAGCCGCAGACTTTTTAGCACAAAAGCCCGCTCTTTGCAACGTTAAAATATAAGTCAAATCTTATAGAGGTAAATATGTCAACTAGCACCAACATTGGAAAATTAATTGTGCGTACTCCAGAAATCTGTAGAGGTCGTCTGCGAATTGCAGCGAGGAGAGTTTCTGTTTAAACAATCGCCCTAATCCAACCCGATCAACAGCATATTTTAAGTGCAGGTTGCTTGCAGCAAAATTCGCTCAATAGTTGGCATTGCAATCTGTGGCTAAGATTCTGGCGTTTGTTTTGATTCTTCAACCAGAGGTGTAGGGGAAGCTTGAGGAATAACGGTAGCACCTCGATATTTTAATCCCGATGTCGGTTGAGACACCGGCATATTTTCTGTTTTACGGACTTTACAAACCTGACCCCGGTATTTTCCTGTAACTTCAACTTCTGCTACTTCAACGGTTGAAGGGGTGGATTCGTAGTTAATCCCGCGATAGCTGAGTTGAGTCTTGTCGTCTTCCTGAAACTCAGATTGAGGCTCAATCTTGGGCTCAGATTGCGTGTCAAATTGAGCCTCGACTACAGGCTGACATTGCTGCAAAAGTCGTCTCGCGCTTAGCAGTACGACCAATAGCAGCAATACCTGAATTTGCCAAGGCGCTACAACCAAACTTACAAATAAACCAACAAGAGAAATTGCGGCGGCGAGATAGGAAATTTCGTCAGCAGAATTTTGAAGGATATAAACAGCTAGCAAGGTAATCGCTAGCGGCATGATGAAAGACAAGGACATATTTATCACTTCTGAAGTTACCTCTGAAACTAGAGTGCGAAGTGTATTTAAAAATATAAGCGAATTATTACTAATCAGCCTACTACTGGTGGATTAATTTGGCTCATCCTTTTGGTTGAACAGTTGAATTTTAAATCGGTCGTATTTAAGAACTGGCTGAGGTTCCAAGCAGAGAAGAAACTATCATAACTGACGGGAATGCGATCGCAACCTAACAATACGGCGACACATCTCTCTCATCGCTTGCCTTTGGCGACGGCGCGGACTTTGTTTATATAAGCTAGTAGGTGCGGGATCTCCCTGCACCTAGTGGAGTTTGGAATTAAATGGACAACACTTAGGGTAACTTTACTGCTAAAAACGATACAAAGATTCTGAATTTAGAAAATCTGTATCGCGCATAAACTCAAGAATCTCGGACGCGATCGCATCTGCGTGACTTCCCGCCGCATCATGACCGCAGTTGGGGATAATCTTAAACTTAGAGCTGGGCATACAGGCATGAAGTTTTTTGCCATCAGCAACTGGGAACCATTGATCTTGATCGCCCCAAAGAATTAGAGTCGGACAGGCGATCGCACTCAGGTTATCTTGGACGTTACGAATTAAATTCGGTTCATTCTTTACCAAACGCTGAATTTCTTGCGCTGCGTGTTGTAAATCCTCGGCAGTTTTTGTCAAAGCATTCGGAAATTCGACATACGGATAAGTAATCCAGTAAACTTCTTCGGGTGTAATTCGTGTCCAATCCACTACAACTTCCCGACGCCCGAAGGCTACAATTTGCCACAGTAGCGGTGCAAATAGTTGAGTCACGCGCAAGTGATCCGCTATCTTAACTAAATCTAACGGCAAATCTGCTAATAACTGCATCCCCCAAAACGGCAATCGTTTGAGGAAAATCGGTACATTAATTACAACTAATCGATCGAACAAATCTGGATGCGCTTGGGCAGTGGCGAGGGCCACTAATGCCCCCAAAGATAGGGCTACCACAACAGCCGGTTCATCGCATAACGCTCGCACGATCTGCTCTAGTTCGAGCGATTGATGACCGAGTATTTCCGGGTGTGATGGCATCTCGGAAAAACCGTGTCCTTTCGCATCGAAACAGATAACGCGAAAATGTTGTGACAATGGCTCAATCGCGTAACGCCAATTGTAGCTCCAGCTCGCCATTCCATGCACTAAAAATAGCGGTTTACCTGTACCTTTTTCGCCATAAGCAATTTTTACAGGATTCCCGTTAGCATCAGAAATGGTTATCGTTTGACGCCCGTTTGGAAATGTGGCTTCCCACCAGTCTTTCTTACTCATCTGTTGTACAATTCCCTTGAGAATCGAATTCAAGGGTTAGCCAATAAACTTTGCTTGCAAGGAATTAAAAATATTCAGATTGGAAAGGAGAAACGAATTAAAGTTTTTAATTTTTAATTTTTATTTAGTTATCGTTTGCCACAGCAGATTCAGGATAAAAAGACTGAAAGCAGCAATGCAAATCACAAAGAGCATCAACCCACCCAACAGCAGAATGATAAACCACCAATCTGCTTTTTGACTCTGCCGAGGAGAAGCGAGATGAGCTTCTAGAAGCATCATGTTTTTAGCATTCGCTTTCCAGGTAGCGTCAAAGAAATCCCCCAACACCGGCACAGTGCCAACTAAAGTCTCAAAAATAATATTTAGCACCATCCGCACCAAAGCTTCTCGTGGTAGACCCAGCAGCGCTGCCTCCAGCACGATATAGCCTGACAAGGCACTTCCTAGTATATCCCCGCCTCCAGGGAGCAGTCCAAGTAGAGGATCGATGCCCACGCGGTAGGAAGTTCCCGGAATCGCGATTGCATTATCCAGAATATAAGTAAGCGATCGCAGGCGCTTAATTCTAGCTGACTTGGCGTCCGTCGATCTTATAGGAGGTTTGGGAGGAGGCTGAGACATCAGAATCGATAATGGGGGAGTGAGTAGCGGATAGGGAAAAAATCGTTACCACCTACTACTGACGGAAAAGGAACAAAGCTTCGTCTTGCTATTGGAATGTCTTGCTGTTGGCATCAGTGTTCAACACCTCAAACCCATCCCTTCTGGAGGTACGGAAGACATTTCTTGCTCCATATCCGTTAGCGTTGTCAGCGTTGAGCTAGGAGTTGCAACTTGTTCGATTTGAGTCAACAGGGTTTGCGCTTGTGTCTCTCCCTTATCAGCCAGTTGCTCTAGGTAGAGCTTGAGTTCGTCGGCAAGGGCACTGGGAAGGTACATGGCTACCACTCCGTCTTCCGGTGTGAGCTTCTTTTATGCATCATAGCTTCGTCGGGCACTAGAATTCAGCCCCGATTCTTGCAAGTTAACAACTTGCAAGTTAAATGTTTAAACTAACCTAAAATTTCTCCTCCTTTCAAGCTTTAATCTTCTATTCCCAAAGACGGTTGACATCCATCAGCGTGTTTGATAGCACCTATCTATAGGTTGAGATTGTTTAATAGACGACAGACAGCTTAGAAGAACTCGCTAGAATTAAGAACAGAGGAGGTTCAAAATTTCCCCTCTTTTCACTGTTTCATTTGATCGTGTTGAGTTTGCAATTATCTTTTTATGGAATTAAGTAGCCAGTCCTCTAACTCTTCTGACCAACCTCCTCCGCAAAGGTGGGCAGAGTTACTAGGAACTGCAATTGCTTTGTTGACTTTGACCTTACCTGTGTTTGCGATCGCTCACTACTCTCCAAGCGGCGCTCAAAGCTTGCAGCAGCAAACCAGCTATTCAATCCCGATACCCGAAGACTGACCTTCAAGATACAACAAATGGATATCGTGTAATCCTGGAATCTGGGTAAACAGAAGATTCTGTGTTGACCTTCTTCCCGTAGAATGCTCACAAGGGCTATCTGAAAGGATGAAGGATGAAGGAGGAATATTTCGATTCCTCCTTCAAAAACGGGTGCGATTCGTAGCGGCTGTAAAGTAACTACGTTAAGCCTCTACAGCCTTCAAACTGACATCAGGGCACCCCCAATACTTTGTGTTGCTTGGAGAAACTGGAGAAACGTTTTGGATTTAACACGCATTCCTGCTCAACCCAAACCAGGTCTCATTAACGTCCTGGTTGAAATTACCGCTGGTAGCAAAAATAAGTACGAGTACGATAAGGACTTACAAGCCTTTGCCCTAGACCGGGTGCTTTATTCTTCGGTGCAGTACCCCTATGACTACGGCTTCGTACCCAACACCCTAGCAGATGATGGCGATCCCCTGGATGGCATGGTGTTAATGGAAGAGCCAACATTTCCAGGGTGTGTTATTCAAGCGCGACCTATCGGAATGTTAGAGATGATTGACGGGGGAGATCGGGACGAAAAAATTCTATGCGTTCCCGACAAAGATCCGCGCTATGCCCAAGTCAAATCTCTCAAAGACCTTGCGCCACACCGACTAGACGAAATCGCAGAATTTTTCAAGACCTACAAGAACTTAGAGAAAAAGGTCACAGAAATTCTGGGTTGGCAAGATGTCGATAAAGTGATGCCGCTGGTGGAACAATGTATTAAAGCTGGCAGCAAAGGGTAGGTCTACGAGCGCTAGGTGAGCGAACTAGGAAAAAATTGAGGGATGAAGTGGTTTGAGAACGTTAGAATCAGCTTTAGCTGAGAAAACTTTTCATGCGCCGAACCCTAGTGCTGATAGATACAACATGAGGAAAGTGCAGGCATAGCAGGAGAAGCAATCAGCGCCTTGCACTTTCTCAATGGTGTTAATTACCTTTCTTGTATGCAGCGATCGCTTCTTCTATCAAAAATTCATAGTTGCACGCTTACTAGGGCAAATCTTGACTATGTAGGGAGTATCAGTATTGATAGAACCCTGTTGGATGCCGCAGGTATACTACCTTATGAACAGGTACAAGTCGTGAATGTCTCGAATGGAGAGCGCTTGATTACTTATGCAATCGCGGCACCTGCAAATTCAGGGGCAGTCGAACTCAATGGTGCGGCGGCTCGTTTGGGAATGAAGGGCGATCGCTTAATCATCATGACCTACGGGCAATTTAGCCCAGAAGAACTGAAAACTTATCAACCTAAAGTTGTCCTCGTAGACGGACAAAATCGGTTAATAGAAGTCCGCCGCTACGACGATCTGCTAAGCGTGCAGCTAACTTCTTGAGCGAATATATGTCTTCAAAAGAACCAGCGGCACCAAATCCTCAAATTTCCAATCCCACAGCGAGTCAGTCAACCCAAGCTGACGCCGAGTTTGTGGTGCAGTTTTGGGGTGTGCGGGGCAAAATTGCCGCCGCTGGTAAGGAGACGCTTCGCTACGGCGGCAATACTCCCTGTGTGGAAATGCGGGTAGGCTCCAAACGATTAATCTTTGATGGCGGCACCGGCTTGCGGTTACTGGGTAATCAATTACTGCGTCAAATGCCGGTGGAAGCTTACATATTCTTTACCGACTCCCAAAGCGATCGCATTCAAGGCGTTCCTTTTTTCGTTCCTGCCTTTATTAAGGGCAATTGTTTTCATATTTATGGGGCAGCAGGATCTGATGGAGCATCGATTCAACAAAGTCTCAGCGACCAGATGACGCCTCCGAATTTTCCAGTCCCTATACAGGTGATGCAATCAGAACTACAGTTCTACGATCTAACTCCCGGCGAGACGCTCGCGGTAGACGATATCACGATTGAAACCTGTTTAACCAACAATTCCCTGCGGACAATAGGCTACCGAGTTACCTGGCAGGGACGCACGGCTGTTTACGCTACGGGTGCAGACAACGATCCGAATGCCCTTGATGAAAATCTGCTGCACTTAGCCCGTGAAGCCGATTTACTCATTTGCAATGCGACTTCCCCGGAACTAGACCAAGGTTTGGGGGCAAACGGTGAGTCTTCTCATGCAGGTGACTTTGCGATTCAACCCTGCGAAAATCCCTTCTGGCAAACCTGCGTTAAAGCCGCTGATGCGGCTAACGTCAAAAAATTGGTGATGTTTAGCTACGAACCAGACTACAGCGATGACTTTCTCGACCAAGTAGAAGGACAAATCCAGTCGGCGTTTCCGAATGGATTACTCGCCCGTGAAGGAATGATTTTAGCCGTTGAGTAATCGGTCATGAGAGTGTAGAGTTTTGAGCCACAAAAAAGTTCTTAAATTCAAAATTCAAAACTTTTTTCTGGTAATTCAGAGTTTTGATCCCTCTTTTGTTACTTTAGGAAAAGAGGGATGAGTGACAAAAGAGTTCTTAAATTCAAAACTCAAAACTCAAAACTCAAAACTTTTTCCTAATCCTCCTCCTACCGACTACTGAAGACTGAAGAACTTAAAGAAGAAATCACCCGACTAATCTCCTGTAGTTTCTGGGCAACTTGACCGCTACCCAATAAAGTTTCTGCCTGAGTCAAACCGGATGATAAATCTGGGGCGAGACCGCAGTGCCATAGGTAAAAACCACCGTTCCAGATAGCTGCTTGCATAAGTTCGCTCTTGTTACCTTGCAGCACGGCTTGCATTTCTTGTACCAATTCAGTTGCGGAGTCTAGGGCAACTTCCTTTCCCTCAAAGCCGTAGTCACGGGGATGAAGCAGGAGGCGTTGCGGAGACGAACCGGGTTGCCAAGTTCCAATAATCGCCGTGCGATCGCGCGGTAAATCGCAGCTACCTTCTAATCCTTTCACCGCTGTGAAATACTGGGGGTTGCCTCGCAATGCCGAAGAGTCTTGAAACATCCCTTCCGTGGGAGGATGGACAAACCCCGCCACAACGTGAGCTTCCCCTGCATAGGGACACCACATTAACTCCATCGTTGCAAAGGGTGGACGTTTGCCAATTTGGTCGCGGTAGGGAACCAGTCCTGCCGCTTGGGGGAAATGCTTGGGCAAATAAACAAATCCGAGTTGGGTTGCCTCAAACACCTGCTGGACGACAGGGAGGGATAACTCAGCCCAATTGACACCCAACGCCTGCCAAATCTCAATCAGTGGCAAGCCTTCCTTGGTAGGCATCCGGTCGCCCCCGTGCATCACCACCGCCTGTCCAGCGGTTGCCAAGATTAAAGCTGTCAGTGGCGTTATGGGTGCCGTGCGCGATCGCCCATCGTAGGGCGTCCCCAGAACGATAACCGGGCGTTCTGAGCCGATGGGTTGCAGTTTTGGCCCTAGTGCGTCGTAGGCGTCTAGCATCCCTGCCAATTCTTCGCCGGTGGGACGCTTAATCCGATGGGCGATCATAAATGCTCCAATCTGCGCTGGTGTTGCTTCCTGTAGGAGCATCATCCGTGTCGCTTCCTCAGCTTCGGAGCGACTTATATTTTCGCCCGTATGGACGCCACTACCCACTTTTCGCAGAATTTCCCTGAACTCATTACTCATAGTATTTTGTCGTAGTCAATCGTTATCAGTTTTTGCGAATGGCTAATTCTCAAAAGATTTTTTGCAATAGCCATTAACCATTAGTTAACAGGTATAGAAGCATCCGAACAGATTATTGTGTTGCCAATGGCTCCTGCAAATTGCATCGGGACTAACTCGCGTACCATCTGGCAAAAGTGCTGAATGGGGGGAATCAGCAAGCGATCGCGCGTTGTTACCATCACGACCTGACGAGACAAGCTGGGATCTCCTAGCGAGTCGGCTAAGTTTGGCGTCCCCGGAGCGGGTGTGGAATCAATGACTCGAATCGCCAGCGTTGCATCCTGGCGCGCATCTACCAAAGCTGACTGGGGCAAAAGGGCAATCAATTCTCCTTGCCGCACAACACCGCGAAAGGCATCAAGCGTATTTAACTCCATCACCGCCTGAAGATTAGCGCCTTGCCGCAAAAATCGCTCTTGTACCAAGCGTTGCATCCCGTACCCATCCTTAAATACCACTTGCGGGTAGTGAACGAGTTCTGACCAGGGCACCTGTTGGTACTTAGTCAGAGGATGATTTGCCGCCATCAAGATTTCGATGCGTTCATTGTATAAGACATCGACCACCATATCCGGGCTAGCCGTTAAAAAGCGGTTATTCATCACGATCGCGACATCAACCATTCCGTCTCGCAAGACTTTGAGAGCGCGATCGCTTCCAAGCGATGTTACCCGCAGCTGCACCGCCGGGTAATCTCGGCAAAACTGCTGCAACACGGACGGCAAGTATTGGGCGCAAACCGAGTGAATCGCCGCTACACAGAGTTCGGGTTGCTTTCCTGCCAACAAGTCTGCTAATTCTTGCGTGGCTTGTTGCCACTCTTGACAAATTTTGCGGGCGCGGGGCAAAAAGCGTTCGCCTCCGACTGTTAGCTTTGCCTGAGCCGTGCGATGAAACAGGGAAATACCGAGATCCGTTTCCAGAGACTGGATTTGCCTGCTAATAGTGGACTGAGTGAACCCACACTTTCGCGCCGCTTGCTGAAAACTGCCGGTTTCAGCAACTGCTAGAAAGGCTTGCAACTGCTCTAGTCGCATGATATGTAGCCTAAATTACATTTAAAGCCGATGAAATGAATTTAGCGGATTTGCTTAACTGTTTTGGTAGGGCTTGATACAGCAGCTTAGTCAGGGTGGCACAAGCGGGTCTTACCATAGCATGAACGGGAAAACCCTTGGAAATAAATACGATATACGCCAATCGTATACTCAGCGAAGCGATCGCCTACGGCATCGCATCAAAATGAGTGATGAAAAAGATACCCCTTAGCAGTCTCTGATGAATCAGCATGAAGAAACAAACCTCGCTCCTGGTTGCCAGCCGAAACCACCACAACTTGCAACTGATCGCACAACTCTTGATTCAGGAAGGATATCCAATCCTCACCGCTGACAGCTTGGAGGAGTTTGAGCAAGCTTTGAGACATTCTGCACAAATCAGTCTCGCTATCGTAGATATCTCTAGTCTAGACAGTCGGATTTGCGAATGGCTGCGGCACGAGGCAATCCCCATTCTGATGCTTTCTAACCAGTCTGGCTCAACGGACTGGCAGTTTACACTGATCGCTGGTGCTGCCGATCATCGGATCAAACCCATCGGTAAAACAGAACTACTGACGCGAGTTAGTTCGATTTTGAAACACAGAGCTAAATTTGAGCTTGAGAAAGCCCGCGACAACCGGCTATTAAAAGCGGCACCCGATTTACAGAAGTCTAACCCAAAGGTAGATGACCTAGTTTTTAGAGACGCGCTGACAGGAATTGCTAATCGCCATCATTTTGAAGAAATTTTAGAACGGGAATGGAGACGTGCAGCAAGAGAGGCAAGGTTTCTGTCGTTGATTATGATTAATCTTGATTTTTTTAAAGATTTTAAGGATACCTACGGACTTCAGCGAGGCGATTATTGTCTGAGAGAAGTTGCAAAAGCTTTAAGTGCTGCTGTGAAAAGATGTGGAGACGTTGTCGCCCGATATGGGGGTGAAGAATTTGTGACACTTCTCCCCGATACCAATCGCTCTGGGGCGATTGTCGTGGCAGAGGCAATGCGTTTAAATGTGGCGGATGTAAACATTTCCTACGTGAATTCTCCGATTGGCGACCGAGTAACTATCAGTTTAGGGGTTGCCACGTTAATTCCTGAGAGAAATTCCACCCCACAAGCCTTGATTGCTGAGGCGCAAAAGATGCTATCTGTAGCAAAAGAGGAAGGAAGCGATCGCTTCAAAATTTATCCGATTTCAGGCTAACCTCAAGATCCAAATAACTGAATATTGAGCCGTTGTGAGCCATATCACGGCACTTATGACTGAATTACGATAGCACTAGAGAGAACCCAAAACAAAGGGGGAAATTTGAAGGAGCGACCGTTTATTTTGGCGGCAGAGCGAAACCCGTGCTACCTGGAACTTGTGGCTCAATTCCTCGGCAAAGAAGGGGATTGTGTCAAAAGTGCTAACCTTTTAGAGGCACTCGATCTAGCCCTATGCCAGTCAAAAGCAATCGGTTTGGCGCTGGTGGACATAGACGGTTTTTACCGGCGTGTTTGGAAATGCTGCGAACGAATTCGGGATCGGCAAATACCCTTTCTACTACTCTTGCCTAAGCAAAGTGTCGCGATTGAGCAGCAAAACCTAGCTCACGGAATGCAAAGTACATTAGTTAAACCGCTAGTCGTCAAAAAGTTCCTAGTGATCGTTCGCAGTCTACTAAGAGATTAAGTATGAGCCGGATTTTGTTGCTTGTAGAGCAAAAAGAAAACCGCCGCCTGCTCTCAGAGTGGCTTGCTGGGCATCACGAAGTATTGCTACCTGACGAAAAAGAGACGGGGAGCCGAGGAGCTAAGGAGCAGGAGAACAACAGAGAAATTTTACTCAATCCTCAGTCTTGTAGAAATGGGATAAATTGGCGTCTTCTCAGTTCTCAGCCGGAACGGGGTTTCCCTACCCAGGCTGCGCTGCTCAGCACTCAGCACGGGCAGGGTACTGTTCTACCCTTACCGCTTAGCCCTCAGTCTTTAATCCTGAACACAGCTTTTGACCTATGCGTCTTAGATAGCGCGGCTCTAAAGCAGTTTTGGGAAGAGGTGCAAGCTAGAAAAGCTGCTGAATTACCAGTTTTTCTGCCATTTCTGTTGATCGTTCCTCGTCAGGATGTGCGGTTGATGACTCGACACCCGTGGAAGAGTGTTGATGAGTTAGTCACCATCCCCATTGAGAAGATGGAGTTGCAGAAGCGGGTGGAGATGTTGTTGCGGACGCGACAACTCTCGTGGGATCTCAAACAGCGCAATGCTGAGTTAAAGGAGACAAATGAGCGATCGCAACAGGAAATTGTCAAGCATCAGCAAGCAGAAGCCCAACTCCGACAAAGCGAAGAAAAATTCCGGCAATTTCTAGAAGCAGCACCAGACGCGATCGCGATTGTTGGCGCAAGCGATCGCATCGTTCTCGTTAACACTCAAATTGAGAAAATGTTTGGCTATGAGCGCGATGAATTGCTTGGCAATACTCTGGAGATGTTGCTACCCGATTACATCCGGCGCGTACACGATCGAGAACGCACTGATTCCTGTTGTGAACCTCAAGTCCCACCGATGGGAGTGGGGTTTGAGCTATTTGCCCGACGCAAGGATGGCACTGAGTTCCCCGTAGATGTCAGCCTCAGCCACATCGAAACCCCGCAAGGATTTCTCGTTACTAGCATTATTCGCAACATCACCGTTCGCAAGCAAGCAGAAGAAGAAATTCACAAGGCGTTGGAACAAGAGCGACAATTGGGTGAATTGAAATCTCGCTTTGTGTCAATGGTTTCCCACGAATTTCGCAATCCGCTGACCTCAATTTCTCTTTCTGCCCATATGTTAGAACATTGCTCTAATGAATGGTCTCAGGAGAAAAAAAGCAAATATTTGCTGCGGATTAAAGACATCGTTAGAAATATGACCGACCTGTTAGAAGATGTGCTTTTAATCGGCAGAGCAGATGCCGGAAAATCAGAATTTAATCCAGTCCCCCTCGATCTAACAGAATTCTGCCGCAATTTGGTAGAAGAAATCCAACTGAGTGCTAGCAATCAGCACGAGATAAATTTTGTCAGTAATCAAACGCCATTCAAACTTGAAAATTTCAATACTGATAATTACTCTCTTCAAGGTTCTAATCTGGAATGTTTGACCGTCACTGAAAACGAATTTGAGACAATCGTTTCTATGGATGAAAAATTGCTGCGACAAATCTTGAATAATTTGTTATCAAATGCAATTAAATATTCCCCCCAAGGCGGCATTGTTCAGTTTGAATTGAATTGCCAGCATGGTGAGGCAACTTTTAAAATTCGAGATGAAGGGATTGGTATTCCTCCAGCAGATTTAGCGCGACTCTTTGAAACATTTCATCGAGCCAAAAATGTTGGCAAAATTCCTGGAACTGGCTTAGGGCTGGCAATTGTCAAAAGATGCGTAGAAATACACGGAGGCAAGATAGCGGTGGATAGCCAAGTTGGGTTAGGAACGACTTTTACCGTAACGCTTCCGTGTTAATAGTTAATAGCGAGTGGCTATTAACTATTCACTGTCCATTCTTTCAAAGCGATCGCGATTCCTTGTTTTAATTCTGGGGTGAGATTTTCGGTGGTAGCGAGTTGCTGTAATTGCTGGTAAGCAATGGGAAATTTTTTGAGAGCAGCGATCGCGTGCAGTTTTACCCCTGCATCGGGATCTGCTAACAGTTCAATTAACTGGTTGATCGCAATGGCATCTCCTAACTGTCCCCATGCCATTGCCACCGCTTGTTTAACCTTGGAATTTTGAGCAGTTAAGCTTTCTGATTCAAGTGCTGTCAGCAGGATTTTAGCAGCTGTTGGGACTAATTTTGGAGAATCCACTCGCCCCAAAACGGTGACAATTTCCTGCCATAGCACCGGAGACTCAACAGAAAGGGCTTGTTGCAAATACTCCAAGGCGGCTGCTGTTTGGGGGAGCGATCGCACGATGTCTACTTGCAAGCTAAGCGGTGTATTCGGGGATGAGAGTACCTGAAACAAGGCAACGGCGGCTTCATCTGTTCCCAGTCGTCCTAATGCGATCGCACTCTGCTGACAAACTTCCAAATTAAAGTCAAATAGCAGGGGTTGTAGCTGAGTTACTAGATTCAATTGTTCTAGTAAATCGGAGCGCATCCCCAAGCCAATTACCGCTTCTTTTCTCACTTGTGCGGCTGGATCTTGCAAGGCATCTATCAATACTGGTGGAATCCGGCTGTCGTGAAAGCTACCCAGTGCTTCAATCGCAGCGGCTCGAATCGCAGATTGGGGATCTTGAACCACGTTCAGGAGAGGCGCAATCGTTTCGGAACGGCGGATCTGAGCAAGCGATCGCACGGCTAACAGTCGTGTCTCTGACTCTGCTAATAGTTCGGTCAAAGCCTCCACAGCCGGAGAGCCGATATGCGCTAAAGCAGCCGCTGCTGCCACTGTAAGTTCTTCATCCTCAGATGTTCTCAGCAGCTCTACTAAGGCGGTGATGACGGCAGGATTGTCAAATTCTCCCAGAATGCGACCAGCAAACCAGCGCTCCTCCAAGTCGGCGTCTTCGTCTTTCAGAATGGAAATCAAAGGAGCGATCGCGCCTTCCCCTAGTTTGGGTAACACCTTCGCCACTTCCCACCGTTCTTGAAAATCCCCTGCGTCAAGTACATCTAAAGCCAGGTTCAATAATTGCTCTAAGTAAAGCGAGTTAGAATCCTCTCCTGTTGACGACTCCCCTTGCCTTACCTCTGCTTTGTTAAGTGGTAGTTGCTGCAAGCATTGGTTTAATAATGACCAGTTTTTTTGCTGTGCCGCAATAGTAGCCTGCTCTAAAACACTTAATAACATCATTTAAATCACTTTTACTCAATTTTAACCCGACGCCCTTGACCCACACTAACTAACCTTGTTTCCTGTCTTAGCCAGTTTACCTAGAGTTTAGGTGGCGATACTAGATTTGCCGATAAATCAGTATAGAGGCTGTGCGTGCTTCATTTTAAATAATAGAAACCTTTCTCAATCAACTCCTACCCCGGATTAAAATGTAAAGCAAGCATTGATTTAATGCATTAAGTTCACTCTTAAATTATTCTATAATTTAAAAAATAAATCATAGTTTTCACCTCTATAGCAGCCTTATTTGATTTTTGAGATCCCAGCGGTTCAGATCCCCGACTTCTCCAAGAAGTCGGGGATCTCGCCTTTAGAAACTCTTTAAAATTGCTATAGTTTTAGGAAATTACTGCTGCTCTCTACAATCAATATAGCAACAACTTTCTTATTGTTCGCAGAGCCTCAAAGTTGGCAACTAAATATTTTGGATAAGACAAGCTGATGCTAATCACGATGGAAATGCGCTGGTTTGAGCGCGGCGAAATCCCCACAGAGATTGAACGCTGGTTCAATCAAGATAGTCTCGGTGGACAGATAAAGTCACTAGAAGACCAAGAAGACTGGTATTTATACTTACCTAAGAGTAACTACCTGGGTATCAAACTGCGGCAAGGAAAGCTGGAAATCAAGTGGCGTCAAGCCGAATTAAAGGTGCTGCATTTTGGGGAGTTAGCGGCGGGGAAGGCAGAGAAATGGGCAAAGTGGACGTGTGAAGATCCCACTTCAAAATGCTTTATTCCCGCAGAGGTGGCGGGAAAAGAGTCTTGGATGAGTGTGAAGAAGATGCGATCGCAGCGTGTTTACCAAGACTGTGCTGTTGAACTCACTCAACTAAAGATTAATGGCAAGGATTCGTGGAGTCTGGCTTTTGAAGCTACAGGCGAAGATAACAAGTTGATGGATAATCTTCAAGCGGTAGCCAGCCAGGTGTTCAAAACTTACCCAGGTTCAAAGTTACAAGCTAAGGATTCTTTTGCTTATCCTAGTTGGCTGTCTGTAGTTGGGGAGTCACGCTAGGGCACTGACCCAATCTATAATCTTTGTTCACTTAACAGGATTAACCGTGGAATCGTAACGCGACGATTGGCAGTAAGCTATTTTACGGCGTTCGTGGCGATTCAACATGGCAACGATTAACGATAACTATCTCAAACTCAAAGCTGGCTACCTGTTTCCCGAAATTGCACGGCGGGTGAATGCCTTCGCAGAGGCTAATCCTGACGCAAAAATTATACGGCTGGGGATTGGCGATGTCACCGAACCCCTACCAGAAGCGTGTCGCACGGCGATGATTAAAGCCGTTGAAGATATGGGCGATCGCGGTTCCTTCAAAGGCTATGGCCCAGAACAGGGTTATGCTTGGTTGCGGGAGAAAATTGCCGCCCATGATTTCCAGGCGCGTGGATGCGAGGTTGATGCTTCCGAAATCTTCATCTCTGACGGTTCTAAGTGCGACACGGGTAACATTCTCGATATCTTTGGCGACGATAACGCGATCGCTGTCACCGATCCGGTTTATCCCGTGTATGTAGACACCAACGTGATGGCGGGACACACTGGCGCTGCTAACGATAAAGGCGAGTTTGGCGGCTTGGTGTATATACCCATCACCGCAGAGAACAACTTCACCGCTGAGATTCCTTCGCAGAAAGTTGACTTAATTTATCTCTGCTTCCCCAATAATCCTACGGGAGCAACCGCCACCAAGGAACACCTGAAAGCATGGGTGAACTATGCGAAAGCTCATGGCTCAATCATTTTCTTTGATGCGGCTTACGAAGCTTTTATAACCGATCCAGAGCTTCCCCATTCCATCTACGAGATTGAAGGTGCAAGAGATTGTGCGATCGAGTTTCGCTCGTTTTCCAAGAATGCAGGCTTTACCGGAACCCGTTGTGCGTTGACGGTTGTGCCGAAAACGCTGAAAGCACAAGCCGCCGATGGTTCCGATGTGGAACTGTGGAAGCTGTGGAACCGCCGCCAGTCTACCAAGTTTAATGGCGTTTCCTACATCGTGCAACGCGGTGCTGAGGCGGTTTACTCCGAGGAAGGACAGGCGCAAACGAAGGCGCTAGTCAACTTCTACATGGAAAACGCCAAAATTATCCGCGAACAACTGACAGCAGCCGGATTAGCGGTGTATGGTGGCGTAAATGCGCCTTACGTTTGGGTGAAAACGCCCAATGGTTTATCGAGTTGGGATTTCTTCGATAAGTTGCTGCAAACCTGCAATGTTGTCGGTACTCCTGGTTCTGGTTTCGGTGCTGCGGGTGAAGGTTATTTCCGCATTTCGGCATTTAATAGCCGGGAAAATGTGAATGAGGCGATGAAGCGAATTACCGAGAAGTTTAAAGTGTAGGCAAGAGAAGCCGCGCTTGTGGGGCATAAGTTACGCGATCGCTTTTGAGCATCAATTCTCGCTGCCTTGGTTAAACTCAATCTATAAGTCTCAAAGGTTGCGGTGGGCAATACCTATCGCAACCCTAGCTTTAACCGCTAAGTAACAAGCAATCTTACGAATCTTGATGGCTACCACTACCCAACGGCTCACACTGCAAGACTTCCTGAAGCTGCCGAATATTGAGGAGTCGCCAGCTTGGGAGTTAATGGACGGACAAATAAATCAAAAATCTATGCCCACAGCTTTCCACAGCATCTTGCAGAAACGGCTGACGGCTGCAATTGACCAAGCGGATTCACCCTATGAAGCTTTTCCAGAGCTACGCTGCATCTTAAGTAGTAATTCTGTTGTTCCTGATATTACCGTTATTCACCAAGACCGAGTCCCTTCTGAGAATATCGCTGTTGAAGGTGCCCCTGATTGGATGATTGAGATTCTCTCACCCGATCAAAGCACCACTAAATTGATTGCTAAAATTCAAACTTGCCTGCAAGAAGGAACTCAATTAGGGTGGCTGATCGATCCGACAGAACGAGTGATTATTGTGCTGTGGTCAGATACTCGGATGGCATTGCTCAGAGATAGCGATCGCTTGCCTGTCCCCCAAGATATCCCATTAGAATTGACAGTTGAGCAAGTATTTGGCTGGTTACGGCGGGCAAGTTGAGGATATCTAATGATAAGTCTCAATGGTTTTGGTAGGTAAGGCTCACCCTGCGTAGCTATATTTGCATTCAGCATAAATGGGAGTAACCTCAAATGGTACAAACACCCGCTAAACCTCTTACTTTAGAAGAGTTTTTGGCTCTACCAGAAACTGAACCCGCCAGCGAGTACGTTGATAGTCAGATTATTCAAAAGCCAATGCCGCAGGGAGAACATAGCACCATCCAAGGTGAACTAATTATTGCTGTTAATGCTGTCGTTAAGCCCAAAAAAGTTGCACGGGCATTTCCAGAACTGCGGTGTACGTTTGGTGGACGGTCAATCGTACCAGATGTAGCAGTATTTACCTGGGAGAGAATTCCCCGCAAAGAAAATGGCGGTGTAGCAAATGTATTTCAAGCGGCTCCTGATTGGATAATTGAAATCTTATCTCCCGACCAAAGTGCTACAAAAGTCACAAAAAAAATTCTGCATTCTCTCAAACATGGAACACAAATGGGCTGGCTGATAGATCCAACCGAGCAGACTATATTTGTTTATCAAGCAAAGCAACAACCAGAGGTGTTTGACGAGCCAGAACAGCAGCTCCCCTTCCCTTCATTTGCAAGCGAACTAAAGCTGACTGTAGGAGTTATATTTGGCTGGTTATTGGAATAACAGTACCTGATTTAGCAGTCGGAAAACTGGGGGTACTGTGTGATAAATAAACTTGAGCGATCTGTTTTCAGCAAAGCCCACAGAGATTACCTCTTGGGTGAAGTTTTCTATTTATTGCAAGCGAAACTTTCCTCGGACGATTTAAATGTTATTAAAAGATTTTAACTTATCTGAACTACCATTTGTTTACTTATTAGAAAAAAGTAATTTGCCTAATTGTGCAGCTATATACTTCGTATCTGACAGCAAGGGGCAAGTTATTTACATTGGTAGAACAGTTAACTTATTGGCTCGATGGCGAGAACATCATAGATTTAATCAGCTAAAAAGGCTTAATCAGAAAAATCGCATTAGTATTAGCTGGATGGTTTGTAGCAATGATATAAACGCTCTTTCAAGCCTTGAAAATGAGTTTATAAAATTATACAAGCCACCATTGAATTGGTCAAAAGTGGTATCGCCAGTTATAAGAATAACTCCCTCTGAGATAACACTACAGCAGAGCCTTCAGCAGCTAGCCAAATTGAACACAATGATATTTGGGTTTGACCCCATCGCTGACGAAGAACCGCCAACAATATACTTGGTTTACCCCGTCTTGGGTAAGCGTGGGATATCAGGAAGCATACGGAGTATATTAAAAAATATCAACAAAAGGGCTAGCGTGTTGAAGTGGAAAGAATACCACACAGATCCTAAGTCGTGGGGTAAATTTGGGTATTGGGAAACTGAGTATAACGGTATAAGAATAGACCTGTCTCCAGTTCAAGGCTTAGTCCACTTTATGCCTAATTCGACTTGTCGGACTATTGCTAGTGTAGAGCTTATGGCTTTTAGTCATGAACAGCTAGAAATACTTATAGCAGATGCACCAGAGTCTACAAAGGAAACTTCAGCTTTAGGTGCGTTAGAAGATGAACCTATTCCTATAGAAGTTGTTGCTCAATATCAGTCTAGTAAACCGAAGCATCAAGATGCTGTCCAAGTCGAACTCTGGGAGGAATTAGAACCAATGCCTGAAGGTGAAGCTAGAGTAATGACCCGTCAGTTCTTAGATGTGGATGGTATAGAAATAGAGGTGTGTACTAATGCAAACGAGAAGCATTTTGTTAGGCACAATGTTTACTGGTGGATAAATCACGGAGAAAAAAACCCCAATCCACAGCGGTACAACATTATACGTGACTTCCAATCGTCGGTAGATAAACTTCCTACTATCAGATGGTCTGGCTATAGGTTTAGATTAGAGACTATTGTATTTAGTGAAGACGATGTAGAAGTTGAGTGTATACTGCTTCCCTTGGCTATGTTTGAAGACCTAATGAAAGACACCTCAAAGTTTAGTGGTCTGAGTGAGAAGGTTAGAGAAGAAATCAAAAGCGGTGAATATAAATTCCAGCCAAACGAGAATGCAAATATAAAACTATGTGCGTGGTTACAGCGTAATTCCTTATACTCGCTGCTCCAAACCAACAACAGCTAAACAAACACAGTTACAGTAAGTGAAGGCGAATCAAGTCGTTCGCAAGCTTGACGATGCGATCGCGCCCATCAATTGACAGACAAATGCGATCGCTTAAATAAATCGCGATAAAGATGCGAGCATACGTTGTCTGAATCAAACCTTGACAACTTTCCACAAGATGAAACCAACTACTGCAACTGCAATTCCACCCAGTTGTAGTACGTTATGCAACACCGCACCTGAAATTCCCAGGAAGACCAGTACAATTGATACTGCGAGCATTCCTAATCCAATAGTGACAAGGATTTTGCCCCATTGAGGAGCTTTGCTATTTTTCGGTTCGTTCATAAGTTAGGAGTGTATGAATATTTGCCTAGTCAAGAGCCTCTAAAAGTCTTGTAAATCTCTGAAATTATTATATGAGAAAGTGGTTCTGCTGCCGATTAATTTGCTACTTTCACTATCAAATTATGATAAGTAAAGCTCAATTAACTACAAGCTTGAATTGCAACTAACATCCTCAGACTACAAAAAGTAAAGACCAGCGCTGGGAGCTTTGAGTAAAGTTGTATGTAAGCGGGAATGCGCTCTCAAGAAGAGTACGTTAGCGAAGCGTTGCATAACAAATCGCGCAAATGAATAAAGGGAAAAGTGCGATTGCCATTAGGTTGGAGCGAATAGTGACATTGTTTAGTACAGCTCTGAATGAAATTATGTGCAAGCTGAACACATATAATCAGAATAAAGGTGCGATCGCTTCCGCACGACAACCCTAACCAATTAACTTCTCATTCTCAACCAGCCAAAAATTTGCTCTGCTGTCAATTCAAGCTCAACACCGTCTAACACAGCTAAGCGATCGCTCCCATAAATTGACGGAATTAATTGTCGGGAAAGTGCGATCGCAAACTATATCAGGGGGTAGAGCTTGGTGTGGCGGGGTGGTCTACCTTAAGGTTCTATCCAGTTCATGAGAAATTTCTTAGCCTGAACATATAGCCCAATCGTGCATAGAAAAAAAATTTGTATGACAACCGACGTTTCTACTGATATCAACAAGAACAAAGGTATTAATGGATCGCTTTTGACTGGCGCTCTACTGATTGTTTTGGGGATAGTTGCGATCGCTGTACCGAATGTCTCGACAATTGTCGCTGAGACTTGGATTGCTTTGATCTTAGCGAGTGCGGGAGCGACCAAGGCAGTATATGCCTTTCAAACCCGCGAGCAAGGAGGTTTCATTTGGAAACTCCTGTTGAGCGCCCTCTACATTGCTACAGGCGTGATGCTATTTTTCTACCCCTTAACAGGTGTCCTGACGCTGACTCTGTTGCTAGGTAGCTTTTTGCTGACCGAAGGTGTATTTAACCTGATCCTGGCATTCCGGGTGCGTCCGCAACAGAATTGGACATGGGTACTGACAGACGGCATCATTACGCTGGTGTTGGGCGCAATGATTTGGTTCCAGTGGCCCTTCAATGCCCCTTGGTTGATTGGAACCCTGGTGGGTGCCAGCGTTCTATCCACGGGAGTTTCTCGCGTGATGCTATCGCTGAATAAGCGTTCTGCCTTGAATGAGTCTAACCAAGCTGCTTAAGCCTAAAGCGCTGTGGTCTAGTGTAAGGCGGGTAATGTCTTAAGAAAATTGCCCGCAAGTTCCCTAGAAGCGATCGCATCCTGATGGCGATCGCTTCTTTCAATTAAAAAAGGGTGTGATCGCGTTCTCAGGTTAAATGATTACTGAAGCGAGTCCTGATACAAAGTTTGCAATAAATTTTCTAACTTCTCTTCAGGACAGCACTCAATTAACGCTTCAAAAACTTCTAACAATTTTGCAGCGCTTTCTCCTAAAGTAGGACTCAATCCCCAAACATCTTGTACCCAGTCTTGAGGACGTTCAGCTTCAAAAATCAAGCGTTCTAAGAGTTGCTTTGCTTCTGTCTTGGAGGTAGGCATAGGGTTTAGTTGATGAGGAAAAATTGAATTTTTAGCTGTCCATCATTAAATAGCATATATAGCAATTCAAGGATTGGGTGCGATACAGCAGTAGGGGCATGGCAATCAAAAAGCCCCTACTCACCGTCGTGGCATGAGTGGGTAATACTACTCTATTGCCCAGATAATTTGAGTTTGTGAGCCGTCCTCAAGATTTGTCCAGCTAGGACTGCCGCACCGAAGCCATTATCAATATTCACCACGCCCACGCCTGCTGCACAAGAGTTCAGCATTGTCAAAAGTGGCGCAAGCCCGCCGAAACTCGCACCATAGCCGATACTGGTGGGAACTGCAATCACAGGACAATCAGCCAAACCAGCGACGACGCTGGGTAAAGCACCTTCCATCCCGGCAACGACGATTAGCACATTCGCCGATTCAATGACGTGACGGTTACTTAACAGGCGGTGGATACCCGCGACTCCGACATCCCAGAGGCGCTGCACCCGGAAGCCACACAGTTCTGCTGTAACCGCTGCTTCCTCAGCGACGGATAAATCGGCAGTCCCCGCAGAGAGGATGCCAATTGTGCCCGAATACTGGGGTTCTAGGGTCGCAGGGGAAATGGCACAGATTCGAGCAGACGGGTAATATTGGAGACCTGCTACTTTTTCCTGCAACTGGGCATAGACTGCCGGTTCAATCCGCGTTGCCATAACGATAGGGTTGCGCGATCGCATCGCCTCCATAATCCCCGCAATCTGTTCGGGTGTTTTTCCTGGCCCCCAAATCACCTCTGGAAAACCCGTTCGCAAGGTGCGGTGATGGTCAATTTTGGCAAAATCGCCCACGGGTTCAAAGGCAAAATGCTTGAGTTTTTCTAACGCTGCTTCTGGGCTAACGTCACCAGCGGCAACCGCTGCTAATAAGGATTGCAAAGCTTCAGGTTGAGTCACGACTTCAAATTAAGGATAGAAAATGCAAAAACAAGAATTGGCGATGTAAATTTTGCCGTTAATCGGTCACTTTCAGCTCATAAACATTCCAGAGGGCACCGCCAAGAGAAGAGTATTTGATGCCGGTAACGCGATCGCGCACGGCTGACATTGACAGCGGGTTGACTAGATAAATCATCGGCAAATATTCCTGCGTAATCCGTTGAGTTTGGGCATAGATTTCTTTGCGCTTGACCTCATCTAATTCTTGGGCAGCTTTAATGTACAGACGCCCAATTTCCGCCTCCCAAGCAGCCACCTCTCGACCCTGAATCGGCTTTGACCCCGACACAGCATCCTGATTGAAGCTGTGTAACCCGCCATCTGGCAACCAGACATTCGCCCCATTATGGGGTTCAATGCCGCCAGTAAAACCGAGCAAATAACATTCCCAATCTAAAGTGTTTGCGAGTTTATCTACAAGCGTGTTGAAGGCAATTGGGGTAAAATCTACTTGAATGCCAATTTGGCTCAAACTTTGCTTAATTTGCGCTCCCAGTGACACGCGGGTTTGATTTTCAGCATTCGTTATTAATGTAAACTGCACCCGATTTCCATCAGCGTCTAACAACTGACCTTGATTATTATATTTAAACCCTGCGCTTAATAGTAATTTCTTAGATTTTTCGGGATTATATTCGTATACTTTCAGACCTTCTGCCGAAGTTATATAGTAAGAGCTTTGTACAGAAATTGGTGAATTTTGCATTTCACCCAGACCGCGCAAAGTGTTGTTAATCATCGCTTGCCGATCGATGGCATAAGCAACCGCTTGTCTGAATGATAGATTATTGAACCAGCGAGATTTAACTGGATCGATCAAAGGGCGTCCGTTCCGGCGTCCTTTATTTAGATTAAAAGAAATAAAAGTCGTGCCCGATCGCGGTCCACCTGTATAAACTGTAAATTTTCCGCGCTTTTCTTCTTGCTTTAAAAGTGGAAAATCTTCAGGACGCAATCGCCCCCACCCGTCAGTCGTATCTAAACCATTAGAGCGGAACTGAAGCAGCTGAGTATCCATATTTTCCGTAATTTGCCACACGATCCGATCGATGTAAGGCAACTGATTGCCTTGTACATCTCGTCGCCAGTAATACGGGTTACGCCGAAATACGACCCGTTCGCTAGTGGTGTAACTTTCTATTTTATAAGGGCCATTAACAATTATTTCCGCTGGATTGGTATCCACTCCCCAGATAGACATCAACCTGGGTTTTCCCTCTGAGTTTTTCGACTTTACCGCGTCCTCAAGGGCGTGTTTTGGCAAAATCACGATCGCATCGCTTTTTGAGCCGGTCGTAGTTCGCAAAAAAGGAGCAAAGGGTTCTGGCAAAATAAATTCAACCCGCCGTGCATCTAGCTTTCTGACTTGCGGAAAAGCACCAGATGTACCAATTTTTAGACTATCTCTGGCATCGGTAAGAATCTCTTTATTAAGAACCACATCTTCATACGTGAAGACAACATCATCCGCTGTCAGTGAATGACCATCTGACCATTTCAATCCTTCTCGGAGGGTAAAAACGATTCGCCGTTTATCCTCTGATATTTCCCAAGATTCAGCTAATGCAGGCTCAATTTCACCCGTAACGCTATTTTCAGACGTTAATCCTTCGTAAGTGAATAGAAAAACATGGGGAAATTCTTGATTAAGTACCCAATTAAAAGTTTTGGGATCGCTTAATGTGGCTGTCACCAACTGGGATACTTTCTCAGTTGCCTGAGATTTAAGTAAAGTTGGGTGACAGCCGAATAAAGCAAAAGGGAAAAGCAAAAAGCAAAAAGATAGAAAAAGAGGAAGCAGGAAATTAATCTTTCTTTTCCCTGCGCCCAATTGTTTTTTGCCTTGTTTACGGAATGTTTTTGTTTTCTGCGACTTTGAGTTCATAAAGATTCCAGAAGGCTCCACCAAGGGCAGAGAATTTAACGCCCTGAACGCGATCGCGCACTGCCTCCATTGAAAGCGGATTTACCAGATAAATAAAGGGTAAATTTTCCTGGGTAATGCGTTGGCTTTCGACATATATTTCTCGCCGCTTACTTTCATCAAGTTCGCTGGCACCTTTAATGTAAAGGTTTTCGATTGCCAATTCCCAGTCATCAACCTCCCAACCCTTCAGCGGAGGTTCTCCAGCTTGCGGTCCTAGGTTAAAAGTGTGTAAACCCCCTTTAGTTGTCCAAGTGTTTGCCCCACCATTTGGCTCAATACCGCCACCGCCAATTTTGCCAATATAGCTATCCCATTTCCGTTGGGTATAAACTTTTTCAATCAACGTATTGAAGTTAATCGCATTAAAGTCTACCTGAATCCCAACTGCGCCAAGGTCTTCTTTAATCTGAGCACCGATAGCCTCCCGCAGCTTATTCCCTGAATTGGTCAGCATACTAAAACGAACTCGATTGCCATCTGCATCGAAAAGTTGACCCTGTGGGTTATATTTAAATCCAGCTTTTCGCAGCAATTCTTTCGCCTTTTCTGGATTATAGTCGTAGACTTTGAGACCTTGCTCTGGGGATAAATAGTAAGGACTTTGCTTATAAATCGGTGAGTTTTGCGGTTCTCCCAGCCCTCGATAGAGATTGTTCAGCATTTTCTGACGGTCGATGGCGTGAGCAACCGCTTGGCGAAACTCAAGCTTATTGAACCAGCGAGACTTAATTGGGTCTACGAGAGGCTGATTTTGAGAATTTTTGGCTTTATTTAAATTGAAAACCAAAAAAGTCGTGCTGAGTTCTGGGCCACCCGTGTAAATTTTAAATTTTCCCCGATTTTCTTCTTGCTTAAGGAGAGAATAATATTCCGGCGCGATCCCTAGAGTATCTAAACCGCCAGAACGATATTGGATAAAAGATGTGTCGGTATTTTCGACAATTTGCCAGACAATGCGATCGATATATGGCTGTTGATTACCCTGAGTATCCTTGCGCCAGTAATAGGGATTTCGTCGAAATGTCACCCGCTCGCTAGTTTGATAGTTTTCTAGCTGATACATTCCATTGACAATAATTTTTTTGGGATCGGTGTCGATTCCCCAGCTAGACAGAAACTTGGGTTTTCCATCTGAATCTGTAGTGACAATGGATTCTCGCAGCGCATGAGCAGGTAAAATTGCAAGTCCGGTGTAGCGCAAAAACGGGGCAAAAGGTTCTGGAACTGTAAATTCAACCCGTCGTTCATCAAGTTTACGGACAGTAGGCAGCAGGCGATCTTTGCCAATCTTTAGAATGTCTCTAATATCAGTAGGAATTTTTTCGTTGAAATAGAGTTCATTGTAAGTAAAGATGACATCATCAACGGTCAGTGGTTGACCATCAGACCATTTCAAGCCCTCCCGCATGGTAAAAACAATTCGCTTTTTGTCTGGGGCGACTTCCCAAGATTCAGCTAAGGCGGGTTCAAGTTCACCATTGCCGTTTTCAGTAATTAACCCTTCGTAAATTAAGCTAAAAACGTTGGGTGATTCTTGACTCAGAACATAGTTAAAAGTTTTGGGATCTTGCAGAATACTGTCCACCAACTGCGGCACCTGAGCGGCTTTTGTATTCAATTGATTCAGGCTACAGCTATGGAGCGCGATCGCGCTTATCATCGCCAGCATGACAGCTAACAAACGATGCAAAATTGGGGGAATAGTAGCAGATAATTTCATAATGATTGTCTGTACGAGTATTAATTAAAACTTACTGAGACGCTAACCAACCGAGGAAATCTTGTGTGCGGGTTAAATACTTAGACCACGCTAGCATCATGCAAAGCCGCTTGAACTTCCGGTGTATTAAATTCTTTAACATTGGCGCTGAGGAACACTTTCCTATCTGTAAGAAATTAGTCTAAACGTAAAGTATCACCAAGAAGCGCCACCTTCAGAGTCTCTTTCAGCGTAAGTATCTCCATCTTCCAGCACTTGCAACAAACCAATGCCTGCCAATTCTTCTGATGCTGGCGGGTTTTCCAACTTCCAGTGATAGGCTAAGTCGCGCAGCCAAGCCTCAATTAATGTCTTCAAATAGTTCCAAAAAATCCGTTTGCTGCTAAATTCGGGGTCGTAATGATTAAGCACTGTAACAGTCTTAAGTACGCTAACGGATTCCGATAAATTAGCCCCGTCCCATTGAAAAATCTCAATGTTTTTAAGGTCAGCCAGCATGGCAAAGGGAATTTTCGTGTTCGCCGCTTGCAGGTAGGATTTTAGTTTCTCGATCGCCCATTGTTTGGCTTTACTATCTTTGAGTTGAGTAGCTTTGACTTCAACTACTAGAACCGTTTGCCCCTCACGGTTGCAGGCGATAATATCAGGGTGATTGTTAGCCTGAGTAAGTTCAAATCTTCCAACTTCCATTGCCCTAATTCTCCCAGCGCCTTGAGAGTCTCTGTCTTATCCGCCTCTCGTTCATTCCTATCCTAGACACTTTCAACCTTTTGACTCGATAGGTTTGAGCCAAGTTAATTGGAAGCAACCAGTAAGGCTACAGCATAAGCTGCGATTCCCTCTTCGCGCCCAACTGAGTCTAACTTTTCATTTGTAGTGGCTTTGATGCCTACTTGATCGGGTTTTAATTCCAGGACATCGGATAAGCGATCGCGCATCTTCTCAATATGGGGCTTGAGTTTCGGACGTTCCGCCACCACCACTGAGTCAATATTCTCAATTTGCCAACCTCGCTCCCGAATTAGCTGATGCACCTGCTTGAGCAGTTCCAGACTATCAGCCCCTGCCCACTGAGGATCTGTCGGGGGAAAATAATGTCCAATATCCCCTAAACTCAGGGCACCGAGCATCGCATCCATAATTGCGTGCGTCAGCACATCGGCATCGCTGTGCCCCAGCAACCCCAATTCATGCTCAATCTTCACCCCTCCCAGAATTAAAGGACGCCCAGTAACTAAGCGGTGAATATCGTAACCGTTTCCGATGCGAATCTTAGCCATTTATCCGTTTTCAGCAAAATTTCAGCAACAATACTTGGCTTGGCGACTCGAAGCCGCAGCTACACAAACGAAGTCCGCGCAACGCGAGACTATAAAATTATTTCGGCTTGAAGCCTGGGTCGGCAGGCTTTGTTTGTATAGCCCCAAACTTACAGTCTGAGGGCATTGAAGGACTTTTGCAAGCGGTAGGACTAAACGCTGCGGCTATATCTGTGCCATCTCCGTGTATTCAGTTAATAGCTCATCGTAGGTAAGGCTATCGGTTTCCGCTTGAGGACTCCATAGCAGTTCAAACACCATCAGGTAGTCAGGGGAGATGGACGCTACTTTCTCTAAAGCTGACTTCAAAGCTTCAGCGGTGCGAATTTCTTCAAATAACGGCTTGTCATCCGCTGTTCCGACGAGCAACGTGACCACAATATAAGCTGCTGGGCCATCATCCAAGTCAGGCATCGCGGGTTTTTGTTGTCTGACTCTACCACCCACATTTGTAAGGGTTTCCGCACTAAATTTGCTGCGTTCTTGTATAGAAACTTGGTTGAAAATTGCCTCGGCGTCCTCTCGACTTTTCACCGTCTGCGAACTCGCTAGAACATGAGTCCAATTTTCGGGCGATCTCAATAACGCCAAAGCTGATTCTTGTAGCAGCTGCATCAACCCTTCAGAAGTGTCGGTATCCACATTCAGGCTCAGTTCCGTCAGCTGAGATTGTATGCTTCGAGCTTGAGCCAGCAACGCCACCTGTATCTTGCTGACCGTAACCGTATCATTCTCTAGCTCATGAGCCGCACTCCCACCCTTCTTCTTCAAAAAGATGAAATAAGCCCAAAGCCCAATACTCCCAACTGCCAACAACATCAATAAGAAAAGCCAAGGAAAGTCACTCGATGAGTTACTAGCGGTAGAAGAATAGCCAGAATTGGTTGGTACTTGAGCAGGAACAGAATTTGCAGTTCCCGGCGCAGTTTGAGGGTAGGTTGATTGATTCGCCGGAACGTTATTTGGATAATAATTCGGCGGAACGCTGTTGGGATAGGTATAGACGGGCGGCGGTGCAACGGGAACCGGCACGATAACAGTGCTTCCCGGTTGTCTATAGTAAGGTTCATTCCAAGACGAGTTCGGGCGCGTCGGTTGAGTTCTCACTGAGGACGGTAGGGGAGTGGTTCTTTGAAAAGAGCCGCCGCCTGCTCGCCCACCTGTACTGCCCCTACTGGACTGCGACGGTCTAGAGTTTCTGGGAGAGGAGCTACTACCGCTACTGGAGCGACTGGGGCTGGAACTAGAACGTGACGGTGAAGAGCGAAAAGAGCCGCCACCGCTTCGTCCACCACTACTTCTAGCCTCGGCTTCATTGCCAATCTTCAGCCCGGTTTCTTGATTGCCAATGGGCAGATGAATATTCACACTGTTGACTACCGTGAAACTCAGGACTGTAGCCCAAAGCAACTGAAGTTTTACGTTTCGTAGCATTTTCGCAGTTCCATTCTTCTCCTCCACGCTAGCTTTTCCTTGCCGCTATTGTCGAGGTGATAAGGTTGCAGTCAATCTGCGGATATCTTTACATTAATTCATTAAAAGAAGATTTTAGAATTAATTTAGGTTTGGAGGGCTAGATTAATGGCTAGATATCAGCATTCTGGGTGACTGGACAGTTACAATAAAGCGGAGATTATTGTGTGAATAAAACCCGGCGGCAAAATTTTCACTGAGTCGAGAAAAAGCTCACGCTTAGGAAAAATAAATTATTTTTTAGTTTAGTTCATTGAAATCAAAGAATACTTAATAATCTATTAAATTTATACGTCAAAAACAATTTTCACCTATTATCTTACCAATTCCTGAACTTTTCCTGATAATCGGATTAGAGTCAGTAAATATTAAAAAATAATTATGATTTTTAAAATCAAGCAACCTCGGAAAATTTTTATTTTCTCTATTCTTGGTTTGGGTCTAGCGGTAGGAGCTTACTACGGCTGGTTTTTTCTCAGAGACTACCAGACCTTGAGGCAGGTGCAAGCAGATCAAAAAAAGATTGCTGCCTATCGCCAAAAGACTCAAGCGATGCCTACAGATCCTCAAGCCTTTCTTAACCTTGGCAATGCCTACATGACATTCTGGGAAAGTTCAGGTAAAGGCATTCGGATCGCTAGCCAGTTACAACAACAATCTTTGGCATGGGAGTGGCTATTCACCAAACCGAAGATGCTCAGCGAAGCTGTAATAGCTTATAACAAAGCTCTACAACTTGACCCAACGTTGGTTGATGCCCACTTTGGTCTGTGTTTTGCGTTAGTGGAACAAGGAGAAAGTGCAAAAGCGATCGCACCTTGTCGCAAAGCCACCGAACAGCAACCTACAAAAGCTAAGAACCATCTATGGTTGGGGCTTGCTCTCACTTACGAACGTCAATGGGTCGCAGCAGAGGCAAGTTTTCGCAAAACGCTTGAACTAGAACCGAAGAATGACGATGCATACTACCACTTAGGTAACTCCTTGCTGGCACAAGAAAAAACAAATGAGGCAGTAGCAGCTTATCGCCAATCGATTGAGTTAGACCCAAAGGCTAACCTGACATACCTGCGCTTAGGGGATGCTTTGGCTATACAGAAAAAACCAGAAGAAGCGATTGCTGCCTACCAAAAGTCTATTCAGGTTGTACCTAATTACCATCCACCTTACGAAGGGCTGGGGTGGATACTGGCTGAGCAAAACCGATTAGATGAGGCGAGCGCGGCTTACCGCAAAGCGATTGAACTCTATCCTTCCTTTACAGATGCTTATCAAGGGTTGGGACAGGTTCTAGTTAAACAAAACAAATTAGATGAGGCAGTTGCTACTTACCGTAAAGGGATTGAATGGAAATCTAAAAAGAAAGATAAAAATGGTGACATCTATTACCTTTTGGGGATAGCTTTGATGAAACAGAAAAAGTTACCCGAAGCGATCGTAGCTTTTAAACAAGCCCTAAAATTCAATCCAAATGATGCAGATGCGCGCCAGAGTCTGCAACAGGCAGAGAAACAATTAGCATCTACTCAAGGTAAAAAACAACGATGATTCTTCAATCCATCATCTGCAACGTTGAGAGATTTTGCTTGTGAACAAAACATCTATACATCCCTTAAGTGGAACTGTCCTATTTAGTGGATTCTTGCTCCTGTCCATAAGTCTCTAACCTCAAGCTCAAGAAGCTTCCGCCGATGTAACAGATGAGCAGATGTTTGCAACCAAAGCAACTCTGAATCTGGCGATCGCTCCTCAGTTTGATGATGTCTACCCATTTTCTGATGGGCTGGCTAAGGTTGAAAAAGAGGGCAAAAAAGGCTTTATCGACAAAACTGGTAAGTTCATCATTCCTCTCAAATTTAGGGTTGGACCTGACAATGGCGAAGGAGAGGAAGCACCTGATATTGTTGGCTCGTTTTCTCAGGGACTGGTAGATGTGCAACTGGGCGGTTTTACTGGCAAATGTGGCTATCTCAGTAAAACAGGTAAAGTTGCCATCCCGTTACAGTTTGAGCGTTGTAGTGGATTTTCCGAAGGGCTGGCAGCCGTCCGGCAGGGTGGCAAAACTGGCTACATTGACAAAACTGGCAAGTTTATCATTCCTCCTCAGTTTGATTCCCAGATTTTACCCGCTATGCCTTTTTCTGAGGGATTGGCAGAGGTTCAGCAGGGCAAGAAATGGGGCTTTATTAATAAAACTGGCAAGTTTATTGTTCCACCCAAATTTGACGCGACAGTCGCATATTCTCAGGGTTTAGCAGCCGTCAGACAAGTCAAGAAATGTGGCTATATTGACAGTAAAGGTAAGGTTGCTATCCCACTCCAGTTTAATGACTGTACTCCTTTTTCTGAAGGATTAGCTGCTATCCAAAAACAGGGAAAATGGGGCTATGTTGATAAAGCAGGAAAGATGATTATCTCTCCTCAGTTTGACCAAGCGATAAATTTCTCTGAAGGACTGGCAGCCATCAATCAGGCGGGTAAATGGGGTTACATCGATAAAACAGGGAAAATCCTTATTTCACCGCAGTTTGAAGAGACAGACCAATTTGTTCAGGGGCTGGCACCGGCTGCTCAGGGTGGTAAATGGGGTTTTATTGATAAAACTGGCAAGTTTATGATTACCCCTCAATTTGATGTGGCGACGAAGTTTTCTGAAGGGCTGGCAGCTGTTTATCAGGACGGCAAATGGGGTTTTGTGGTCAATAATCTGCCCTTAAAATAAGCCACATTTGACAGAATAAATGACTTAAAGAGTGATTGAGCGTGACGATAGACAAATCTTTGGCATGGAAGAAACTTTTGTGGCAATGGTTAGTTGCCTGTGTCGTGGCTAAACTGCTGCAAATCATTGTGGACGGAGTTGCCGGAGTGGTTGCATCAGCGACAGGGGGAGGATTCACTGGGGGTAGCACTAGCCTTTTGTTAATCCTCATCGTATTTAGATTGATCGGCGGTGCTTTAGGTGGAACTGCTCAATGGCTGGTTTTAAGGCAGTGGCTCCCATCTATTCGCTCCTGGGTGCTGGCAACCAGTTTGGGAAGTGCGATCGCCCTAGCGGTAATCAACGGGCTATGGGCAGTGACTCTTATGCCCCCAGCTTCCGGCTTGATAGGTGGCATGATGCCCACGATGTCCGTGCTGCCTCAGTTTTTGTTTGATGGTATCTACGGCATCTTGCTGGGGGTAGCACAGTGGCTGGTGCTGAGAACAAAAGTGCCGCAAGCAGGTTGGTGGGTGCTAATCAGTGGTGTTGGCGCGATCGCAAGTAGTATTGGTATCGATGTGCTGCAAAGGTTTGTCGGCCCGATGGGGATTGATGTCAGCCAGAGTGCTTGGAATCCATTCTTTTGGGCGATCGCATCTGTCAGCGTTGTGCTTTACGCTGCGATCTCAGGCGGGTTTCTGGTCTGGAGTTTGCGTCAGCGGTTCTAGCGAGTAGAAAAGGACTGCACAACACTCTGGACATTGTTTTCTAGCCCGTTACTGCTTAAGAACAAGCGATCGCCATTCAGAACAAATCGATAAATATGGCTTTCACGGAGTGTCGGGGTGTGCCAAAGCACCTGTCCGCTTGTGGCATCGAAGGCATTCACCCGACTAGGGTTCTTTGCTGAACCATAGAAACCAAGAGCGCTGACACCTTCGATTTCCATATCAGCCGTGTAAATAATATTGTCTGCCAGAGCGATGGGTCTGGGTTCTTGCCGATCCTGGCGAGATAAGGTAAATTGCCGAAGCATAGCCCCAGTCTGCCGATCCAAAACGACAAATCGCGTACTCGTCTTGGCATCACCATCCCAAATGAAGACTTCGCGATCGCTCGCTAGCTTGGCTTCACCGCCCCGCATCGTATGAGTCCAGCGTTCCTTGCCCGTTTTTAAATCGAGTGCCTTGACCCAACCAGGTTCCTTTCCTGTACGGTCTTTGCTATACACTGCCGGATATACAGTGTCTCCTAAAACTGTGACATCCGTTAGCTCAGCTGAGGTGTTCCAAGTCCAGAGGACTTTGCCTGTAGCGGCATCCAATCCGGTGAGTTGGTATCCTCTTTGGGGTGTACTGGGATTAACTAAGATGGGCAAAAACACTACCCCATTTTGAACCACAGGCGATTTGGAGTCCACACTCTCAAAGGTAGAAACCATACTGTCTTTGGGGGTGACAAACTTCCAGAGCAGTTTATCTGGAGTACGGGCAGAAATTTCGTTGCGATCGCTCTCTACTCCCTGTCTGACATAGCTTTTGAGAATGAAGGCTCCCTGAGATACTCCAATCATTCCCGCAAAGTCTGAATCGTCAAGTGGCAATACTGCTTTTGTTTTCCCTGTGTTGGCATCAAGCGTCACCAGGTTTTTGGGATCGTCAACCAGCGGCAGTGCCCCAAAATCGCTGCCATAGATAGTATTACCCTCTACAGCAAACACCCTGCCAATCGGCTGCTGGCTCCGCCATTGCACCTTCCCGGTTGCCGGCTCAAGGGATTGAAGTGCTGAGGGCTTTGTATTCCCCGTTGGCACCAGCAATCGGTTCTCTGTTGCGATTGGTGCCGTACTAGCGTGTAGGTTTACTGACCACACAGGCTGACGAGTCGATGCCGCACTAATGGCAGAAGCGATCGCGTGGTAGCCCAGCACCAGCACTACACCTACCAGTACATATTTGAAAAGCTTTTTTAACACCGGGACGACTCCACTTCAACCTGAGAAAATCATAATTTGGAACAGACTAAACCCGGCTGATTTTCTCCATAATTTAAGCTTTTTAGCCTGCAAGCAGTCAGTTGTAAAACTTGAGATTAAGCGATCGCTACCAGGTCACGGTACTCGCTCAAAAGTTCCTCTTGAGTAAGTGCATCAGTTTCTACCTGAGGACTCCAGAGTAGTTCATACACCATTAGATAGTCGAGGCTGATGGCTGTAACTTTCTCTAAAGCAAGCTTTACAGTATGTGCAGAATTGAGGTTTTCAAATAACGGCTGATCGTCAGCCGTGCCGATTAGCAATGTTACGACGATGTATGCAGGTTGTTCTTCATTTGAATCGAGTTCAACTTGTTGCTGGGTAACTTTGCCATCTACGTTAGAGAGGGTTTCAGCCGTAAATTTGCTACGTTCTTGTAACGAAAGTTTGTTGAAGACTGTTTCGGCTTCCTCCCGACTAGAAACTGTCTGTGAACTCCCCAACACATGAGTCCAGCATTCGGAATTTTCTAG
Source organism: Trichocoleus sp. Lan (assembly GCF_039961855.1). Lineage (NCBI taxonomy): Bacteria > Bacillati > Cyanobacteriota > Cyanophyceae > Leptolyngbyales > Trichocoleusaceae > Trichocoleus > Trichocoleus sp. Lan. Next base: position 286,429 of record NZ_JAMPKA010000002.1, on the reverse strand, counting down.
CAGTGCTTGCACAGATGCTTGTAGTAGCTGCATCAACCCTTCCTGGGTTTGAGTATTAGCCGTAAGACTTAATTCAGACAATTTTGATTGAATCGTACCCGCTTGGGCTGTTAGCGCTATCTGTAGTGTGCTAACGGTGACGATATCATTTTCAAGCTCATTCTGATTCATGGTTTTTGGTTTTTGGTTGGAACTGGAATCTTGCAACCAAGCAGCAAATAAATCGGGACGGCGATCGCGCGTTCTCTCGATTTGTCTGTCTCGCCGCCAGCGTTCAATCTCCGCATGATTCCCCGATAGTAAAACATCCGGCACCTTCCACCCGCGAAAGTCAGCAGGACGGGTGTATTGAGGATAATCTAACAACCCCGCCTCGAAACTTTCTGCTTTTAAAGACTCTTCCTTCCCCACCGTTCCCGGTAGTAGGCGAATGGTGCCGTTGAGTAGTGCCAGCGCCGGGATTTCTCCACAAGTCAAGACAAAATCCCCTAAAGATACCTCCCGTGTCACCAAATTCAGCACCCGCTCATCGACACCTTCATAATGACCGCAAATAATTACCAATTGGTCATAATTGGCTGCCAATTCTCGAAACAGCGGTTGCTTCATCGGTTCTCCCTGCGGCGTCATCAGGATCGTCTCGCGTCTGGCTAGAACTGGCAGTGACTCCACAGCACCAAATATCGGCTCTGGCTTCATCAACATCCCTACTCCGCCGCCGTAAGGCTCATCATCCACGCGGCGGTGTTTATCGGTGGCAAAGTTACGGGGATCGATCAGATGCACGGAAGCAATCTGTTTGGCTAAAGCTTTCCCTAATAGTCCCGAACTCAGAGGAGAGGAGAAAAAATCTGGAAAAAGAGTAACAATATCAAATCGCACAGCAGAAGTCGGTGATAGTTAAGTAGTAGGTTGATTTTACCCATTCCCTACGAATTCCTACCGATTACCCACTACCCGGTATACCTAATCGCAAGATAATGTTAAATATTTTATAAAAAAAGTTGACTCGATCTGGCATTATGCATATAGGATTAAGCCCAAAAGCGACAAACTAGGGGCGATCTGTAACGTTTGTTACTCAACAACCTAGAAAAACAATTAAATTGTTTGGTGATGTTGATGGAACGCCTGCCAGTAAAGATTGATAAGGAAATTGAGACGATTGACAAGCGTGAAAGTAGGGATTGTCCTGGTGAGCAAGGGGGTTAGAGAGAGTTGAGCAAGAACCATGCATCAGGATAAATTGGCATTCCTATCAACTGGCAGAACGATAGTATTCGATATCACCCTATGGTCAAGAGCAACATGATGCTTCAGTTAGAACCTCAATCCTTAGTACAGAGGATGCCCCAATCAACGAAAACCGCCATCATGGTGATCGGCGGTGCGGAAGACAAAGTTCACGGACGAGAGATATTACAAACCTTTTTTAATCGTGCTGGCTCGACTGATGCCTGCATTGCGATTATTCCGTCAGCATCCAGAGAACCTGCGGTGATTGGCGATCGCTACCTCACCATCTTTCAAGAAATGGGTGCGAAAGTCGTGAAAGTGTTAGATATCCGCGAACGGGAGCAGAGTTACGATCCCTTGATGCAGGAGTACATTGAAGAGTGTACAGGGGTTTTCATGACTGGAGGCGATCAACTGCGACTCTGTGGACTGCTTGGCGAGACGCCATTTATGGAAAGAGTCCGATACCGCGCGCAACTGGGAGAGATTACGCTGGCAGGAACCAGTGCAGGAGCGGCGGTGATGGGACATCATATGATTGCGGGAGGCGGTAGCGGCGAGTCTCCCAATCGTTCCCTAGTCGATATGACGCTAGGGTTAGGGATTTTACCGGATGTGATCGTAGATCAACACTTTCACAATCGCAATCGCATGGCGCGTCTGATTAGTGCGATTTCGGCTCATCCAGACAAATTAGGGATTGGGATTGACGAAGATACTTGCGCCTTAGTGGAAGCGGATGGTCTTTTACAGGTAGTCGGTAAAGGCACCGTGTCTATCGTCGATCCTGGGGAGATATCTCACACCAATCAATCTTTAGTGGGAGCAACCGATCCGATTAGTATTTTCAATCTACGGTTGCATATTCTTAGTTATGGCGATCGCTACCATTTACACCAGCGAGTCATCCTGCTACCCGATGGCTGATGAGTGAATATTACTAGCGGTACTTCAATTCCAAATTTAAAACTTGTCATGATTGCCTTTTTGGCAAAAAACTGTTCGTGGAGAACAGTCTAGTGACTTTTTAAAGCTGGAAACTAGGGAATTGCTTAAAGTAGCAGCGGATTCAGTAAGGGCGAAGCCTTTCTGGCAAAGTTTTCTCTTAAAAGCAGCAGATGTGAAATCGCTTGCATCTTCGTCCCTACCCGCGATTCGACAGCCCACATCCTCTGAATCACCCGCAAAAGTAGCCATGAGAATTTTAAAAATCCAGACATTACGGGGTCCCAACTACTGGAGTATTCGACGGCAAAAATTGGTCGTCATGCGCCTAGATTTAGAAGAACTTGCAGAAAAGCCATCCAATCAGATTCCTGGCTTCTACGAGGGATTAATTCAGGTGCTACCAAGTCTGGAAGAACACTTCTGTTCCCCTGGCTGTCGAGGTGGTTTCTTGAGCCGAGTCAAAGAAGGCACGATGATGGGACACATCATCGAACACGTTGCCCTAGAACTCCAGGAACTCGCTGGGATGCCAGCTGGCTTTGGTCGTACCCGCGAAACAGCCACCCCAGGCATTTACCAGGTGGTCATTGAGTACCACGATGAACAAGCCGGTCGCTATGCCTCCAGAGCCGCCGTGCGCCTTTGTCAGAGTATTGTAGACACCGGCACCTACTCCGCCCAGGAGTTAGCACAGGATCTTAAAGACCTGAGGGATTTCGCACGGGCTGCTGCCCTCGGTCCCAGCACCGAAACCATTGTCAAAGAAGCCGAAGCGCGGGGAATTCCCTGGATGCCTTTAAGCGTTCGCGCCATGATTCAGATAGGGTATGGCGTCTACCAGAAGCGGATGCAGGCAACTTTGAGCAACCACTCTAGCATTTTGGGTGTCGAACTTGCCTCCGACAAAGAAGGCACCAAAAAAATGTTGCGCCAAGCCGGGGTGCCGGTTCCGCGCGGCACGGTAATTCACTACCTGGACGAACTTGAAGACGCCATTCAAGAGGTGGGGGGATACCCAATCGTCCTCAAGCCCCTCGACGGCAACCACGGACGGGGCATTACTATCAATATCACCGACTTCCAACAAGCAGAAGAAGCCTATGATGCTGCCAAGAGCGCTTCTAAAACTCGCTCGGTGATTGTTGAACGCTACTATACTGGAAGCGACCACCGAGTATTGGTGGTCAACGGCAAATTGGTGGCAGTTGCGGAACGAGTCCCCGCCCATGTGGTAGGAGATGGCACATCCAGCATCGAGCAATTGATTGAGCTAACCAATAGCGATCCCCATCGGGGTGAAGGGCACGATAACATCCTCACCAAAATTGAAGTAGATCGCACCACCTTCACGCTATTGCAACGGCAGGGGTATACCCTAGAGACCGTGCTACCTGCCGGAGAGATTTGTTATCTGCGGGCAACCGCCAACCTCAGCACTGGCGGGATTGCTGTTGACCGGACTGACGAAATTCATCCCGAAAATATCTGGCTTTGCGAACGAGTCGCCAAGATTATCGGGTTGGATATTGCTGGAATTGATGTGGTGACATCCGATATCAGCAAACCCTTGCGAGAAATGGATGGGGTGATTGTTGAGGTGAACGCCGCCCCTGGATTCCGGATGCACGTTTGTCCCAGCCAGGGTTTGCCGCGAAATGTAGCTGCCCCAGTGCTAGATATGCTCTTTCCGCCTGGAGCGCCCACTCGCGTTCCCATCATTTCCATTACTGGCACCAACGGTAAAACAACAACGACTCGTCTAATTGCCCACATCTTCAAGCAGACGGGGAAAACGATTGGCTACACTACCACCGATGGCACTTACATTGGGGATTATATGGTGGAACCGGGGGATAACACCGGCCCTCAAAGTGCCCAGCTGATTCTTTCCGATCCCACGGTAGAAGTGGCGGTGCTAGAAACCGCGCGGGGGGGGATTCTCCGCTCTGGTTTAGCTTTCAGTGCCTCTGATGTGGGTGTCGTCTTAAACGTGGCTGCCGACCACCTGGGAATTGGGGATATTGAAACGATCGAAGATATGGCTCATCTCAAGAGCGTCGTGGTGGAAGCGGTGATGCCAGAAGGCTATGCCGTCCTGAACGCCGACGATCCCTTGGTAGCAGCGATGGCGCGGCGGGTGCAGGGACAAGTGGCTTATTTCACCATGAATCCAGAAAATGAGCTGGTGCGAGAACATACCCGTCGGGGCGGTTTGGCAGCGGCTTATGAAAATGGCTATTTGTCGATTTTGAAGGGAGATTGGGTACTACGGATTGAACAAGCGGTGAATGTGCCGCTGACGATGGGGGCACGGGCACCTTTTCAGATTGCCAACGCGCTAGCGGCGAGTTTGGCGGCTTTTGCGGAAGGGGTGAAGATTGAGGAAATTCGTCAGGGCTTAAATACGTTCCGCGCTTCAACCGCTCAGACACCAGGACGGATGAATATGTTCGAGATGGGCAAATATAATGCTCTGATCGATTATGCTCACAATGCAGCCAGCTATGAGGCGTTAGGTGGTTTTGTCCGCAACTGGCCTGGTGAGAGAATTGGTGTGGTGGGTGGCCCTGGCGATCGCCGCGACGAAGATTTCGTTACTCTGGGCATACTCTCGGCTAATATGTTTGACCGCATCATCATCAAGGAAGATGATGATACGCGGGGGCGACCTCGCGGTGAGGCAGCTGCCTTAATCTCTCAGGGAATTCAGCAAGAAAAGCCAGATTCCCGCTATGAAACCATTCTGGATGAGACGACCGCCATAAATACGGCGCTGGGGCAAGCACCAGAAGGCAGTTTGGTGGTCATTTTGCCGGAAAGCGTCACCCGTGCGATTAGCTTAATTGAGGCGCGTCGTCCTCAAGGGGAAAACGGACATCAGCCGGTTGCACCGTCGATAGAAAATCAAAATAGCTTGAAGGCGTCTGTAGCCCAGACCCTTTAAACGCTCATCAGTTATGTATTTGTAGGGACACGGCAATGCCGTGTCCCTACCCGTTATTTGAGGTCTTGATTTTCATCTGATGGTTCCTCGTCCACGCCCCTTACTCCGTCCTTGAAGCCGCGTAAAGTCTTACCCAGCGAACTTCCCAGTTCGGGAATCTTCTTGGGACCGAAAATTAAAATTGCTGCGATCGCGATTACTCCCACTTCAGGCCATCCTAAACCAAACATACCCGTTTCCTGCGAACTATCCACAATCAACTATAGGAGACTATCGAGCGGCTGGAGGAAGATAATCTCTTGTAATGGGTATTTCTAACCATTCGCTAAGTTCTTGGGTTAACCATTCGAGTTCCGCTTCATGGATGCCGCCACTCTCAGCGTTAAGTTCATACTGCCTTAATCCTGCCTCAATAATGATTTTGCCTGGAACATCAACCCGGTTTCCTTCTGAGTCTTTTTTATGGTGTTTCGGGATGTATACCAACCTGTTAATATCCTGTCTCAATGCTGGACGAGGACGATGGAATTTAAATCCAAATATTTCCCATGTCAGTGAAATTTGCTTTTGATTGCTATAAAGCTGCGATCGTCCAAATAACGCAAAGAGAATCTGCCAGATCATACTCACGCCAGCAAACCAAAAGGGTAGTGAAAACAACACCATAAACAAGTTGAAGCCTAGTGGTGCAAATAGGACAGAGCTTGTCCACACGAAGATGAATGAATTCCAAGCGATCGCAAAAAAGCACAACCCTATCGTAGAAGCAGTAAGTCCCTTCGGAGGGATACTAATTTTAATAAAATCTGCATTTTTAGTCAGTGAAATTTTGCTACCAGTTGGTTTCTTGACAACTAGAGGAAAGCTATCTGCTGTTGGATGTTCTTGTTTTAATGCTTGTAGTGCTTCACTAGCAGAAGCCAAGCGTCGATTTAAGCTGGGATGTGTCATCCGCTTTAACCAATTGATTAAAACAGGACTGAGATTGGCAGTTTTTTCAAATTCAATTTGCAAGTTATCTGTTTGAGGGAAATCAGCAGGATGTTGACCTGTTGCCAGATAAATTAAAGTTGCGCCTAAACTGTAAATATCGGATGCGGGAACTGCACGTCCGCCAAATTGTTCCGGCGGCATATAACCATAAGTTCCCACAACTGTAATTGTCCCGCCTTCCTTGGCGGCGAGAGTCTGCACCGCCCCAAAATCAACTAAATAAACTTCGCCAACATTATTACCAGAACGATTGGTTAATAAAATATTGCTGGGTTTAATATCTCGGTGGATAACTGGAGGTTGACGACTATGCAAATAGTTGAGAATTTCTAAAATTGCAGTGGTAATTTGCTTGATATCTGCTTCGCTGAAAGTTCTTCCTCCTTTGAGATGTTCCTCTAGAGATTTCCCTTCCACGTAGGTTTGGACGAGGGCAAATCCTTTGTAGTTCGGTGAATTTAGCTCAAAATAATCCAGGTAGCGCGGAATCGCCGGATGTGTCAAAGATTTTAAAGTTTCCGCTTCCCGTTCAAATAACTTAAGCTCCTCCCACTCAAAATCACTGCCAAAAGTCAATAGTTTGATTATTACTAATTGTTGCGTTTTTTGGTCACGCGCTAGGAGTGTGCGTCTTCCAGCGCGTTTTCCAAGCTGTTGTTCGATTTGGTAGCGATCGCCAAAGACTTCACCCTTCATACTTATCGCCTGCCCCTAGCTATTAGCTGTTGTTATAACTCTGGGTTATCGCGGGTGGCAAGCTGATATCCTTAACCTACCTGCCTTTATTACTGGATTCTTGTACGCTAAAGAAAACAAATTTTAAAAAAATGCTCGAAACTTCTAAGCCTTCCCTACGCGAACAACAACACCCTCTGATTCGCAATTTAGCGGACACTATCGAGGCAGTTTGGCACCGCCATCTCGACCTTTCTCCCTACCACCTGCCAGAAGAGTTGGGGTATGTGGAAGGGCGATTAGAAGGTGAAAAGCTAACGATTGAAAATCGCTGCTACCAGTCGCCGCAGTTCCGCAAAATGCACCTGGAATTGGCAAAAGTCGGCACAATGCTGGATATTTTGCATTGCGTGATGTTTCCGCGTCCAGAATACGCGCTGCCAATGTTTGGCTGCGATTTAGTCGGGGGACGGGGACAGATTAGTGCCGCGATCGCAGATCTTTCTCCTACAAGCAGCGACCGTACCTTACCGGCAAACTATACCGCTGAACTTCAGGCGCTACCAGCCCTTCAATTTTCCCAACCGCGCGAACTACCCGCTTGGGGCGCAATCTTTTCAGAATTCTGCATCTTTATTCGACCCAGTAATCCAGAGGAAGAAACCCAGTTTCTCTCTCGCGTCGAGGCGTTTTTAGACATTCATTGTGTTAATGCCAAAGCCGCCAAACCCGTTTCTGCCGAACAGCAAGCTGAAATTTTGCAGGGTCAACGCAACTACTGCACCCAACAGCAGCAAAACGACAAAACCCGTCGAGTGCTAGAAAAAGCTTTTGGCGAGGAGTGGGCAGAACATTATATGACGACAGTTCTGTTTGACTTACCGAGTGCTTAATCTGCTAGTAAGATTCCCTCGCCAGATTGATGCCTACCTCTTAAGATTAATTAATAAAAATAATTTCCTTAGAGGCTATGGCACAGGAATCTGGCTCCAAGAATCAACCATTCGTAAAACCTGTAGGGCGGTGGGCGATCGCGGTTGTCGTGGCTGGTGCTTTAGCAACCAGCGGTGTTACCGTTTACAACCTCTATGCCTTGCGAGAGGCTGCTCAGCAGCCGGTGCCAGCAGTAGAGCCGAGTACGCCTCCTAAGCTTGCTGTGACTGCCTTGGGGCGTCTGGAACCGCAAGGGGAAGTGATCAAACTCTCTGCTCCTATGTCGGTTCAGGGCGCTGCTCGCGTGGATCAACTTTTGGTCGGTGAGGGAGATAAGGTCACAAAAGGTCAAGTGGTGGCAATTCTCGACAATCGCGATCGCTTACAAGCAGCTTTGGACAAGGCAAAACAACAAGTCAAAGTCGCCCAAGCCGATCTCAATAAAGTTAAGGCTGGAGCGCAAACCGGGGAAATTACCGCTCAGAAGGCAGCGATCGCTCGCACCCAAGAGGAGTTACGCGGGAAAATTGCCACTCAACAAGCGACGGTAGCTCGCTTAGAAGCCGAACTGCAAGGGGAAAAAAATGCGTCTGTTGCTAAGATTGCCCGCCTGACTGCCCAGATGGATAATGCGAAAAAGGAGTTCGATCGCTATGAGCAGCTATATCAACAAGGTGCCGTTGGAGCTTCTCTCTTTGACACCAAGCGCTTAGAAGTAGAAACGGCACTTCGGCAACTCAACGAAACTCAAGCCACTGCTAACCAGAAAGTAGCTACCCTGGAACAGCAAATTAACGAAGCCAAAGCCACTGCTAAAGAGACAATCGCCACTTTAGAACAGCAAATTAACGAAGCCAAAGCGACGTTAGAAAAAATTGCGGAAATTCGCCCCGTCGATGTCCAAGCAGCACAAGCCGAAATTGAGAACGCGATCGCATCCGTCAAACAAGCGCAAGCCGACTTGGAATCAGCCTATGTCCGCGTACCCGTTGCTGGTCAAGTTTTGAAAGTTCATACCCGTCCTGGAGAAACCATTGGTAATAATGGAATCGTCGAAATTGGGCAAACCGATTTGATGGTTGCTGTCGCAGAAATCTATGAAAGTGATATCGGAAAAGTGCGGCTAGGGCAGCAAGCGACGATTAACAGCGAGGGCAATGCTTTTGCCGATGAACTCAAAGGAACGGTCAATCAGATTGGCTTGCAAATTGGGAAAAAAGATATTTTAAATACCGATCCAGCCGCAGATGTAGATGCCAGAGTGGTGGAAGTAAAAATTCGCCTAAATGCAGAGTCCAGCCGCCGCGTTGCCGGTTTAACTAACTCTAAAGTCACCGTCAAAATTCATATTTAGCTATCTTTACTAATGGTTTTTGAACAATTAGCCATTAGCCCCTTGCCAACAAGTTTTGTAGAATCATGCCAAAAATTCCTCTAGCCTGGTTACAGCTTACCCGTGAAAAAATGCGGCTGCTGGTGGCACTTGCCGGTATTGGTTTTGCTGACATTTTGATGTTTGTGCAGTTAGGGTTTCGCGATGCCCTTTTTCAAAGCTCCGTAAGCTTGCATGAAAATATGCAGGGGGACGTTTTTTTGGTCAGTTCCCAGTCCACGGCTTTGATTGCCATGAAAAGTTTCCCACAGCGGCGACTGTATCAAGCTCTCAGCTTTGACGGAGTAGAATCGGTCAGTCCAGTATATCTTGGCTTTGGCTTGTGGAAAAATCCAGAAAATCGCCGCACTCGCCAATTGATGGTAATTGGATTTAATCCCGCAGCAGAAATTCTAAATTTACCCGAAGTTAAAAATAACCGAGATAAAATTAAACTTCCAGATGTTGTTTTATTTGATGAAGCGTCTCGTCCAGAATTTGGGGCAGTTGGTGATTGGTTTAAGCAGGGAAAAACTGTTGAAACAGAAGTAGAAAGCCGTCGCGTCAAAGTACAAGGCTTATTCACGCTAGGCGCATCATTTGGAGCCGATGGTAATCTGATAACGAGCGATTTGAACTTTTTTCGGATGTTCCCTAGACGACAGAGAGGATTGATTGATATTGGAGTGGTTAATTTAGAAGCCGGTGCGGATGTAAGTCAAGTTATTCAAAATATGAAGGAGTCCTTTAATTTAAAGAAGAATGATGCGAAATGCCAAGACTTAAAAAATATGGATAAAGATTGTACAGATGTACAAATTTTGTCCCATGAAGAATTTATTGAGTTTGAAAAGACATATTGGCAAACCAGTACATCAATTGGATTCATTTTTGGTTTAGGAACCTTAATGGGATTTGTTGTTGGTACAGTTATTGTCTACCAAATCCTATACACTGATGTTGCCGATCATCTAGCTGAATATGCTACGTTAAAAGCGATAGGCTATACGGATTTATACTTACTAATTGTTGTTTTTCAGGAAGCTTTAATTTTATCAGTTTTAGGTTATATTCCTGGCTTTTCGTTAGCGTCAGGGCTTTATATTTTTATAAAAGGCGGTACAAATTTACCGATTGCAATGACTGTTGTTCGAGCAACCGTAGTGTTGCTTTTAACTATTTTTATGTGCTTGATTTCAGGTGCGATCGCAGTCCGTAAGCTCCGAGCTGCCGACCCCGCTGATATTTTTTAAATGGTATATTTTAACATAGCTAGTTGCTAATTTTAATGAAATTGAAAAATTATGCTGCAAGAACCGATTGTTGCAATTAAAAATCTCAATTATTACTTTGGCAAAGGTTCGCTCAGGAAACAGATTTTATTTGATATAAATCTGGAAATGCAGCCGGGAGAAATTACAATCATGACTGGGCCATCAGGGTCAGGAAAAACTACATTATTGACTTTAATGGGCAGTTTAAGGTCTCCTCAAGAAGGTAGCCTGAAAGTATTAGGACAAGAACTAATTGGAGCTTCTAAAAGCCAAATGGTGCAGGTACGGCGGCACATAGGCTATATTTTTCAAGCTCACAATTTGCTGAAGTGCCTAACAGCGCGACAGAATGTACAAATGTCGGTGGAACTGCATCGGGATATTCCGTCACAGGAAGCTGCAACCAGGTCAGCCGCGATGTTGGAAGCGGTGGGGTTAGGCGATCGCATAAATTACTACCCGGAGAATCTTTCTGGGGGACAAAAACAACGGGTAGCGATCGCGCGTGCTTTAGTGAGTCATCCTAAATTAGTATTAGCTGACGAACCTACTGCTGCTTTAGATAGTAAGTCCGGTCGCGATGTTGTCGAGCTGATGCAGCGATTGGCAAAGGAACAAGGATGTACGATTTTGATGGTAACTCACGACAATCGTATTTTAGATGTTGCTGACCGAATTATTCACATGGAAGATGGGCGTCTAGTCCGCGATACAATTATTTCCGAAAAAACGCCTGCTTAAGTCAGATTTCTGAGTGAAAAATTCGATTGAAGTGGGTTGATTTCTCTTTACACACTACATAGTTTTGGCGAATGGCTCATTCTACAAAAGGCAATCTTTTCATTTGCCATCTACACTTCAAGAAAGCCTGTTGTTTAGAGCTGATTGTAGCTAAGCTCATATCTTGCATCAAGCTCTCAGAATAGAATGCTGGGACGATTGCATTCCAAATCCAAAAGCGCGGACTAACCGAAAACAAGGGTTTTGTAACCTGCTCTCGGCAGGCTTCGTTTGCGTGCTTCCTATCGCTGTCCGGTTTCAACCGCCCGGAGCAAGATGTCACTAAAGGATAACCAAGCAGAATCTACCCTGGTTGCTGATGGAAAATAACTTTTTTCTCAACATCCTAGCGCTTCGTGCGAATAGTGACATTGCCACCTTCACTCAATTGTTCTAGCACCAATAAAGGTGTCGGTTTGGCTTTTTGATCCCATTGTAGTTTTGCAAGACGACCCTGAATTGTGGGTTGCCAAGTATCGTGGTCTTCCGCTGGACTGAGGAATGTTTCAATACAATCAATAATTTGGCTAATCGTAGCAGAAGTTGCTTGGGTAGGTAATTTCATTAACTTGATTTGAATGCGGAAAAGCACCCGCTTAGAGCGCTTCGTACCCTCTCCCGTCTCATAAATGACATCAAAAATCTCATCAACTTGGCGTCCCGCTGTACTGGCAATGCCCACTGAGGCTTGTGATGCTTGGGTAGGACGCAGGGCGATAGTGATTAAGTCTTTTACTCTGACTTTGATTTGATTAACAATGGCAAAGTGAAATACCTCTTCATCCATTCGCATTCTGAGGTAATCCAGGTTGAATTCGCGTGAGTTAACCAAGTCAGGATTGCTTTCCATTCTATGAATAGAGTCAAGCGCCAACTTTAACTTTTTCTGGAGGTCTTTGACTTTAAAATCCTGGATCTTGGCTTTCTTTGCCATCTCATCCTTTTTAAGCTTGACAAATACTGCCCCAGCAATGAGAAGTAACAGCAGTCCTCCGGAAGTGTACATCCAGATGGGCGCAGGTTGAGCGTTGGCGGCTGCGGCTGCTGGTTGGGCGGTTTGAGTTTTTTTGGCAGGGGCTTTAGGTTGAGCCTTCTTGGCAGGGGTTTGAGCCAATCGCAAGTCTACAATAAGGAACGGAGTGGACATAGTCGCTAGCCTAAAAAAATTCATGTCTATTTTCAGGATGCCCAAAAAAGCAGAAATTACAAAGTAAAAAGTATGAAAGATAAATAATCAAGTGTGAAATTCTGTCAAATCCTTTTTCGGAAAGCGGCTCGACTCTTAGTTTAGACCCAAATCACACTTCATTAGAGCTGACTTTAACGTGCTGTTAGCGCAAAGGCGCGATCGCGCGGACTAGGCAAAACTACAGAGACTTTCATTGTTGGGTGTGAAGTACGCTCAGGGGAGCTTTTGCAAAAATACCGATTGGCAAGACTCTCTAAAACTCTTGAAACCCTTGAAAAGTCGTAGCGATCGCCAAAACACCTTCCTCAAGGATCGGTAGTCGGAATTGTTTAGCGATCGCCAAACAGCAATCCCTGTGTTATTCAGTTGCTTCACTGGCAAGATATCAGCCAATAGGGAAAGCAGCCCCAGTCTGGGGCTGCTTTCCCTATTGGCTAAGAATGAGAGTATCTGGATTCTGCCCGATCTTATCTTTGGGCGCTGCTGCCAAGCTGATTCCAGGTTTGGATCACCTTCTCTAAAGGTGCAGGCAAACTCCCTTGATTAATCTCGGTGTAGCGAACTGTACCTTTGCGGCTGCTAAGGGTGTAGGTGATGTGATCGGCAGCACCGCTGGGTGCTGGGTAGCTTAGGTTCTTAAATTGGGCAAATTGCTGCCGTTCTAGCATTTGCTGAAACTGTCGTACCTGTTGCACAGGAATGCGGAGAACGCTACGTTCGGAGTCATTAGCATCGCCGATGCGAACCCGCATCAAGCTTCCGTCATTCAATAAAACAGTTTCGTAGGTTCTGCCAGTAAAACCGCCACTGGCAATCGCTCGAAACACCACATTTTTATCTAAGGATGGTGGTAGTTCGCTAGTCGGGATTGGCGTCGGCTTGAGGATGCCAGCATCGCTTAGTTTACTTGCTGCTTGATTGAACTTAATAATGGAACCATCGCTGTTGGTGTGATAAACCAACAGTTGTAGCTTGCTTTGTACAGTTACCTGCCACCCAGGTATTGCATTAGTAAGACAACTCTCGTTAATACCGCCCAAACCCAGACAGCTATCCCAATTGTACTGTTGAGCTTGAACGATGCTCAGTTCGGTAGTGGGCACTTTGAACTGTCTGGAAGCTTCCCTTAAGACTGCATCTCGAACGGAATTCGGCAAACTCGCGAGTTGATCCACCTTCACTACAGAACCAGCTGCATTCGTGCGATAGACCAAGCGTTTTCCGCTTGCTTCTACCGTCACCTGCCACCCTTCTACTGTCGCTGGCGCACACAAAATATCAGGTGCGTAAATCCCTAGACACGCATCAGGCCAGGTTTTTTGTTCTGCTTGGACGACGCGAATCTGGTTGACCGGCAAACCCAACTGCGTGGAGGCATCGGCGATAACAGCATTGGCAACTGATTTGGGGAAGTTTGCGGGGATGTTACTGGCAGGAGTATTCGACTTTTCTAAGCGTAAAACTTGCCCTGTAGAATTGGTGTGATAAACCCAAGTTTTATTACTGCTAGACACGACAACGCGCCAACCGGGAACTAATGCTTGGGTACAAAATTCACCCGATTTCGGAAGTCCCAAACAGCCATCGTTCCAAGTTTCCTGACTAAACTGAGTAATCTTGAGCTTTCCCGGAGCGATGCCAGTTTGACGCGACAAATCTTGACGAACAGCGTTAGCAATTCGAGGTGGTAAGCGATTCGCTTGCTTACGGTCAAGATTTTGCCCCACTTTCTGGTCTTTAACCTTAACCAGTCTGGTGATAGACTCAGAAAGTCTGGCTGGGGCAGCAAATGCGGTTTCTAACAGTGTCAGACCTGCGCCTAAAGACAGGACGCCAGTTAGAACTAAAACGGCAAAAATTCGCTCGGACTGGTGAACTGTTTCACCGGGGTTTACGGCTTTGGAGTGGTTTTTGAAAATCTGTCTCATAGAAACCTCAATAGAGTTGTTTTTGCAAGCGGAGAGCGTGTTAGGTGAGACGAGCGGCACTCCAACGCTCATCGAATGCATATAGCAGATAAAACGCTTGACGCTGCTATCGTGCGAGTTAGTTCCGCTGTTTCGTTCACCTGAATGGGTGATTTTTTACAAGTTTCAGATAGCGATCGCCAGCCAAAAAATTTAACTTCTGCAAAAACAGGTTTCTATAATCGTGTAGGCGTTTATTTATTTCAGCAAGGGAGCGATCGCGATGACTGTGTTGGTAGTCGCTACGGGAAATCCAGGTAAGCTGCGAGAGATGCAGACATATTTAAGCGGATTTGGCTGGGAACTGACCCTGAAGCCAGAGGAACTGGAGATTGAGGAGTCGGGTGACACCTTCATGGCTAACGCTTGTCTGAAGGCATCCCAGGTGGCACAGGCGACTGGAGAGTGGGCGCTCGCAGATGATTCTGGCTTGGAAGTAGACGCCTTAGAGGGTGCACCCGGTATTTATTCCGCGCGTTACGGCAAAACCGACCCCGATCGAATTGAACGCCTGTTGAATGAACTCGGCAACGAACTGAATCGGGAAGCGCAATTTGTTTGTGCGATCGCGATCGCTCGTCCCGATGGCGCGATCGCCCTGCAAGCCGAAGGAGTCTGCCGCGGCGAAATTCTCCACGCCCCTCGCGGTACGGGAGGATTCGGCTACGATCCGATTTTTTACGTTCCCAAAGAGCAAATGACCTTTGCGGAAATGACTCCTGAGTTGAAGCGCCAGTGGAGCCATCGCGGTCAAGCTTTTAAAATTCTCTTACCCCAGCTACAGACGTTAAAGACTGAGGATTGAGTCCAGAAGTTAGAAATCCAGCAACCAGAAATCAGAATTTTGCGATCGCCAAAAATTCTAATTTCTGATTTTTTATTACTCCTGACCTCTAGCCTTGATGACTCAGCCTTCAGTCCTCAGTCCTCAGTCCTGATGACTCAGTCCTCAGCCCTCAGTCCTAACTTAGACAGCTTCCAGATTCTTTTCCCCCGTCCGAATTCTGATGACCTGCTCTACCGGGCTGACAAAAATCTTACCATCACCGATTTCACCCGTTCGGGCAGCGGCAATGATTTTCTCAATCACCATATCAACCTGGCTATCTTCAACAACGATCTCTACTTTAAGTTTTTGCAGAAACTCAACCGTGTACTCGGAACCGCGATAGCGTTCGGTTTGGCCTTTCTGCCGCCCAAATCCTCGGACTTCAGAAACGGTCATTCCTACAATTCCCGCGTTGACTAGCGCAATTTTAACTTCGTCGAGTTTAAAAGGCCGGATAATCGCTTCAACTTTTTTCAAGCTTCTAACTCCTCAGTTCGTTCTGGATTTGATCTGTACAATCAATTTGTACAACCAAAGGTACTCGTAAAGCGGCGGCTATGTTTTATCACTGCTCAAACAAAGTTTTTTGTATTATATGATACATATTGCTCTTCACTCCCACTAGAGGCATCCATTGTGCCAACCCTAACTAACGGGTTTTGCTGGATATCACTGACTCGTTAACTTGACAGATGTGACTGGACAGTTGACTAGACAGCGTTGACTAAACAGTACAGTGAAGATGCGCGGGTTTGAAAATATTTGCCCCGACTTGTATCAAAGCGGTTGTTCCAGGCAAATGCACCCGGTTCTTCCGACTCTAGCAGAGTCAATCTTTCAGCCGTCAACCAGCAAGCTTAACGACTATTATTCAAAAGCGGACGCACAATCAAAAAGCCAGTACCAAACGCTGTCGCCACAATCAAAAAGATGACGATGATTAACCACCAGCCACTCACATCTGCGGAACGCTCTGGCTGAGTTGGGCGACGATACCGACCTTCTTCCTGTTCGATTACCAAGCTTTCTGAAAAATCAGCTAGTGGTGCTGGTTCAGCTTTGGGCGGGGGAGGGGGTATAACTTCCACTGGCGGAGCGATCGCAGCCGAACGAGGAGGACGAGGAGGCTGCGGAGGACGCCGCTTAGGTGTTGCGTTTGGTGCAGTCCGAATTTCCGGTTCAATGGGGGGAGGGGGAACTTCAACTCGGCTCCCGGAGGGAAACGAAGTAACTACCTGTTGTGCGTGCAAAGCTGACTGAACAACTTTTTCGATTTCTTGGCGCAGCTGTTGATTTTCTTTAGCTAACTGCTGATTTTGGGAATTCAGCGAGTCCAGCATCGCTTGCGCTGTTTGTAACTCTGCTGAGAGTTCTTTGTAAACCGAAATTGGCACTGAGGGACGGTAGGTATTCATTGGGCTTTGGGGAGTCTGCTCAGAAATATAAGCATTTTGCATTGGCGAGCGGGTCGAGGGATTAGACATCATGGATTTAGTTTAAGTTTGGTAAGGCAACAATAATGGAAAGTGAGGCGACTCTGACAGCCATTTTTTAACAAATTTGCTATTTAATCAACTAGGAATATGCCCCAATCGATCTTTACGGTGTCATTGCTATAACCTTTGTATTCTCCGATTGTTTTAATTCTCCGATTGTAGGAGGGGGAAAAAGTGTCCCACTGGACCCTGACCCTGACCAATGGCTAAAGCGTATTTTAGAGCAGTAGTGACGTAATCCTTGGCTTTTTGAACCGCAGACCACCGATCTTTGCCCAGGGATAGATTAGCCGCGATCGCGCTACTGAGCGTACACCCCGTGCCGTGAGTGTTTGTTGTCTCTACAGTAGCGGTTTTTAACGTTTCCAGATGGTGCCCATCAAACCAGATATCGATGCCGCGTAGATTTCCCTCCATGCCGCCTCCTTTCACTAATACAGATGGCCCACCTCCCAAATGATAAATGCGTTGGGCAGCAGAGCGCATATCATCCAAGGTATGAATCGGCAACCCGCTCAGTAATTGAGCTTCGTAGCGGTTGGGGGTCACAATCGCTGCTTTAGGGATTAAGACATCCCGCAACGTTGCCACAGCGTCATTGTCAATCAGCTGGGCACCTGTGCGCGATACCATGACGGGATCGACGACTAAGTTCTTCAGTTTGAAAGCTTCCACAGCTTGCGCTACAGCCGCAATAATCTCCCCATTCAGCAACATCCCCGTTTTCGCTGCTTGGACGCCAATATCCGTCACCACAGCCTCAATCTGGGCGACAATTGCTGCTGTCGGTAAAGCATCCACCCGCGTGACTCCCAGCGTATTCTGCGCTGTCACGCAAGTAATGGCACTGGTGCCGTGAACGCAGTGAAAGGCGAAGGTCCGTAAATCGGCTTGAATGCCAGCACCGCCGCCGCTATCGGAACCGGCAATTGTTAGAGCAACAGGTACGCTTGAAGGGTTTGTAACGGTCATAGGAATCGGTAATTAGTAATACTCGCAAATTAAGGACTAATAACAATTACTATTACTCTAAATTTTGATGAAACTAACCTAAATTGAGTTGAATAATTAGATTTTACAAATCGCTGCAAATCTGATAGTGCTCAATTTCTAATTAGCCGACGAATCGGCTAATTATTATAAGGTTGCCTGTGAGAAGCGGGTAGAGCGGGGTTAGGTGCAAAGGCCTAATCAGAGGAAATAAACGATGAGCCGCACTGATTTCCAGTTTAGGAGGGGAAATTAATGCGGCGTAAGAGCGTGGATGTAGCGATCGCTCCCGTAATCAGTCAAGTCTTCCCACTTTTGGGACAGGTAATCATTGGCTTCGGAACTTCTACCGAATTCAATCGGCTTCGTGAAAGTTTAGAAGAATTTCGCACCCTGCTAACTAAGGCTGGATTGCTCACGCATCAATTAAAAATTAAAAAGGAAGTGTTCCATTTTTAATTTTTAATTCTTCTAGCGTTGCGGACGCCGTCTTTGGAGAAATTCCGGAATATCCAATCCTCCACCTTGTTGAGGTTTAGGCTCAAACGTGGGGGTAGAAGGCGGAATGGGTGACGGTGCAATGGGTCGCTGCGGCTGTCTGGATGTGCGTGCCTCCCTCGCCGCTGGTGTAGACTGAGTTTCCCCGCTAAATCCAGTTGCAATGACGGTAATTCTTACCTCACCTTGCATCCGGTCATCAATCACTGCCCCGAAAATGATATTCGCATTGGGATCGACCACTTCATAGATTGTTTCGGCTGCGGCATTCACTTCGTGCAGCGTCAGGTCGCTACCGCCGGTAATGTTAAAGACAACCCCTCTGGCTCCTTCAATCGAAGACTCTAGCAAAGGTGAGGAAATTGCGGCGACGGCGGCTTCTCTGGCTCTCGATTTCCCAGAACCCACACCAATTCCCATCATTGCCGATCCCGCGTCTGCCATCACAGCTCGGACATCAGCAAAGTCCACATTGACCAGTCCGGGAATCGTAATAATATCCGATATCCCTTGCACACCTTGACGCAGGATATCATCTGCTACTCGAAAAGCATCTTGAACTGGCATGGTTTCTGGAATCACTGCCAGCAGCTTATCGTTGGGGATGACGATTAGCGTATCTACCCGACCCTGCAAAGCGGCAATGCCTTCATCTGCCTGAGAAGTGCGACGGCGTCCCTCAAAGGTGAAAGGACGAGTGACAACGCCCACCGTTAAGGCTCCCATTTCTTTGGCAACTTCTGCCACAATCGGTGCTGCACCCGTACCCGTACCGCCTCCCATGCCAGCGGTAATAAATACGAGATCGGTGTTTTCTAAGGCATGAGCGATCTCATCGCGCGATTCTTCCGCTGCCTTTTGACCAATGGCAGGATTACCTCCAGCACCTAAACCTCGCGTTAACTTCTGTCCCATTTGCAAGCGTTTAGCAGCTGAGGAGTGAGACAGCGATTGGGCATCAGTATTGATTGACCAAAACTCTACGCCACTAACATCACTGGCAATCATGCGGTTCACCGCATTGCCCCCACCCCCACCAACACCAATGACTTTAATTTTGGCGACGCTACCTAGCACGATGTTGTCACTCCTAGATTCTTCCCTGGGTGTTCCGTTAGCATCGTGATTATGGCCTAAATGTAACACGGTGTTATTAAAAGGATTCGCGCCGTCCACTGCGGGTGAACGACCTGCGTTCCCTGAGGGATTTGAGTTTTGGTGGGCAAGCCCTGGTTTACTATTGAGCGTCATTGCAATAGAAAGGGTCAATAAACAACTTTTTAGTTTAGGTAGCGATATGAGTCAACTATAGGGTAAGTTGACCCTTAAAACCAATGAGAGTCATAGTGCATTGACGTTCTTAAACAGGTCTGGAGTCAACTGTCTGAAGGCTGATCTTGATAAAAGATGAAAAATGTTTGTAAAGTAGATGCTCTCTTGGCAGGATGTAAGGATGAATTTAGCCCAAAAGACGCCTTCTGCCTAAAGCCAGAACTCGCGTTCCCTCCAAGCTTATAAGGTTTTGTTTTTTTTGGGAGCGTTGTCTTTTTTTAGTTGAATTGCTGGGGAATCGGGGTTTTTGAGGTCAATATAGGCAATTTCGCTGGTTGAAAAATGTGCTGGCAAATCTCGCATTCGATCGAGGACGGTGAGCTGATAGGCAAACCGAGAAGTGTAAGCACCACAATGTACCCATCCTTGCTCGGTTTTCAGAATTAAATTGGCTGGGTTTTGCCAATCAATTTCAAATACTTTCACCGGACTGCGGCTAACGGCTTGGTAAAGTGCCGACCAGTAGGGGCGATATTCATCCCGATAGCCAATGATTTTTAAGGTCGGCAAGGGAATGGTGCGCTCTAGTTCGGTGTAGCTTTCTAAGGGCATCCAGACGCCTTGTTCGTCCAACAATCCCAATACCGGCTGCGATCGCGTTTTGCGATTTGAGGAGGTTTGGCTGGAAGCAGGAGTCTGGCGCGTGCGCGTGCGGAGGGCGATCGCGACTGGCTGTCGTTCCGTAACTTGTACGGTGAGTCCTGGCGGCAACATTTGCCGGGTAACGGTAGCTTCCTTGATAGCAGGTTGTAATTCCAACTTATCGGCGATGATTTGCGGCTGTAGCCGCAGCAAATACTGAGGGTAAGATAGGGGCAGCAGCGACCGAATCGCTTGGATTGAAAGCGTTTTATTGCCCTCAATCGCAATTTGATCGGGTTTGCGGATCACCCAAGCGGGTAAAGTTGTCACCCAAACTAAACTGCCTGCTAAACCGGCGACGAAGATCGCTCGCCACATCGCTTGAAAAGATTTTATCCGTCGTTGGCGACGTAGTTTTTGACGCCGTTGGCTCAATTCGGTTTGTGATACTGATGCGATGCTTGTCATCCTAACTTCTCAATCGGGAGTTTGTGGTGCTTGAGGTAGACTGCACTCAACACAGCTTGATGGTGGTTCGCCGTAAGTTTAGGCGCGTCCTTCTTTAACTTAAACAGAGCGCTTGGGAGTTCCGACTATCCCCTCCTGACGGGGCTATCGCCCTATGCTCGCCAATCCGCTGACCGGGGAGAAAGTCACGATCGGTTCCCTCGGCAATTTCATCTAACAGGACGTTAACAGAATCTCTTTCTCTTTTCAGTACGGCTCATCAGGAACTGTAGCGGGAAATTCTAACGTCTAAATATTAACGTGACCGGGTCATTATGAACTCTGTTTAGACTACGGAAAAAGAATTTAAAATTGGGGATCGCTCTTCGCCGCCAAAATCTGGGCTTTTTCCATCGCTTTTTGGATCACTCGGCACGATTCGGCGAGGCAATCATCGCAATTCGACCTGAATCGAAGCGCATCTGAGAACCAAGCTGAGAGCGATCGCGTTATAGCCGCAAAGTAGCCGGTGGTTATACGACTCAGGGCGAAGCATTCCTCTCAAATCCCCTCAACTCTACCAGGATGTATCTATCTCAGTGCAAGAGGGGTGCGCCCCTCCAGTCCGACTAGGGTCGCTTTAACGGAAGCTGTCTAGCAGTACAAAAATCAGTACAGGGATTGATCTGCATACTCAAGAGGTCGGCATGAAATTGGATTTGGAGAGATTCTATAAGGCTTGTAACCCTGCGAAGACGCTCATCTTCTCTAGGGCGGAAGATCGTCCCTACTATATCGATTTCTCAGCGGTGCGAGGTGGCAAAATTATTGAGGCGGTGGGGCGAACCATTGCCCGGATTTCACCCGACGATCCCACCAGTCAGCTATTTACCGGACACATCGGCTGTGGGAAGTCTACAGAGCTATTTCGCTTGAAAGCCGAGTTAGAACGGCAGCAATTTCATGTGGTTTATTTCGAGTCCAGTCAAGAATTAGACATGGCGAATATCGATATCAGCGATATTTTGCTGGCGATCGCGCGTCAAGTCAGTGAAAGCCTGGAAGAAATTCAGATTCGGCTCAAACCGAGTTACTTTTCCAATCTCTTCAACGAGATCAAAGACATCTTGCAGACTCCGATTGATGTCTCCGCTGAAGCCCAATTGTCTGTGGGGATTGGCAAAATTACCGCCAAAACTAAAGATAGCCCTAAGCTGCGGGATCAGTTGCGGCAGTACCTAGAACCCCGCACCGAAGGCTTTTTAAAAGCGATCAATGAAGAAATCCTGAAACGGGCGAACGAAGAACTGAAGCGACGCGGTCAAAAAGGCTTGGTGGTGATTATCGATAACCTGGATCGGGTCGATCCTCGACCGATGCCTTCGGGAGGTACCCTGCCAGAATATCTGTTTATCGACCGGGGGGCACAGTTACGCCGCTTGAGTTGCCATGTCGTTTACACGATCCCCTTGTCCTTAATTTTCTCCAACGATTACGAAGCTTTGAAGAATCGTTTGGGGGGTGGGGTGGCTCCCAAAGTGTTGCCAATGGTGCCGGTGCGGAACCGCGATGGTCGGGATTGCGAGGCAGGAATGACGTTGCTGCGAAAGATGGTGATGGTACGAGCCTTCCCAGAAGCGAACGAACAGCAGCACCTAGAGCTATTGACCAAGGTTTTTGATGCTTCTGAAACGCTGGATCGGTTGTGCCGGGTCAGTGGCGGTCATGTGCGGAACTTACTGGGATTGCTTTACAGCTGTCTTCAGCAAGAAGATCCCCCCTTCTCCCGCGCTTGTTTGGAGAATGTGATTAAAGAATACCGCGATGATTTGGCGCTGGCGATTGACGAAGAGGAGTGGGACTTATTGTTTCGGGTGGTGCAGCAGCAAAATGTGAAGGGCGATAAAGAATATCAGACGCTGCTCAGAAGTATGTTTGTCTTTGAATATCGGGATGAGAATGGGCGCTGGTTTGGGCTGAATCCGGCTTTGATGGAGACGCCAAAATTTAAGTCTTTAGTGGCTCTTCACCCCTTAGAAGCGTGATGTATCTTGGATTGGGTCAGGATCGCGCTCCGATTGTTTTGCGTAGGGGCATGGCAGGGGCATTGCAGTGTCATGCCCCTACAGAACGTGAATGCGTGAATGAGTGTAAGTTGCTTTAATCCACGTTCCTTATCGGAGAGATCGACTTAATCTGGGTACAGAAGAGGCGATCGCTTCCGATCCTGGATTTCCAGTAGGGGCACAGCAGTACCGTGCCCCTACTCGACATCGTTATTAGATGCAGCCTGTCTGGATTCCCAGCGCGGTAAACTGTTTAAACTAGCTAGTCCAGCCTCTGAATCATTAAAAGACAGTGTTCTATGAGTACATTTTTATTGGAAGTTGGTACAGAAGAATTACCTGCAAGCTTTGTGAATGATGCGATCGCGCAATGGCGATCGCGCATTCCTGCCAGTCTTACCGAAAATAGCTTGGCTCACGAGGCGATTGAAGTTTATGCCACACCCAGACGCCTCGCGGTGCTGATTAAAGGATTGCCGACTCAGCAACCGGATCGAGAAGAAGAAGTCAAAGGGCCACCCGCGCAGGCGGCGTTTAAAGATGGGCAACCCACGAAAGCAGCAGAAGGGTTTGCGCGAAAGCTCGGTGTAGAACTCAACGCTTTAGAAATTCGCCCCACCGACAAAGGTGATTTTGTCTTTGTCCGGCAAACTATCCCCGGACGTCCAACTGCTGAAATTCTCACTCAGTTGGTTTCCCAGTGGATTTTTGGATTAGAAGGCAAGCGGTTGATGCGGTGGGGCGATGGGGACATCAAGTTTCCGCGACCGATTGAGTGGTTGGTGGCTTTATTAAATGATGCCGTACTGCCGATAGAGTTAGTCAATGGTTCCGAGACAATTAAGAGCGATCGCATTACACGCGCTCATCGGGTTTTGCATCCCGAATCTGTGACGATTTCTCAGGCAGATGATTATGTCGATTGTTTGCGTTCTGCTTCGGTGGAAGTGAATCCAGAATCGCGTCAAACCAAAATTCAACAGCAAGTCCAGGCTGCGGCTCAAAAGATGGATGGCTACACCGAAATCTATCCGGATTTGCTGCAAGAGGTCACTCATTTAGTAGAGTTTCCCACAGCAGTTGTCGGAAAATTTGATTCTGAGTTCTTGAGCCTCCCAACTGAAGTGATTACCACAGTGATGGTAACTCACCAGCGTTATTTCCCAGTTTTTAAAACTGAAAAATCTAAAGAATTACTTCCCTATTTCATCACAATCTCTAATGGCGACCCGGCGAAGTCAGACATTATCGCTGAAGGAAATGCACGAGTAATTCGGGCACGATTAGCGGATGGTCAGTATTTTTATAAAGCTGACTTATCTCAGCCTTTAGAAGATTATTTACCTCAACTGGAAAAAGTCACCTTTCAAGAAGATTTAGGGTCGGTCCGGCAAAAAGTAGAGCGTCTGGTTAAAATTGCGGGTCATATTACTGAGCAACTGCAATTAGAAGCAGATGAAAAGAAGCACATTGAACGAGCGACTTTACTCTGTAAAGCGGATCTCGTGACTCAAATGGTGGGAGAATTCCCCGAATTGCAAGGCATTATGGGGCAGAAATATGCCTTAGCAAGTAACGAATCGGAGGCGGTTGCCACCGCAATTTTTGAGCATTATTTGCCGCGAGGGGCAGGAGATTCTTTACCCCAAACGATAACCGGGCAAGTTGTCGCTTTGGCAGATAGGCTGGATACTTTGGTCAGTATCTTTGGGCTGGGAATGCTGCCCACAGGTTCTTCCGATCCCTTTGCTTTACGCCGTGCAGCGAATGCAGTAGTCAATATCACATGGGCAGCAGATTTACCGATTAATTTGCATCAATTGCTGCAACAAATTGTTGCAGATTTTGTTGGCAAATATACCAAGATAATCCCTCTTGGGGCAAATGTTTCTAAGGATTTGCAGCAAAAGATTCTACAAAACATTCAACAAAAAAATGATGATTCTGTTGACAAATATTTCAAGACAAAATCAGAGGAATTAGTGCGGCAATTGCAGGAATTTTTCTTGCAACGCATCCGCAATCTCCTACAAGATGAGCGAAATACTGATTATGACTTGGTGAATGCAGTTCTGGGAGACAACGATCCGGAATATACAGAACGAGCGTTAAAAGACTTATTGGATGTCCGCGATCGCGCTTTATTTCTCCAGACAATTCGCAATAATGGCAAGCTGAATGAAATCTACGAAACTGTCAACCGTTCGACTCGTTTAGCAGCCCAAGGCGATTTAGATAAAGCTCAGTTACAACCAGAGACGGTGGTGAGTCCAGAACTATTCCAGAAAGCATCAGAGCAAGCTTTTTATGATGCTTTAGTGCAGATAGTTCCGCAAACTCAAGCATCTCAAGAACAGCGAAATTACCAGCTATTAGTGGATGGTTTAGCACAGATTGCTCCGACTGTTAGCACTTTCTTTGATGGTGCTGAAAGTGTTTTGGTGATGGATGCCGATCCCAATATCAAGCGCAATCGGTTGAATATTCTGGGTTTGCTCCGGAATCATGCCCGCGTGTTGGCTGATTTTGGGGCGATTGTGAAGAGTTAGTCGGAAGTTAATGGGTTTGATTTTGGGGAGTAAGCAGAAATTAGGAAGAAAAAAAACCGCGAAGGCGCACTAGCGGAGCCATGCGCGTTAGCGCTATAGGGCGCGAAGGAAGAATCAGGAAGGAGGCTATTGGTGGGAAATGAGTTTTTAAATACCGTTATCGCGATATGATACAGGATTGCTAAACTAGGGACTTTGCACTGCCATTTAGTCTATGCCCATCGCTCATATTATCGGTCTGGGAAAATCGGGAATTGCCGCTGCACGGTTGTTAAAACGGGACGGTTGGGCGGTGACGATTAGCGATCGCAATTCGTCCGAAAATCTTCGCCAAGAACAACAGCAGCTTGCCAACGAGGGCATTGACGTGAAGTTGGGCTATTCCTTAGAACTTAACGGTTCCGATTTGCCCCAGATGATTGTCGTCAGTCCCGGCGTTCCTTGGGATGCACCGATATTAATAGAAGCGAGGAAGCTAGGTATCGAGACAATTGGAGAAATAGAACTCGCGTGGCGATATCTCCAATCTTGTCCTTGGGTAGGCATTACTGGCACTAACGGCAAAACTACCACGACAGCTTTAGTTGCTGCGATTTTTCAAGCGGCTGGTTTCCATGCTCCCGCCTGCGGCAATATCGGCTATGCTGCTGGGGAATTAGCGCTGGCGGAAAAGCCTCCAGATTGGGTAATTGCAGAACTCAGCAGCTATCAAATCGAGTCCTCTGCTACAGTTGCTCCGAAAATCGGGGTTTGGACAACCTTTACGCCGGATCACCTCAGCCGTCATAAAACCCTAGAAAACTACTACAACATTAAGGCACATCTACTGAGTCAGTCTCAGCAGCAAGTATTGAACGGAGACGATCCCGAACTGCGGAAAACTGCACGCGATCGCTTTCCCAATGCTTACTGGACAAGTGTGAGGAAAGCCGATTTGATTGGCGAGAAAGGTTTCTACATCGAAGACGGTTGGGTTGTAGAGACGCAAATGGCATCTCCACAAGCTGAAAAACAAGGTGAAAAGATTGTGCAAGCATCGGCGTTGCGGATGGTGGGAGAACACAATCTGCAAAATCTGCTGATGGCGGTAGCGGTGGCGAGACTGGCGGGAATTGAGAAAGAGGCAATCCAAGAAGCGATCGCAAACTTCCCCGGCGTTCCCCATCGCCTGGAACACATCTGCACGCTGGCGGGGATTGACTTTATCAACGACAGCAAAGCCACCAACTACGACGCCGCCCAAGTCGGATTAGCTTCCGTTAACAGTCCCGCGATTTTAATTGCTGGTGGTGAAGCCAAAGCGGGTGATGACACCAGTTGGCTAGAGACGATTCAAACCAAAGCCGCCGCCGTATTACTCATCGGTGACGCCGCCCCTGTTTTTTCCCAGCGACTACAAGACGTTGGCTATTCCAGTTACGAAATTGTACAAACGATGGAGAAGGCTGTCTCTAGAGCGGCTGAATTAGCTCAAGCTCATGGCGCTAAAGTTGTCTTACTTTCTCCAGCCTGTGCCAGTTTCGATCAATACCAAAATTTTGAGCAACGCGGCGACCATTTCCGCCAACTTTGCCTTGAGTTATTGTAGCAATTAGAACTGTAGCATTTAGAACTGTAGCATTTAGACGAGTTCAGCTGCCAATTCTTGAATATATAGCTGATTGCAAGGGATTGTATCCGCTAGACTTGCATCGAATATCATACCCGTATGAATTTCTAGCTGAGCATCCGGTAACGCTTCAAAGAAAAAACGTTCTTTTGGAAAAACAATCCGCTCAAAGTACCAGTTTGGGATATTCGCAATCCGAGCGATCTGAATTTGGCTGGTGGAATTGATATAACAGCAGAGAATTCTATCAGACGAATTTGGAGGAAGAGAATCAAGTATCTGAGTCATAACTATCCTACTTCTGTAAGGCTGATGATGAATGAATCTGGCTTTGCCGAAAACTCATACCAATTCGGTTGCTAATTTATAAAGCAGGGAATCGGTAATTTGTAATGTCTTTTCTTTACAGGATAGGGGTAATGCGAAAAGGCTGTCGGGTAAAATCCTGCCTTAACTGGGTGCTTATCCCATCAAGATTAAACTGAGCAACAGTCATTTTGTTGTACTCATCTTGCATAAATTCATGCAGCATCCAAAACCATCTATCTCGATAGGGGGTGCCTTCAGTAAATCTTGAAGCAAGTTTGTAAGCATCTCTCATGGATACCAAGAACCCGTATTTATCGATGTCTTCTTCTTTTATACAATTTTTCTGCCAATAGACTGTAAGAGAATTCAGAGTCGCTTCATCAAGTAAATAAATTTCTTCTTTTTGACTCATTTTGTATTATTCAACAGAATCTGTTGCCCTGAATAAACTGCTGTGAAAAACATCTTAAGATTAACCAATCAGATAAATGAAGAAGCAGTATCGCAGATGATTTTTTGAGATCGTTCGCTCAATGTTGGTTGTTTAAGCTTCTTCCCCTCTAACGGTCTATGTGAAACCCTGGTTTAGCTTTGACAAGAGTGATTAAATTTGGCATTTCCTGGTAACAATAGCTACAAAACCAGTAAACTTTCCCCAAAGCCGCATGGCGGACTAAGGGCTGGGAACAGCAAGGACAAGAAGGCATTTTTCTTTTCTATTCAAACGCTTTATCTAAAAGTTAACGCCTAAAAGTGAAGAAGTCGGGAAGAAGGAAAGTTAGATTTTGTCAGCGTAACCATGCTTAAGGTCGGGGCGGGCTGTTTTGGAGACGATAACCTACGCCATAAACGGTTTCAATTAAATCAGCGGGTGCGCCCACTGCTTGCAGTTTCCGCCGTAAATGCTTAATGTGAGCCTTGATGGTCTCTTCATGAGGCATTTCTTCAGGCTGCCAAAGGCGTTGGAGAATCTCATCTCGCTTTAATATGCAGCTACCCTTTTTCAAGAACAGTTCTAGTAAGCAACACTCTTTTGCAGTTAAATTCAGAGGTTGACCGGCATAGGTAGCTTCATGGGTAGCTGGATTGAAGTGTAAGTCTCCCCACTTCAACACCGACTGCAAAGCCGAACCCTCTGAGTCCATTACCGTTTTGGCAGAAGCCAATAGCCTTATCAGTTTTTCTCGCTCTTTTCTTAGTTTTCTTAGGCTATTTCGCTGAGTGATTAGGAGCTTTTGTTGCTCAGTTAGTGCTTTTTGTCGCTTTTCATGGTTATTTTGACATGTAATCAAGTTTTTTTGGCTCCTTATCCTCGCTTGTTGTTGTCTTTCACTGGCTTCTGATTGATTAAGAGAGTTATCTGTATCGCTACTATGTGTGAAATTCATTTGTTTTAGGTGTAAACAAAAACGACACTAGCAGAGTAAAAGTTGCATTACAGCTAGAAGATTTATGACTGTATGGCTGTAACGAACTTCGATTTTTTTAACTTATCTACGATCTATGACATTAGTGCCAACTATGACGTTAGTGCCAAAAAGTGAAAATCTGAGGTCAGGGTAAGATTCAATCGATAGTTTGGGGGACTTCCCTTCCGATGAAGCGATCGCCCTCGTTTCACTGAACGCTACTTAAACCTGAGACTCTTGTTTCAAGCGATAGCCCAAACCATAAACAGTTTCAATCAAATCACTCGGGGCACCAATCGCTTGCAATTTCTGCCGTAAACGCTTGATGTGGGTCTTGATTGTTTCTTCTTGCGGGATTTCTTCAGTGGGCCAAAGGCGGTCGAGAATCGCACTCCGACTCCACACCCGGCGACCATTTCGCACGAACAGCTCGATTAAGCGATACTCTTTTGCCGTCAACTCCAGAGGATGACCGCCATAGGTGACTTCACAGGTAATCGTGTTACAGCACAAGCCTTCCCAGTTAAGGATGGGTGGTACCGTCAAACTACCCCGACGCAGTAAAGCACGGATGCGAGCAAGTAACTCTTGCTTGTCAAAAGGGTAAACAACATAATCATCTGCGCCTGCATCTAATACCATTACCTTCTGAGCAGCGCTATCCTGAGTCGCCACGATGAGGACAGGGGTGCGATCGCCCATGCACCGCAATTGTCGGCAAAAGTCGATACCGTTCAAGTTCGGCAAGCACAAATTCAAGATAATCAAGTCGTAGGGAAAGGTTTGCGATTGCTCCCATCCGGCTTGACCATCAGGGGAAAAATCAACTACATAATTTTGGTCAACGAGCGCTTGGTTCAGGGTTTTAGCAAGGTATTGCTCATCTTCCACTAGCAGAATTCTCATAGGAGCTTCACTGAAAAAGTGAAAAACTAGGGAAAAGTTGGGTGTTTCCCTAGAGTATCACCGAGAAGCTGATTAAAGCATTGCTCTTTAGCATAGGATATAAAAAACGTCAACTATTTTTGGGCAATGCCAGCCGTTATTGCCCGAAATTGCTGCCAGCAGATGGTGAGGAGGTGGATGGCTCCGATTCCAGGCGATCGCTCTCCAAAAGCCGAGCGATCGCGTTCGCAACGAGCTGGGCGGCTCCTTGGAAGAAGGGTCGATCTAAATTGGTCGGCGTATCGCTGGGCTGATGATAGTGGGGAGTCCGCAGATTCGCTGTATCGGTCAACAGCACTGCACCCACTCCCCGATACCAGAACGGCGCATGATCGCTACGCAACACATCGGGGGTCATGAGACCTTTTAAAGGCACGGGTACGGTGAGAACCAGGGGTAAACCGGGTTGAGCGGACTTTTTAAAAGCGTCTAGCAGTGGCAAGTGTTCGGTGTCGCCGACGACCGCCAGAAAGTCACCTTTATCGCTGGGTGGAGTGATGGGCAAACCAGGGGGAACTTTCTGGCAGCCTGGGGTGTAGCAAGCATAGCCCACCATATCCATGACGATGACGCCGCGCAGGTTATCTAAATTTGTCTGCTTTGCGGCAAAGGCAAGACTGCCCCGCAGTCCCAATTCCTCTTGGTCAAAGAATGCCAATTGTAGCGTCCGGGGAGTGGAGAGAGAACTGAAGAGACGAGCCATTTCCAGAATTACGGCAACGCCACTGCCATTGTCATCAGCACCAGGAGAACCGGAAACGGTGTCGTAATGAGCTGCGATGAGAACGGTTCCGGCTTTCTTATCGGTGCCTTTGCGAGTCGCAACAACGTTGACGCCGCCCTCGAAAGGTTGTAGTTTGGGCGACCAGCCCGATTTTTTGAGGGATTGGGTGAGGTATTTGCGAGTGCGATCGCGTTCTGTCTGGGTGTAGCGCTGAAAGTTTAATGCGTTGACGTGCGCCATCAGCCGCTTTGGGTCTACATTCGGAACATTGACGGGTTTCTCAGACGCCACTGCTATGTCGAAATGCTGGACTGGAGGTGCTGGAGTGCTTTCTACCCGGCTTTCAATGACTGGTTGCGATCGCTGCTGGAAGAATTCATGGCTGCTGACGGCGACTGCGATCGCGACCAGTGCTAACACCGAGACTATCCATTTCCTCATTTTTCTACCTAAAATTACCGTTTGTTTATCGCCGCCCCCCGTCCAGACCTAGAATAACGACTGAGGGAGTTGGGTCTATTCCAGCTTTCGACCGAACAAGCCGCTGGAGAGGTTCCTAAGAAACAAACATAATGTTGGATTTGTTGCTAGTCATGGCTCTGGGATTTTTAGGGAGTTTTGGTCACTGCGTGGGAATGTGTGGCCCTCTCACCGTAGCGTTTTCCCTGTCCCATCA
Source organism: Trichocoleus sp. Lan (assembly GCF_039961855.1). Lineage (NCBI taxonomy): Bacteria > Bacillati > Cyanobacteriota > Cyanophyceae > Leptolyngbyales > Trichocoleusaceae > Trichocoleus > Trichocoleus sp. Lan. The sequence continues at coordinate 255,657 of NZ_JAMPKA010000002.1, read as the reverse complement.
GCAAAATACCGCTCCCCGCTGGCAGCAGCAACTGTATTTTCACGGGCTATTAAATTTGGGGCGGATTGTTAGTTATACCCTCACGGGTGTTGGACTTGGGGCACTGGGTTCTCTATTAATTGCCGGAGGGCAATTCGCTGGGATCGGCAGTGACTTGCGCCGCGCGATCGCTATTTTGACCGGACTGATGCTGATCTGGTTTGGCTTGGCACAGATTAAACCAGATTTCCTGCCTCGGCTCCCGATTTTACATCCCCTCAAGCAAGGCATCTGGCACAATCGTCTGAACGCCGCAATGGTCAAGCTGTCGCTGAAATCAAGCCAGTCGCCGCCCGGAGGGGTATCTACAAGCGATCGCCAAAATCGCCTTTCCTTAACACCGGCTTTATTGGGGCTGGTTTGGGGCTTAATTCCCTGCGGATTCTTGTATGCAGCTCAACTCAAGGCAGCGGAAACGGGCAGTCTCTGGATGGGGGCAGCAACTATGCTCGCTTTTGGGCTGGGAACGCTACCGATGATGCTGGGCGTCGGAGTGTCGGCATCTAAATTAAGTGCTGACAAACGCAGCCAGTTGTTTCGGTTGGGCGGTTGGGTGACGCTGACGATTGGTATCCTCACCCTGATGCGAACCGGCGACACAATGGTAGATTACACGGGACACGCGGCGTTACTGTGTTTGATGCTGACTCTGATTGCCCGTCCGGTTAGCCGCTTCTGGGCACAATTGTTACATTACCGCCGCGCCTTGGGAGTGGGAGCTTATGTGCTGTCCCTTGCCCACATTTTTCACATGGTAGAGCATACGCTGAACTGGAATTTCAACGCAGTGTTTTTTATGTTGCCAGTGCATCAATGGGGGATGGGTGCGGGAGCGATCGCTTTGGCGTTGATGACTCCAGCGGCACTAACCAGTTTTGACCGGATACAGAAATCTTTAGGCAAACGCTGGCGACAGATTCATCTGCTGAGCATTCCAGCGTTTCTCCTGTGTGTAATTCATGCGGTGCTAATCGGTTCCCATTACCTCGGTACTTTAGGGGGGACTTGGGCGAATCAGCTGCGGGTAGGGCTACTGGGAATGGTGGCGTTGGGTGTATTACTGGTGCGAGTTCGCTGGATTTGGTCACTTTTTTCACTTGAAAAATTATATGTCCCTCCTTCCCAGTCTCGGTAAAAGCTCTTTACAAATTGACCAACCGTATCTTAATCAGAAGGGTTGGGGGAATCGCGGATATTTGTTGCAGACAATAGGTGAAACGGTGTTCTTCCTGACACTACTGGTTACACCCGCGACTGCCCATAAGGTACAGATTGCAGAAGATGTCGGCGGTACCCTGCACATCGAACCCAATGACAACCCCAAATCTGGAGAACCTTCTCTTACCTGGTTTGCACTCACTCGCAAAGGCGGTCAAGTCATCCCCTTGCAGCAGTGTAATTGTCAGTTAACTGTCTACTCTGAACCCCGCACCCCAAACGCCGCCCCCGTCTTGTCGCCCGCGCTAAAAGCCATTTCCGCAGAAGGATATCAAGGCATTCCGGGTGCCGAGATTGTTTTCCCCAAGCCGGGGACTTATCAGGTGCAACTCAGTGGCACACCTGCATCGGGAGCGAATTTCCAGCCGTTTGAGCTAAAATTTCCCGTCACCGTGGCAGCAGGGACGGCGGTGCCAAAAGTCAGTCAATCTAGCCAGCCGTCTACTCAGGAGCAAGTTCCTGGAGATACCTTAGCTTCCGCTAGTGCGAACAACTTCGCATCCGCTAGCGCGATCGCTATATTCGTCATTCTCGGGCTGGGAATCGCTTGGCTTGTCTGGCGGCGAAGAAAATAAAGGTGCTGGGAGACATTGCGCCGTGCAATTTTCTTGAATGAAAATCCCACCAGATGCTTCTAAAGCAAGTTAGAAGCATCCGGTGGGACTGAAGATTGACTCTCTTAGTGCATACACTTGGAACCTCACCCCCAACCCCTCTCCGTGAACGGAGAGGGGAGAATATTGAACCCCTCCCCGTTTACGGGGAGGGCTGGGGTGGGGTTCAACATTCACGAGGAGGGACTGGGGTGGGGTTCACCTTAATAGGTGCCGTCTTCGTACTCCGGCGCTTTGGTTTTTTCAGGAATGTTTAGGCGGGGCGCTTTGTAAGGTTCTGGCTCCTCAGCATCTTCCCAAACATCTTTCTCCTCGTATGCGTCTTCTTCGTAGTCCTCTTCGTCGTCGTATGGCTCAGATTCCACGTAGGGTCGATCTTCATAGCGAACGCCCCGCGTTTCGGTTGTCGCCTCGCTCCAGTTATCCTCTTCGTCGTCTTCTTCGTAATAAATGGATTCGGCTTGGCGCTTCCGAACTGGCTCTGGTTCTGGTTCGTCCCACTCGTCCTCATCCCAGCGGTTTTCAACAACCGGGGTAGAAGTGCGAATCGGCGTGACGGTCGGGGTGCGAATGGGGATGCCAGTTCCCAGCTGCTTGTCCGATGCAACCGTCGGCTGAAAGTAAGCTTCCTCGTCTTCCCGTTCCCAAGGCGCTCTGCCGATGCCCAGACGCTCTAAAACGCCCACCGTTAGCTGAACGAGACGCTCTTCGGAGCCTTCAAATACAATTAATCGATTCGGGCCACTGCTGACAATTTCCTCTATCGGCAGCTCATAGGTGCTAATCACCTGGTCGGGAATTTGCGGCAACCCCAAAGATGCAACGATCAAGGAGTAAACTTTGCCACTGTCAGGATCGAACTTGAAACTCCGGACTCTCCCTAGAAGTTCGCCCGTTTCCGTAATCACTTCGCTGTTGATCAGGGTGCTGTAGGCATCAACGTCGATATCTTCAATAACGTCGTCATCTTCAACCAAGATCACATCGCCCATCTGACGGATGCTATCAAGGAGCATATACCGGGGCATTCCCGCAATCGAGAGCAGATTGTCTCGCAAACCGAGCGCCACAACCTTGCGCTGATCGATGTCTACCAATAGCTCCTTGACAACACCCACGCGCTTACCAGTGTCGCGGGTGATGACTTGGGTATTTAAAATGTCGGAGCGTTGACGGATTTGTTCAGATGTCATTGGAGGCCGAATCCCGATCTCGAATCCTATTAGTTACTAATACTAATTCAAATCATACAGACTCTTTTTGAGACTGCAATTTTAGTCCCAAAACTTGGGTGTAAGCTCCTCGCGCCTGAGTGACGCCGATCGTGCGTTCAGATGACTCAATCATAGGGCGTCGGAGACTCACAACAATAAACTGCGCCTGCATCGCTTGTTGTTTAATCATTCTAGCTAATCGCTCTACGTTTGCCCCATCCAAAAACATATCGACTTCATCAAAAGCATAGAATGGCGAGGGACGGTAGCGTTGCAGGGCAAAGATGAAACTCAGGGCGGTGAGGGATTTTTCGCCGCCGGACATGGAAGCAAGCCGCTGTACGGGTTTGCCTTTGGGGTGTGCAACGAGGTTTAAACCTCCAACGAAAGGATCTTCAGAATCGTCGAGTTGTAAGTAGCCATCGCCATCGGAAAGTTCGGCAAATATTGACTGAAAGTTTTGATTGACTGCATCGAAGGCTTCTTGGAAGGCGCGGCGTCGGAGGGTGGTGAAATTTTCAATTCGCAATAACAATTCGGTGCGTTCTGCTTCTAATGTTGCTAATTTCTGAGTGAGTTCTTCTAATCGGGTGGTGGTACGTTCGTATTCTTCTAACGCCAGCATATTGACGGGTTCCATTGCTTGCAGGCGTTTGGCGATCGCTCGCATTTCTTTTTGCAATTGTTCGAGTTGAGCGATTAAGGAGTCAAAGGCGATCGCTTCCGTCTCGGTAGAACCCGGATTGACAAGCATGGGCACTTCTGGCAGCGGATCGGGTAATTCTGCCTGTTGCGCTTCTAGCTGCGGTTGCACAGTGGCTAAGGCTTCCCGGTGCTGTTGTTGGGTTTCTTGGAGTTTTTGCTGTTGCCATTCCAGCTGCTGTTGGGAAAGATGACGCGATCGCAATTCTTGTTCGGCGCGATCGCGTTGTTGTTTAATTTCCCCTAATTTCTCCTCTTGCTGTTTTAATCCGGCTTGGGTTTGGGCAATTTGAGTGCTAAGTTCTTCGGCTTTAGTGTTGAGTGCTGTTAGCTGATTTTGTTGTTCTATCTGTTGCGTGCGATATTCTTGCAAGCGCTGCTGACATTCTTGGATTTTTTCTTGCGATCGCTGTTGCTGATTTTCCAAATCTTTTAATCTTTGCTCAGCAGCCCGAAGCGCTTTTTCCCGTTCTTGTAGCTGTTGTTCGCCGGTTTTAATCGTCGCCTGAATTTGTTGCCATTCGCTAGAAGTTTGAGATTGTTCTAATTCCGCTAAAGCTTGCCGCAATTGTTGCAGTTGCGCTTCCTGCGCGGGTAATTCGGCATTAAGGGAGGCTAAGCGAGACTCAGCTGTATGGAATTCTTGGGTATTTTTAGAAAGAAGCGATCGCGCTTGTTCTGTTTGTGCAATTAAGTTCTTAATTTCCTTTTGCAACTGTTGGCATTGCAGTTCTTGTTCCCGCCGCTTCGCCTTCGCCTCCGTCAATTCTTGACTCAGATGCTTGGTTTTTGCAGTCAAAGAACTGATAATTTCACCACAGCGATCTAAAATTCGCTCAATCTCTTGCAAGCGATTTCTCAACGCTGCTGCTTCTGCCGATTCTGCCGCGTCAGCCGTCCCAAAATGCAGCCCGGAACGTTGATTGCTACTGCCACCCGTCATCGCCCCGCTGCTTTCCAACAGTTCCCCATCGACGGTGACAATCCGGTGCTGCCCCAAGTGACGACGCGCATCATTGAGGTTTTCAAAGACAACGGTGCTGCCGAAGACGTAGGCGAAGATATCCCGATATCGCGCCTCACAATCAATCAAATTCACCGCATAGTCAATAAATCCATTCGCATAACTCAGGGCGACGGTTTGAGAAAATCGCGGGGGCTGAATTTTATTCAGGGGTAAGAACGTGATCCGCCCTGCCCGTTTTTGTTTCAGCAGTTCGATTCCCGCCGCTGCCACGCCGTCATCTTCTACTACGAGATTTCCCAGACGCCCACCAGCGGAGGTTTCCAGTGCCAGCTGATAGCGGGGTTCCACGCGCCCTAGCTGGGCGACTAAGCCGCAGACACCGGGTAATCCTGATTGCAAAATCACTTTGGTGGCGAAGGTGCCTTGCGCTTCTTGCTCCGCTTGCGCTTGCGCTTCGAGTTTATCGAGTTGGCGTTGTTTGTCCCGTTGCTCTTGTAGCAGTCGCTTCTGAGTTTCTTGCTGGATTTGCAGTTCGTGTTCGGCGGCTGCGAGAGATTGCGCTAAGGATTGGATTTCTTGGGCATAATCATTGAGTTGGATTTCAAAATCAGCTAATCGAGACTGTTTTGTGGTAGATTCTGGCTCAATTGTTTTTAAAAGCTGGTTTTGCTCCTCGATTTGCCGCCCCAAGTTGGCATAACGCTCTCTCAGTTGCGCTTGCTCGGTTCGTTGCGGTTCGACCGTTTGCAGTAAAATTTCGATTTGGCGATTTAGGGCGGTTTGTTGCTGCACCCAAGCTTCCGAGGCGGCAGCGATCGCACTGGCGGCTTCCCGTCTTTGCTCTAAAACTTGCTGCGCTTCATCCCGTGCGCCACGTAGAGAAAAGAGCGATCGCGTCTCTACATCGTGTTTCTCCTCAGTCAGATGTTGCAGCGTTTGCTGGTGTTGTTGAAGACTTCGCTCCTCGTGTTCTATATTCGCTGTCGTCGTCCCAAGTGCTGTTTCTAACTCGCGCTGCTGGCGTTGAGCCGCACGCCGTTCCGCTTCCTGAGTCGCGAGAACCGATTGCAAAGCCAGAAGTTCTTCTTCCCCCAGCGCCTTCACTTGGGTATTCAGTTGGTCGAGTTCTGCCGTTGCTTGCTGGATTTGAGCGTAGAGGGCAGTTAGTTGGGTGGTTAACTCAACGGAAGTGCGATCGCCTGCGGCGATTTGCTCTTTGAGGCGTTGCTCTTGTTGTTGAAGGCTTCGCCATTTTAGAACGACTTCCCACTGTTCTTTCTGCTGAAGTTCGGCGCGAAGTTTTTGGTATTTTTCGGCTTTGATGCGATCTTGAGATAAGCGATCGCGTTGGGCAACCAGTTCCGCCTCAACGATGCGACAGCTATCTTCCCGCTCTTTAACGGAATCTAGCGTGTTCTTCGCCTGCACAATTTTCCGGTCAAAGGTCGCCACTCCAGCCAATTCATCAATTATTTCCCGCCGTTCTCGCGGGTTCATCGAAATAATCCCGGTGACATCCCCTTGCAGCACCACGTTGTAGCCTTCTGGATAAATCCGCAGGCGGTTCATTTGTTCGTGGAGTTCGGTGAGGTTGCAGGATGCACCGTTGATGTAGTAATTCGACGTGTACGTACCTTGCTGAGTGACTCGCAGTTTCCGCGTCACACTCCAGTCTGAGTTATCATTTCTCCCCCCCTTTTTAAGGGGTGGCAGGGGGGGATCGTCACCCACTTTTTCCAGGGTGGGATCGTCGGGATTTTCTCCTTGCCCATTGTGCGTTTCCTCCTCCTCATCTGCGAAAGCATCCGGTACATCAGACAAATCAAACGTCACCGTCACGCTAGTCTCCACCGTGCCGCGATGGGTTTGGTTGTGATTCACCAAATCCGGCAAGCGTTCCGCCCGCATTCCCTTAGAACTGGCGAGTCCGAGGCAAAACAGCAGCGCATCGAGAATATTCGACTTCCCCGAACCATTAGGGCCAGAAACCACGGTAAACCCCGGCAGCAACGGAATTGAGGTAGTGCCGCCGAAGGATTTGAAGTTACTGAGTTCCACTCGCTTGACATAGACCATAGGTGCTGGTCAATTAGGCTGTTCGGGTAGGTACAAGTGTATCAGCGTAATGATTCTCAACAGGTTAGCACGGGGATATCCGTCGATGAAAGATGATCGAACCGCAGAGGACGCAGAGGAGGAGAGGGATAGAATAGCGACGAATTTATTTGTGTGAGTATAGTGCGATTATGCCCAGATTGAGCTTGTGATCGCTTGGCATCTAATCCTGGTTATTTTCAAATATGACAACTCCTGACTTCCTTCGGCTACTGCTTTTATTGCTGCTGGGATTACTTGCCGTTATTGGAGGACTGCTGCCTAGTGCATTTGACAAACAGAATTCTTTACGCGGCAAGTGCTTTATTTTTGGGTTAGGAGTGTTGTGCGGCGTTCTAGCCCTCGTTGGCGGCGGATTTATCACCACATCGCCAGCCGAGCAAAACGCAGACTGGATGAAAAAAGTTTGCTGGACTTTGGGCATTGGCTACGTCTTTGCGGTGCCCACGACGCTGTATTTGCTCAGAAGTAGGCAAGGGAATAACGCTGAAAATTCCAGCAGTACGCCAGAAGCAATTTTATTGAAATGGCGGCAAGATTTACTAGCGATTATGCTAACTGATGTGAAAGTGCGGATGGAAGACTCTCTGCATGATGATCAGTTGATTCCACTACTGATGGAAGACCAACGGGAAGCGGTAGGACGACCTCCAGAAGTACCCGTGAATGCTAAACCGTCTCCTGATTGGTGGGAGATGCTACGGAAATTTACACGAGTAACCGCTGAATCAGAACCGGGCAAAAAAATTATAGATGTCTTTAAGCAAGATGATATTGAAGGCAGATTGCTAATTTTAGGTGCGCCTGGATCTGGCAAAACTACGATGCTGCTGGAACTAGCGCAAGACTTGATTTTAGGTGCCCAACAGCAGCCGGAAAAGCCAATCCCGGTAATCTTTGAACTTTCTAGTTGGAAAGATGATAAGCAACCTATTGCTGACTGGCTGGTAGCTGACTTAAAGTTTCGCAATAATATCCCAGAGGCAATTTCTTGTGAGTGGTTGGAAACAGGTAAATTATTGCCGCTGTTGGATGGTTTGGATGAATTGAAAACTCGTCAGGGAAAGTGTATTGACAGAATTAATAAATTTCTGCAAACCACTTCTCGCCTATCTCAAATTGTCGTCTGCTGCCGTGAGGAAGAGTACAAAGCAGGTGAGGAAATCTTAACGCTACGGGGAGCAGTTTGTCTGAAGCCACTGGAAGAAAAGCAGATTCAAGGCTATCTGCAACGATTAAAATGCGGACACCTCTGGCATGGTATGGAGAATGACCCAGATGGTTTACTGAAGTTGGCAAAAATGCCGCTGTTTTTACATCTCATTCCGGTAGCTTATCCAAATGGTTTGGAAAGCAAAGCTGAACACTTCAATTCTCCGGCTGAACTCGAAACATACCAGGAGATATGCCGCAAAGACTTGTTTGATGCTTATATCAAACGCCGCTTAGAACTGCCTCACGATTGTCAAGGATATGAGCCAAAGGATAGTAAACGCTGGTTGATTTGGCTGGCTATAACTCTAAAAGAGCAGAAGCAGACAGAGTTTTTTATTGAAAAAATGCAGGCATCTTTTTTAGATAGCCCCAAACAAAAATTTGTTTTTGGGCTGATTAGTGGGCTGACTTTTGGGCTGATTATTGGGCTGATTAGTGGGCTGACTAGTGGGCTGATTAGTGGGCTGACTTTTGGGCTGATTATTGGGCTGATTAGTGGGCTGATTATTGGGCTGATTAATAAGAAAATAGAGCTTGCTAACGATTTAACTATTACTTGGGAAAAAGCTCGAAAAGGGCTGATTAGTGGGCTGACTTTTGGGCTGATTATTGGGCTGATTAGTGGGCTGACTTTTGGGCTGACTTTTGGGCTGATTGGGCTGATTATTGGGCTGATCCTTGAGCTGATTAGGAGGCTAACTGGGGAAGAAATAAAAAATCCAAATAAACCTAATCAAGGAATTAAAGATTCAGCCAAAAATACTATAATTATTAGTTGGGTTCTCTTGCCTGCGACAATGTTACTTCACGCAGCACCGTTGGTAGTTAGAGGACAGTTTATTGAGCCTATCAGTATAGTGATTCCTGGACTTGGTTGGGCGCTAATATTTGGCATCAATGCTGCTGGTTTACCTGTCATTCAACACTTCGCCTTGCGCCTAATCTTGTGGAAGAGTGGGGCAATTCCTTGGAACTATGCGCGTTTTCTCAGCTATGCAAATGAGCGTAGGTTGATTAAGCAAGTCGGTGGACGCTATCGCTTCATTCACGACTTGCTAAGAGAACACTTTGCCAAAATGTAACTGTATATAGCAATCTTATTTGAGTGGTGAGATGCCAGCGGTTCAGATCCCCGACTTCTTCGAGAAGTCAGGGATCTCGCCTTCACGAATTATTTAGGATTACTATATGCCTCAGAGTAACAGTAGTTGCAAGAAGTGAGAGCGCAGCTTCGCCTCAAACTCCGTCCTACACATCTTCATATCCTCTTCAACTGAGCGCGATCGCTCCCAGCTATGATGCTTGTATAGAATAACCAGCAACCAGTAACAGCGTAAACTGAGATGACACCGACGCTCTTAAATAACCGCTATCGCATCATTCGGGCGTTGGGAACAGGTGGGTTTGGCGAAACCTTTTTGGCGGAAGACACCCATATGCCTTCTCGTCGTATCTGTGTCATTAAGCAACTGAAACCTGTAGCCAATAACCCCCAAGTTTATCAACTCGTTCAAGAGCGATTTCAGCGAGAGGCAGCTATTTTAGAGCAACTGGGTGAAGGGAACGAACAAATTCCTCGGTTGCACGCTTATTTTGAGGAACAAGGGCAATTTTACTTAGTTCAGGAATGGATTGAAGGTTTCACCCTGAGTCAAAAATTGCAACAACAGGGACTTCTCAGCGAAGATTTAGTCAAGGAAATTCTAGCAAGTCTCTTGCTAGTTTTGGATTATATCCACGCCAAAGGAATTATCCACCGAGATATTAAACCGAGCAATATTATTCTGCGACAACAGGATGACAAACCTGTTTTAATCGATTTTGGCATCGCCAAGGAAATCATCGATAGGGTGGTGGATGCCCAAGGCGACATCAGTCAATCAATTGCTGTCGGGACGCTGGGTTATATGCCCCCAGAACAAGCAGCGGGTAAACCTGTCTACGCAAGCGATATCTATAGTCTAGGGTTGACTGCGATTTATCTACTGACGGGCAAACGTCCTCAAGACTTCCATATCAATCCTCAGACGGGCGAGATGATGTGGGATGCAGACGCCCTAGGATTTAGCCCGAATTTAGTAGAGGTTTTGGATAAGGCAGTGCGATGCCATTCGAGCGATCGCTATCCAGATGCCAAAACCATGCTATCAGCTTTGCAACCTCACGACCAAGCCTTGCCGCACGCCCAAAAGCTTTCCATATCTGATGTAAATACGATTAACTTTGCAGAGATACCAACCTCACCCCTTCCATCTGTTAGACAAGAGAAATTAGAACCTAGAATTCCCCACAGCCGTCAGGAGTATCGCCATCGCCAGATATTGATCAATAAGGTCAAAAATTACTGGATAAAAGGCGTTCTTGAAACTTCCTTACATGGCAAAGCGCTAATAGAACTCGGCTTAGAAAAACGCTTGGATGCAATCGATAGACCTTGGGGGATTGTCTGGGAAACTGCTGACCAACCCAGACAAACTTTATCTAAAAATACTAGAGTCATCGACCTTTTTAATCAGATGGGAGAAGGGCGAACTTTGCTAATTTTAGGCGAACCGGGTGCGGGAAAAACCACAACGCTTCTAGAACTTGCCCGCGATCTCATTGATTTTGCCGAAAAAGATGTCAATCAGCCAATTTCCGTAGTATTTAATCTTTCTGCCTGGACGAATGCCAAAGAAAAAATTGCTGACTGGCTGATTCGGGAACTTAATACTAAATATCAAGTTTCTAAAGAAATTGGCAAGAATTGGATTAAGGAGCAACAACTACTACTGTTACTAGATGGTTTAGATGAAGTCAGCGCCGAACGACGGGAGCATTGTGTTGAAGCAATTAATCAATTTAGCCAGGAATACGGGCAAACTGAAATTGTTGTTTGTAGCCGCCTCAAAGATTATGAATTGTTATCGAACCGTCTCCGATTTCAAGGCGCAGTTTTTATCCAACCGCTCACTTTAGAACAAATTTATCAATATCTAAAAAGTACGGGAACAGAACTAGCAGCACTCAACACCGCACTGCAAGCAGATACGACACTGCAAGAATTAGCCAAATCCCCGCTAATACTCAGTATTATGACCCTCGCTTACCAAGGAATGTCAATTACTGACTTACCCGGTCTAAATTTAGAAGAACGCCGCCAGCATTTATTTGATAAATATATTCAAAGAATGTTTGAGCGCAGAAGTGGGAATACTCAGTATTCAAAAGAACAAGCAATACATTGGCTAAGTTGGCTGGCAAAAAGGTTAGTTGAAAAGTCACAAACGGTATTTTTAATTGAACGGATTCAGCCTAGTTGGTTGCCAACAAACGGGCAAAGAAGAATGTATGCTGTTACTCTGGGTTTGTTGATTGGACTGAGTGCAGCATTGGGGGCTGGTATAATTTCTGGGCACGCGGCGGGGCTGCAAATTGGATTAATTGTTGGACTCATTAGTGGACTATGTGGTTTTCTGGGTGCAGGGTTAATTTTTGGAGTGATTAGTAATCAAATCAACCCAGTCGAAACGCTGAAATGGTCAAGTGCAAAAGCAAAAGATAACCTGAAATCCGGGCTAGTTGTTGGGCTGATTGCTGGGCTAATTTTGGGGTTAAGTAGTGGGCTGGTTTCGGGATTAAGTAGTGGGCTAGGTTCGGGATTAGTGTTTAATCTCCAGTCAGGGTTAACTGATAGTTTGATTTCCGGGCTACGGGGCAGTTTGGGTGCGTGGCTAATTTTTATATTGATGCGTGGGTTGATGGGGCCAGGAATCGAAACCAGTACAGTTCCGAATCAAGGGATTTGGCAGTCAGCAAGAAATGCAACGTTCTTTGCAATTGTAGGAATCCTAGGGTTAGAAATCATTGCTGGAGTGATGGGTATTCCCCTCTTTTGGGGACTAATTATCGGGTTATTTTTTGGAATGTTTGCAGCCGGTGAAGCTTGCGTAAAACACTTCGCTTTACGGGTCATTCTTTACTCCAACGGTTACATACCTTGGAATTACACTCGTTTTCTAGACTGGGCGACTGAGCGCATCTTGTTACAGAAAGTTGGCGGTGGTTATATTTTTGTTCACCGATTGTTGTTAGAGCATTTTACCCAGAAATCTAACACTCTTAAATGATTTGTGAGGACGAGATCCCCGACTTCTTCAAGAAGTCGGGGATCTAAACTGCTGGCAGTTGTTTTTTGTAGAAAATTAAGTGATAAAAGTATTAACTTTTAATGATTTATATCTTGACTTCGTAAATAGCGATCGCTTCGTCTTTTCCCTTCACCTTCACTGACTTATCTACCAATCCCAAGTAGAACGATTCTGGATGGTACAAACTATTCACCACTGACTCTGTTACCAAAATATTACAGTTATATTGCTTCGTTAAACCCTCCAGGCGAGAAGCTAGATTCACTGAATCGCCAACCACTGTAGAGTCAATACGGGAAGTAAATCCCACGGTACCCATCACCACCTCACCGCGATGGATACCAATACCGACAGCGATCGCTGGTAAACCTTTTTGCATCCGCGCCTCATTGAACAGGGAAAGCGTCTGTTGCATCAAAATTGCCGCACGCACCGCGGAATCAGTTCCTTCGTCATCGAACAATGCCATGATTGCATCGCCAATATATTTGTCAATAAAGCCACCACTCTCTTCAATCGGCAATCCCATACATTCCAAAAAATCATTCAAAAACGAAAATGTTTGCTGTGGCGTCATTTGTTCAGCCATTGAGCTGTAACCTCGGATATCGCAAAACAAAATCGTCATTGTTCGCGTCGCTGATACACCCACCTGAATGTTTTCAATTCCCTCTGGTGCAATAACTGCAAGAAATTTGTCCGGTACGAAATGTTCAAACGATTTCAAAGTTTTCTGTAACTTACTAAACGATGTCTGCAATGCGACTGACATCTCGTTAAAAGACTTTGCTAAAGCACCAATTTCATCAGACAAGTTAATTTCCGCACGATGATGCAAATCCCCAGCAGCAATTCTGGCAGCACTTACCTGCAAACGCTGCACTGGATCGCTCAACCGCTTTGCCAAAATATACGCATACACTAAACCAACGAAAAGTCCCACCGTACCCACCAGCAACGCCTGATTTACCGCATAGACAACAGCGCGGTTAATTTGTCGTAGCGACATCCCAATCCGCAACGTGCCGATTTTTTCACCAGATACCATTTGGACATCCGAACTTACCTCTATAATTCGTTCGCCACGCTTCGCGCGTATGCTCTCCAAAAACTTGATATCCCGCAAAGCAAATGTTTCTACAGCAGAAGACTTTTGCGATAAATCTAGGGCGGCATTCGTCACTTTTACTGGCACAATATCTGGAATGTACTGGTTTTGGAAATCGCTAGGAGACGACGCGAGGATCTGATTTTTTTTCCGAACGTCAGAGACGAGAATGTATAGGAAATCCTGATTTTCTTTCATCAGCAAATCCAGATCCACGCGGATTTGACTCCAGTTATCTTCAGAAAGTTCGTTCGCTAAGGCATAAGCTGATAGCTTGACTAAGGACTTTGCTTGACTCTTCTGCTGCTGGCGGTAGAGGTTACTCTCGGTCTCTGCCCAAACCCAAACGATTGAGCCAACTAGCGTGACTATCAACAGCGTTGTCGCAGTCATAATCTGGGTGCGGATTGAGTGGAAAGCAAACACTTTCATGGTGCTTTAGCGCTCGTGATTCTCATTTTTATTACATCCCACTAGCGTCATCTAGCATCCGGTTTAAGTTTTAAAATTGGTAGGTCGGTTTGAGACACTGATATTCTTGGTGTCTGATGACTGTTAATAAGTTATCCTTTCTAGGCTCAAGTAGGTTCGCTCTCTAAGTTAGTCTTCTTTTTGGGTTTATTCAACTCTTTGCACTTAGCTTGAGCCTCGTTATATGCCTCCGAATAGTTTTTCCCACCCATCATCACATTGCCGTAATACTCATGCGGTAAAGCATCATAAACAGGTAGTGCGTCATCTTCTGGATAATCTTCCTGAGCTTCTTCTACCGCTGCAATCAGTTTTTTTATGGTTAAACGTTGTGCCGGAAAGTAGTAGAGTTCTTGAGGATTTCTATTGAAATGTGGCAGAGTTGGATCGACAATACAATTATCCAGCTCCAGCCAACCATGCTCAATTGGTTTGTATGGCTGGTCATCCCAAACTAAAAAACCTTGAACATACATACACCCTTCAGTTAACAAGGCTGCTTTATAGGCATTATCAAAAGGAGTTTTCGCTTTGCTTTTAATGCGTTTAGACAGTTCTGTTGAAAGAGTTCCATCTAATGGTTTGCTCATATAAAATCCTTAAAAACAGTTGATATCTTCTGGAAATTTGGTTGTGATAGTTGTGTATTAATTTCTATCAAAAATTGGACAAAATTTCAACCACGAATGTCACCCATCTCTGTTTGCTCAAAGAGAAAGATTTCTCTTCCCTATCTTGACACTTAGAACCAAAAGCGAGTGTCAATGGGCCACCCATTTTTGCGGGGATAGATTCTTGGTTATCGCCCCATCTAGTTGCCAGCAAAATGTCGCAGTCGCGCAGGTCGGCGGCTGCCAAGCGGACTGGATTAGAGGGGTCACGGGAAATGGGTGCCTTCCCTTGAACCACAATTTCGCCATTAACGGGCAACTGAACACCCGCGAAGGCTAAAACATCGCGCACGCGCACTCCGTGAAGTTTGACTTTGCCAGTAGGCCAGCCCATTCTATACCCAACATTGTCCGAAATTGTGACTTGGGGCAGTTTGTCAAGAGTCGCTAAATCTAGTTCGCGCTTTCCTACACGTAATCTTACGGGTTCAGTACCAATTATCATGTGGCTAACGTAAAATGCCCAAGATAATTCGTTATACTTCTGTTTCAATTCTGGGTATCGTCTATACGGAAATATTAAATAAATTGGGCCGCCTTGAGCGCGAGGAATTGGTTTGCCATTTCTGGCGATCGCTAATGTAATCGGGTAGGCAAGCAAATCCTTGACGGCAATTGTCACTTGGTAGCCATCAAAGCAGACAAAGGTAACATCCCTGACATCGGAGGCGATCGCTAACTGTTTTAAGAGGCTAGAGACACGAATGCCGTGAAAGTCAAAAATCTCTTTTGGGTTGAGTACAAAATTCGGATCTGTGGTTTTTACACGCTCGGTTGCCAATGCTTGTAGCTGTTGCCAATTCAATTGCACAGATTCCCTCTGAGCAATTTGCCCCCCAATCTCTAGATTCCATTCAGTTTCCTGTGACTCTTGGGTATTGGCTTTTACCTTCTGGGCATTGAGAGCGATCGCTTCCGTTCGCCATGTTTCCAGTTGCTTGTCTGTTAGCTGATCTGTACAAGCTCCACAAAAGATACTCGCGATCGCTAGCGGCACTAAAGCCAAATTTTTCCCTAGGTTTGGATTCAACCGCATTTAAAAGAATACTTCTTTCGATACTTGGCTGATTAGCGATCGCTCTTACAAGTGCAGCGACTTAATTCTTTTTAACACAGTTAGATCCCTTCATCCGGGAAAATACTAGGTCGGGAAAATATCTAAAACTTATCCGGGGGTTCTCACTCTTAGTGAAATATATACACTCGGAACCTCACCCCAGCCCCTCGACCTCCACGGAGAGGGGAGAATATTGATAGGAGGGAGTATTGAACCTTAGGATGCGGTATGACCGGAAGCATCACCTCCAACCCCTACCTGCTCTTTAGGGAGGCGAAAAAATAGCACCCCATCACCCAAGGAAATAGCCCCCTCTCCGCCTGCGGAGAAGGGTTGAGAGTGAGGTTCCCTCTACTTAAAACTGCCGCAAAAAGCGCAAATCGCTGCTGTACATCCGGCGCACATCATCAATTTGATGCAGTACCATCGCAAAGCGCTCAGCACCAAAGCCAGCAGCAAAGCCAGTATAAACTTCTGGGTCGTAACCTACTTTCTTGAGAACATTGGGATCGACCATCCCGCAGCCCATCACTTCTAGCCATCTCCCTTGCCACTGCACATCCACTTCCGCAGAAGGCTCAGTGAAGGGGAAATAACTCGTCCGGAAGCGAATTGGCAACTCTGCGCCGAACATCTCCTCCAAAAACACTTTAATCGTGCCCTTGAGGTCAGTGAAAGTCAGTCCTTCATCTACTGCCAAAATTTCGATCTGATGGAAGACTGCCGAATGGGTCGCATCGACGGTATCCCGACGGTAACAGCGTCCGGGTGCAACAATCCGAATCGGCGGCTCATTTTCTTCCATGTAGCGAATCTGCACCGAAGAAGTATGAGTCCGCAGCAGATTACCATCCGGCAGGTAGAAAGTATCCTGCATATCGCGGGCGGGGTGGTCGGCGGGAGTGTTCAGCGCTTCAAAGTTGTAGTAGTCTGTCTCCATCTCCGGCCCGTTGGCGACGGTGTAGCCGAGTCCGACGAAGATATCTACAACCCGGTCGATCGTGCTGTTGAGGGGGTGCTTGCGACCGAGGGGACGATAAACTCCCGGCATCGTGACATCCAGGGTTTCTGACTCCAGCTTTGCCTGGATTTGTGCTTCCTGTAAGTTTGTCCGCTTGCGATCCAAGTCTTGTTGTAGCGCTTCTTTGACTTCATTTGCTAAAGCACCAATGCGGGGGCGATCGCTTGCGTCTAATTTGCCTAAACCCCCTAGTACCTTCGAGAGCTGCCCTTTCTTGCCCAGATAGCCAACCCTGAGTTCCTCTAGGCGTTCCAGGGTATCGGCGGCAGCGATCGCTTGAGTTGCTTCCTGTTTGAGCGCGGCTAATTGAGCCTCAAGCTCGTTGAGCATCGTGGTCATTTTAGAGAGGGTCATTTTTAGTGGCAGTAAGCTTGAGTTTAGCGCGATTTTGACTCATCCATCTGCCACAAGCTGCTACAGACTGCGATGCAAATTCATCCACAATAGAGTGAACTCCTCGATAGCACCCCTTGATTGAATTGATGAAATTGCTAATCAGCAACGATGATGGCATCTTCGCTCTGGGCATTCGCACCCTCGCCAATGCTCTCGCAGAAGCCGGTCACGATGTCACCGTAGTTTGTCCCGACCGAGAACGGTCAGCCACTGGTCACGGTCTTACCCTCCACGACCCCATTCGCGCCGAAGTCGTTGACTCGATTTTTCATCCCACAGTTAAAGCTTGGTCTTGTTCGGGAACCCCCTCCGACTGCGTGAAACTGGCGCTAGGTGCTTTGCTCGATGCCCCTCCGGATTTTGTCCTTTCTGGCATTAACCACGGTTCTAATCTCGGCACCGATATTCTCTACTCCGGCACAGTTTCGGCGGCGATGGAAGGCGTGATTGAAGGAATTCCCAGCATTGCTTTTAGCCTGACCAGTTACACTTTAAGAGAATTTCAACCCGCTGCCCGGTTTGCCACAATTCTGCTTTCTCAGTTATCGAAGCAGCCGCTACCAGAGGCAATGTTGCTCAACGTCAATGTACCGCCTGTGAAGTGGGAAGAGATTGCTGGTGTTGCCCTCACTCGTCAAGGAATTCGTCGCTATTTTGATATCTTTCAAAAGCGAGTAGATCCTCGTGGCAAAACTTATTATTGGTTAGCAGGTGAGGCTTTGGAGGAGGTAGAACAACCAGAAAATCCCCTGTTACCCAGTCATATAGAAACGGATGTTCAGGCGATTCGCAAAAATTACATCACCGTGACACCTTTGCAATACAACCTGACCTATGCCGCGGGGATTAATAGCTTGCAGGAGTGGGGATTAAATTTCCATTTATAGCCATTCTCTATTGAATAGAGTACGGTTTAACCCTATCCCTGCCCTCCCGTAAACACCACTAGGTTCAATATTCTCCCCTCTCCGTGAACGGAGAGGGGTTGGGGTGAGGTTCCGAGTGTATATATGAAGATTAAGGAATCCTCAATCTTCAACAAAAAGCGAATTATGGCTGCACTACATTTTTCCGCTTTAACGCTCTAGCAGCACCAGCAGCAACCAATCCTAAAGCTACTGCTGTACCAGGCTCAGGCACAGGCTTTGGTGGCTTAGGCTTGGGCTTGCCAGCTAGCTCGTAACTTCCATTCTGAGTTTGAAACTTGATGGGAAAAGAATCTAAAGTAGCAGCGTAATTTACGCCGAAATTTCCGGTAATGTTGACCTTAATCGTATCAGACTTACCGCCTGATTGCAGACCATCTTTAACATCGCCACCATTGCAACCATTTGCTGCGTAGATGCAAACATCAATGTCTTTAAAGCCCCCAGGAAACTGCTGATTACTAGAATTATCAGGCGGCTTACCAGACTTACCAGATTTATTGGCCTTAACAGTTTGAACCTCAGCCTTTTGAACCTCAGCATTGTCAAAAATGCTTCCTGGTTTAATCAATGACACAGAAGTTGCATCAGGAGTTACGCTAAACCCAGTACTGAGTATCGCTGCCTGGAAATTAGCAGAGGTTGTATTAGTGATTTTGACTTCCAAAGATAGCAGATTTTGCGTGAAGTCAAGCACCTTAAAGATACCTGTAGCGCTTAAATCTACTGGAGTGCTTTTACCATCCGTGTTTTTAGTACCGCTGGCAAGGAACCAGTCAACTAAAAAGGAATTACCAATGTCATTTTTAGTAATACCAACATCGTACAGTTGTTGACCGGCTGGATTTCCCGCTGTACTATCGGCTCCTGTCTTTGTAGTGATTGTGAAGGCGCTGGCAGGAGAGAAGGTAGAAGATGCGGTGGCAATTCCTGCGGCAACTACAACCGAAGCGAAAATCGAAACAGAACGGCTACCAACAGCAGATAAAACAGGTAATCCGATATTTAGTTTTGAGAGGATTTTTGCCATTATATTGACTTCCTGTATTTTTGCCTGATTTATCTAACTAGCCGTAGACATTTTTATGGTGTGTAAATATATGTGTAAGTGATTTCGGTAGATAGTGTCTAGAGTACGGTAGTGGTTTTTACTGACTCTTTAAGAATATAGGGGCTTGCTTTATCAAAACTTCAAAAAGAAAATATGTAATTCTCCGCTAGAAAACAGAGCTAACGGAGAATTACGTAAGTTTTCACTTTTCGGAGAAGTTATTTTTAAGTGATTTACTCCTGTGCAACTGCATACTGAACCAGTTGACTCATGCGCTGACGCAAGGTTTCTAAGCCAAGGCGCTGACTCGCTGAAATAAACACCGCTTGCGGAAATTCTTCCTGTGCCAGAACCAACGTATCGCCATCAACTTCGTCGATTTTATTAAACACAACCAGCACTGGGCCGGGTGTTATAGGCATTTCCGACAAGATACTCATCACCGAACGAATCTGACTTTGCCACGCCGGATGAGATAAATCCACGACATGAAGCAGCGCGTCAGCTTCCGTCACTTCTTCTAAAGTGGCGCGAAAGGCATCTACCAAAGAAGGCGGCAACTCGTGAATAAATCCCACCGTATCTGTCAGCACAATCTGCTGAGGTTCAGCCGTCACAGCGTCAGGAATCGTTAAGCGTCGCGTGGTGGGGTCGAGAGTCGCAAATAGTTGGTCAGCCGTGTAAACTTCGGCATTCGTCAGTACATTCAATAGGGTTGACTTCCCAGCATTCGTATACCCAACTAAAGCTAGAGAAGGAACTTCCTGATGTTGCCGCGAAAGTCGCAGCCGCGAGCGGTGTGCTTGCAGCTGGTTCACTTCCTGTTGCAGTCGGGCAATGCGGCGCGCGATCGCACGGCGTTCGGTTTCCAATTTTGTTTCCCCTGGCCCTCTAGTGCCAATACCGCCGCCTAGTCGGGACATCGCTTGACCTCGACCTGTCAGGCGGGGCAGCATATATTCCAACTGAGCCAGTTCTACCTGCAACTTACCAGCACCGGATTGGGCGCGTTGGGCAAAGATATCCAAAATCACCTCAGTGCGGTCTACCACTCGGATGCCAGTTTGCACTTCCAGGTTGCGGACTTGTGCGGGTGAAAGGTCGCGGTCAAAGACGATTAGGTTCACTCCGAGAGTCTGGGCGGTGAGGGCAATTTCTTGTACTTTTCCTTCACCCACGACTGTCTGAGGATGGGGACGGGGGCGCTTCTGCTGCATTGTCTCCAATACTTGTCCGCCAGCCGTATCCACTAACCGCGCTAATTCTTGCAATCCGTCTTGGAACTGCTGAGGCGTCCTGTCACCCGTCATCAAACCGACCAGCAGCACCCGGTCGTGGTCGATGTCTACTTGCCGAGCAACAAATTCCCGTTGGAACTCGGCTTCTAGTCCATCGACCAGTTCCAGAAAGTCCTGGTTCGCCAGCACATCTAGGCTCATCGGCGGCGACAAACTCCAGGGAGTTTCGGGGTGAGGAACTAGGTGAGCAATATAAGTTTCTTTAATATAACCTGTAGCTCCACCGCCACGACGCTCAAAACCTGTCCCAGTGAGGGATATCACCACTAGCGCATCCAGACGTTGCATTGCCATTGCAGTTAAGGCAGCTTCATTGGGTGCTTCTGGTTTCAACTGGGTGGCGATGCAGCGAATGCCGCTAAGTCGTTCTGCACCGTAGCGAGGCAATTCTAGAGGGGGAATCTGCGTTTGCCTGGGGGTTCCCACTCCTACCCGAATCACCTGTCCCCGGCGATTGATGTAAGCGCACATTGGCTGGTTAATTTCGGTGCTGATTGCTGCCAGCCTCTGGGCAAATTCTGGCGTAGTCAGACAATCGCCCGGTAGCCGTTGATGATACAGTCGCTGTAGCTGCTTCAGTTGGCTGGACTTAAGACCTTGAAGATTGCCGTAGATAGTCTCGATAGGGGTTTTATGCCAGTAAACTGGCTCCTGAATTCGATAACTCTATTTTACCGACTTCATCCCTGATGAAAAGGAGCGGGCAAAGGGACTCTGGAAAGCGGCAATTACGAATGGACAATTACCCATTACCGATTACCCATTACCCATTTCTGAATAAGTTTTCGCCATAGTGGTGTCTTTGGGTTTCCCAAAGCTTTGTCGTAGCTAGCGTAAGTTTCTTTATACCGTCCCAATCCATGCAGCGCTGCACCTCGGAATGTCCAAGCTTCTTTATCTTCTGGTGCAATTTCTAGCGCCTTGTCGCAGCTAGAGAGCGCTTCTTCATAGCGGTTTAAGTGAATTAGCACAACGCCTCGAAATACCCAAGCAGCGTGGTCTGATGGTGCAAGTTCTACAGTTCGCTCGAAGCAGACCAGTGCTTCTTGATAGCGACCTAAGTTCGCTAGCGCTTCGCCTCGGTTGTACCAGATTTTGTGGTCGCTGGAGTCAACTCCCAGTGCTTGATCGATACTCGCGATCGCTTGCTCGTAGCGCCCTAATCTACGCATAGGTATTTTTACTCTAGAAACTTAGCTTCTGAATGAGTGAATCTATTGTACAAAAATGCGGTTAGTCGTCGAGGGGATGAATGGGAGCGATCGCACTTTGCGGCGAGCGGGAATGCGACGCACAGCGTTTTGCGTTGCACATTACACTTATCTACCTTTCACCAGTGACTCGTTTGCCATTAGCCCAACTTAGAAAATCAAAACTTTTGATGGCACTTTATATGCTTTCTAAGCAACTGAGCTACGCTGCATGACCTCTCTCCAAACCTCTCTCCTACAAGGAGAGAGGCTTTGAAATTTAGCCTTCTTCCCGATTCCGGGAAGTCGGTTGGGGGTTAGGCCTGAGTGTACTTGACTCAAGCGATAAGTGCTATATTTACTGGCTAATTCAACCATTAATTTTGTTATTCAATCTACTGATGGAGCCAAAGAGCTAGCTAATTGAACGAACTAAACGTATTAAAAAAGCTATGATTATGCCTCTGGTTAGAAAGATTATCGAATCATTCGGTTGTTGAAAAGTTTCTGAAGCAACCTTATATCCAATTCCTGCCATTGCTGCTAAAATCAAAAGCCTCCCAAAATCTACTAGTAATTGATTTCGGTTACTATTTATTTTTAGATCATTATAAAAAATAGTTGTATCTACGATTAAAAAGTAAGTGATACTTGAAAAAACTAGTAAGCCGACTAAATACTGCATTAGATTATATATTTTTTAGAATTACCATTGTTTAACGATGTAAAATAATTATCTAAAGATAAATTTTGGATGTTATCCATGCATGGATAGAGTGCGCGATCGCGCTTTAGGGTGAGTGAGGACGCGATCACTTCTATTTAATGCTCTCTTCTAATAACGTAGCACTCCGCCATTG
This sequence comes from Trichocoleus sp. Lan, assembly GCF_039961855.1. Taxonomy (NCBI): domain Bacteria; kingdom Bacillati; phylum Cyanobacteriota; class Cyanophyceae; order Leptolyngbyales; family Trichocoleusaceae; genus Trichocoleus; species Trichocoleus sp. Lan. The sequence goes on along the minus strand of NZ_JAMPKA010000002.1, from coordinate 233,394 downwards.
ATTGACGGCACTTTGCAACTTATCTGATAACCAATCATCATACTGAGGATAAACTGGCAATCGCGGTACTAATTCCCAACCCGCAGGTTCTAAAATTTCTTTTAATTGATGATATTGAGGATGAGGATAATCGGGATTTACTTCGTCTTTTGGGCCAATTCCGCCTAAATCTCTGGCACCGGCTTCTACGCAAGCGAGTAACCAACTCGAATCTGTAACTAAATTGGGGGGAATTTGGATAGTAATGTCTGGGGGGAGGATTTGACGGGCTTTGGCAATGACTTCTGGTAATTGATGGGGGTCAAAAGGTGGGGCGTCGAAGGTTTGTTGAGTGCCGGGGCTGTGAGGTTGGAGGATGACTTCTTGAATGTGATTGTAGCGTTGATGGAGAAGCGCGATCGCTTCGAGTGTTTCCCACCAATCTTGCTCGGTTTCTCCAATTCCTAAGAGTAATCCGGTTGTAAAGGGAATCCGCAATTCTCCTGCCCACTCTAACTGTTGCAAACGTAATTCTGGGATTTTACTCGGAGCGTGTTTGTGAACGGTTTGCAAGAGCTGCGGTGTTAGCTGTTCTAACATTAGCCCCATCGAAACATTAACCTCCTTCAGCTTTTGCATTTCCTCAAAACTTAATGGCCCTGCATTAGTGTGGGGGAGAAATCCCATTGATAGCGCTAGTTCGCAAAGGTCATAAATCCGCTGGAACCATCCCTGACGGCGTGAGGAATGGGGATGCACTTCACCGCTGAGGATGAGGATTTCGCAGACGTTTTGAGAGGTGAGCGATCGCAAGACTCTCTGGGCATCTGATAGGGTAAGCCAAGGACTTTTACCGGGATCGGTGCGAAAGTTGCAGTAACTACAGCGATTAAAACACTCGTAGGTGGGGACAACTGTGTAAGCGGGGCTGTAGGTGACAATGCGGGAAGATGACATAAATTTAGATTTTTAGCGCAACGGTACGCAAAGGTAAGCGCAAAGGAAAGACGCCATAAATGGGCATTTCGACAACTTTGCGAACTTCTGTTGCTCTTTGCGTTGAGAAACATTACTACAATTCATGTGTTGGTACTGCTACTCCCAGCCATGACTCTGACTCAAGTTTGGGGCGCTCTCCTCATTTTTATTGTCTGTCCTCTCTTGGGCGGATTGCCTCTCATTGCTTGGATTGTTCGCGCCCTGACTGGGCGGCGACTGGCAAGACTTGGCACGGGCAATGTGTCCGTCTCTGCTGCTTTCTACCACGGGGGACGCCTTGCGGGTATTTTGGCGGTGCTGTCGGAAGCTTCTAAGGGGATTGCTGCCGTTTTATTGGCGCGGAGTTTCTTTCCGACGAACCCCGAATGGGAGTTAATCGCGCTGATTGCGCTGGTGCTGGGGCGTTATTGGATGGGTCGGGGTGCTGGCACCACCAATGTTGTTTGGGGTATGGTCGTTCATGCTCCGTTGGTGGCAGTCTTAGTATTTGTAATTGGGGGAGTTAGTTTTACACTGGTGCGGGAGAGGAAGCAAGGGCGCATTTTGGTTTTAATTTTGTTGCCCGTATTCATGGCGCTATTGCCCAATCACTCAACAGCGCAAGTTGTCGCCGCGATCGCTCTCAGTGGGATCGTCGCCTGGATTTATCAGAAAATCCCCGATGATTTAGACCTTCCATCCGAACAAGCGCAAACTGGGAATAAAGCTGTGTTTCGTTTTTTCCGAGGTGATAAAGCGATTGTTTCTCTCGATCAACCGCTAGAAGCCAGCAAGGTTGGACAAAAAGCCGCAACGTTATCTCAGCTCAAACGCTGGGGTTATCCGGTGCCGATGGGCTGGGTGCTGACGCCTGGAGACGATCCAGGGGTGATGATTGAGTTTCTCCAAGTTTCCGAACAACAACCCCTCGCGGTGCGTTCTTCTGCGGTTGGGGAAGATTCGGAACAGTCTTCGGCGGCGGGACAATACGCAACGATTTTGAATGTTACAAGTGCAGAAGCGTTGGAGGAGGCGATTACTCGCGTTCTTGCTTCTTACGATAACCCGGCGGCAAAAACTTATCGGCGCGATCGCAATTTGCCAGAAGCTTCAATGTCGGTGTTGATTCAAACACAAGTCCGGGGCGTCTTTTCTGGCGTTGCTTTTAGCCGAGATCCGATTGCCCAGCAAGGTAATGCAGTCGTGATTGAGGCATTACCGGGAGACGCGGTGCGGATTGTATCCGGACAAGTGACGCCAGAGCAATATCGGGTGTTTGTGGACGATCTCCAGGCGCAGGATGTCGCGTCTTTACCCGTGGAAGGCAGCGGCGATGTCCCTCCGGCGTTGATTCAGCAAGTCGCTTACTTAGCGCGGCAGTTGGAAAGTCAGTATCACGGCATTCCCCAAGATGTTGAATGGAGCTACGATGGGCAAACCCTGTGGTTGTTGCAATCGCGGACAATCACTACTCTGCAACCTATCTGGACGCGCAAGATTGCCGCTGAGGTGATTCCGGGGTTAATTCGTCCGCTGACGTGGTCAATTAATCGTCCTCTGACTTGCGGTGTTTGGGGAGAGATTTTTACTTTAGTTTTGGGCAAAGAAGCTGTTGGGTTAGATTTTAATGGAACGGCAACGCTGCACGCTTCTCGCGCCTACTTTAATGCAACCTTGTTGGGACAAATTTTCCGCCGGATGGGTTTACCGCCGGAAAGTTTAGAGTTTTTAACCAGAGGTGCTAAGTTCTCAAAACCCCCTCTAGCTTCTACGCTACGAAATGTGCCGGGGTTACTGCGATTATTGGGGCGCGAGTTGAGCTTAGAAAAGGATTTTGCGCGGGATGATCGGCGTTTATTTACCCCTATTTTGGAACGGCGATCTGCTTATTTAGATGCGGGACTGGATGCTTCCACTCAAAAGTCAGATGCGATCAATCACGTCTCTACCAGTCAACCTGCGGCGCTACTGGAACGGATAGATGCTTTGCTAGAAGTGCTGAAACGGGCAACATACTACAGTATTCTCGCTCCGTTGAGTTTTGCGTTGCGACAAGCGCTGTTGAAAGCCAAGGATTCACAATTAGATAACAGCCAAACTCCGGAAGTTGCTTCATTGCGATCGCTCGAAGATATCGCACTAGATGCTCGGAAGTTACTTCCTCATTCGCTACTATCACCTGAGAATTCATCCTCTTTATTTACCATGCTGGCTGAAATGCCAGATGGGCAAAGTATTCTAGAACAGTTCGAGCGATGGCTTGACCGTTATGGATACTTGAGCGATGTAGCAACCGATATCGCGGTTCCCACTTGGAAGGAAGATCCTCATGCGGTTCGGGAATTGCTGACGCAGTTTTTTGGGGAAATAGAACACTCCAAGCGCAGAGAACACAAAGAAAATTGGGGATGGAAAGTTGAGTTGGTGCAGCGACGGCTCAATTTGAAGGGTAAGGTTACAGATATCTATAGTCGCTTATTGGCAGAAGTGCGTTGGAATTTTGTAGCGTTAGAAAAGCTTTGGTTGAACTCAGGTTTACTATCTCAGTCAGGAGATATTTTCTTCTTAGAATTTCATGAAATTAGGCAAATCATTCAACAATCCGACCAACAATTAATCGACCGAGTACCGCAGTTGGTGAAACAAAGGCGATCGCAACTGGAACAAGATAGTCAAATGGCAAGTGTGTCGCCTTTAGTCTACGGCAATGCGCCGCCCTCTACTTATTTCGATACTGCCAACCGGCAACTAAGTCAAAAGCGATTACGAGGCATTGGTGCCAGTCTAGGGCAAGTAGAAGGGAAAGTAAAAGTTCTTCGCAATCTACAAGCAATTCCAGATATTGACCGCGACACGATTTTAGTCGTGCCTTACACTGATTCTGGGTGGGCGGCGCTGCTGTCTCGCGTGGGTGGGTTAATTGCAGAAGTCGGAGGGCGTCTTTCTCACGGTGCGATTGTTGCCCGCGAGTATGGCATCCCAGCAGTGATGGATATCCACAACGCCACTCAGTTATTACAAGATGGTCAGCGAGTGCGAATTGATGGTCAGCAGGGAACGGTGGAAATTTTGTGAGGTATAAGAACAATAGTCGTGAAAATTTATTGATGACAAAAATATAGCAATTCTAAATCATTTCTAAACTCTCTCTTTTTTTCTTTCCTTCGCGCTCTTTGCGTCTTCGCGGTTCGTTAGAAAAGTTTTAATCGCAAATCAAATAGGACTATTATGGTTAACTTCGGTATCAACTCAGCCAGCATTCTTGGGATTGTACTGACACTGTTTGGCTTATTCCTTATATCTTTAGGAATATTGCTTCGCAGACCTTTTCGAGTTGAAAATCTAATTCAAGATAGTGTTCTGGCTTCAGTTTATTTACTGTGCGGGTTGATTCTGTTTTTTCAGGGATGGCGACTCGATCCAATTTTACAGTTTGGTCAAATTCTACTAACCGTTTCCAGTATGTATTTGATTGCCAAAGATATATTCCGCCGTTCTTTAACTTCTAGAGGGTAAATTCATCTTTTATGAACAATCGCGCTAAATTCACTCTAGCCATCGTCTTGGGTTTTTCGGTTTCTGGCATCCAAACACTGTGCTTAGACCAACACCGCTTTGCTAGCGCTCAAGCAAATGCAACAAACTGTCCTTCTTTTGCCGGAAAATGGTTAGTTAGGGTTAAAAACTCTAATCGAACTGTTCTGCAACGAATAACTAGAGAATACCCAAGTATCCAAGTTCGCTCTTGTTACTGGAGAGACACAAATAATCGAGTCGATGGCATCCAAGTTGGCCCATTTCCGACTCCGCAATCAGCAGGGTTATTTTACCAGAAGGTCACTGCTTCTAGGGTTCGTTCGACAGATGTAACCATTGTTCCTCCTAAACAAGTTCCAATCGTTAGACCTAGGAATCGGTAGATATAATTCTTTCAAAACAGACTTAACTGTGTAGGCGGCACTTCAATCCCATTCCAGGGAAGGGTTGGAACGGGTGCGTTATGTTGTTCTAGCAACTGCTGAAAGTGACGGGCATTTCCAGGCGATCGCTCTTCTAAAGGACAATGGACAAAGAAGTAAATCTTTGTCCCCTGACGCAACCACCCATCTAGCAAACTCACCCACTCTTCCATAAAAGGCTGATTCACTGACAGCTCTGGATGGCTGATAAACCGGATTAAGCTAAAGGAAGCAGTGACAATCGGTTGCACAGGCACGTTGGGTTTTCGCGGTTCTGGATGCTCTTGAGGCTTTGCCGATGCCATGTAAACCGGGCGAGTATCCAGCAGGACCCGTCCCACACCCAACTGCTGTAAAAGCGCCGTCAGATGGCTGCTGTGGGGTTCTTTGAACCAGTCGGAATGACGAACTTCTAGCGCTAAAGGCGCTTCATTGCGAGGCCATGCTTCCAAAAAAGCGGTTAAGTCATCCAAATATGCCGGGGGATAGTTAGGCGGTAATTGGGCAAAAATGGGGCCAAGGCGACTCTCCTCAGGAGACGCTGCATTAACGCCTAAACCTTGCATCTGTTCTAAAAACTTTAATGCCTCTGGAATCGACGGTTGTAGCAAGCCATTGTGTGTCACATTCCGAGGCAGCTTCAGGCAAAATTTAAACCCTGGTGGTGTTTCTTGTGCCCAACGTGCTACGGTATCGGCGTCGGGTACAGCATAGAAAGTCGTATTGCCTTCAACGGCAGTGAAACGCTGACTGTATAAGCGCAGAAAATCTTTAGAACGGCTTCCAGGCGGAAAAAGGTCGCCTATCCAGCCTTTATAACCCCAAACTGCACATCCTAGAAGAAAGCTCATATCTTTAAGTTTCTTTACAATATTAAGGTGTGCTTGTTCTCCTCATGTGAGGAATCCGTTAATTGAGAACCACCTATGTCATCTTCTAAGACTCCGTTCCCCGAATCGCTTGAAGCCTCTACTTCACCTCAGTCTTCTTCCCCATCATGGCAAATAGAGTTGCTGTATGACGGTGAATGTCCCTTGTGCGTGCGAGAAGTCAATTTTTTGAGGAGACGGGATGCGGGTCGAGGTTTGGTGGCGTTTGTGGACATCGCAGGCGATCGCTATACCCCAGAAGCGCATGGCGGTGTTGACTTTGAAACGGCGATGGGGCGAATTCATGCCGTGCTTCCTGATGGCACAGTTGTCAAGAATGTGGAAGTCTTCCGCCGCGTCTATGAAATCTTGGGGATGGGGTGGATCTATGCCGCTACCAAATTGCCGATTATCGGTTCTATCGTGGATAGGCTGTATGAAATTTGGGCTGATTGGCGACTCGCCCTCACTGGACGACCCGATTTGGCGACAATTGTAAGCAATCGCCAGAAGCGCATTGAGTGCGAAACGCAGGGGCGCTGTCGGCTAAATGATGATAATCAACCTTAGTCAATCAGAATAACCCAACTAAAGGAAGTTAACTGCACAAATAGGTCAAGCTAACCTAAAACTAGACTACTCTCGCTAGTAGAGAAAAAAATGCAAGACTCAGCATATACTCTCTTCATTATCTTTGGTTGTATTTGGATACTCATGGGAGTCGCAGCAGTGATTGCACTCCTCAAATCCGAGAACCAAGAGCTTCGGTTTGGCAAATGGGGACTAATCGTGGCTCTCCCAATCGTTATCCCGTTTGTCCTGGCTCTGCTCTATCAAGTAGCAAGACCATTTATTCTAAAATACCTTTTTTGAAAATTTGGGCTAAATCCTAACATCAATACTTTTGTTAATCGTTAAGCCCTATCTAATGGCTTGTCAATACATCCAGCAATTACAGCAGCAGATTGAGGCGTGGCAAGCGATGCGGTCAAAGTTGGGAGGGAATGAGCGATCGCTAACAATCGCATTGAGGGCGAGACGCAGGGGCACTATTGACTAAATGATAAGGAAGATCGACCTCAATTAAAATAAGACTACTGGATCAAAATCTGAATTAGAATAAAAAGCTTTTTAGGATAATCAAGATTGACTGCCTGAATCCTTACCCAGCATTAAAAAATTGCTTTGCAGTCACATTGAGTTCTGGAAACACCACCGACTCAACCCTTTCATTCTCTCGAAACAGCTTAATTTGATACTCACCATCTACTAACTGATAAATCGATAAAGTAGGCTGTTTAGGTGAACCAATATAACGGCTACCACCTAAACCCAAATAATCTACAATCCAATATTCACCAATGCCTAAGGCTTCATAGTCAATCATTTTGTGGGCATAATCATCGCGCCAATTTGTGCTGACAACTTCAACAACTAATTTTACAGAATCTCCCCTAGTAATAACTGACTCTTTTTCCCAGCGAGGCTCATTGGCTTCTACGAGTTGCTTATCTAATACAACCACATCTGGATCGTAGCCAAAGTTATCGCTAAATTTAATTGTACATTCCTTGGGAATAAAGTAAGAAAGTTGTAATCGCCTGATTTCTAAACCAAATTCGAGCGACTGAAAACCTGCGATCGCTGAATGTTTACCCGTTGGATTTGGCATTTCAACAATCACTCCGTTATGTAATTCATAGCGTCCGTTTTCGGGTTTCCATTCTAGAAACTCATCAAAATTTATTAACTTGGATATCGCTTGAGTCATGGTGAAGTCTCCAATACTCTACATTACCTTGATAGGATTCGATTCAATGCCTATACCTCGATACTAAGGGGAGCCGAAGCTCTTGCTCGCACTACTCAAATCGATAATCAAGAACTTCAATTTGGCAAATGGGGACTGATCGTGACTCTCCCGCTCGTTATCCCGTTCATCCTGGCTCTGCTCTATCAAGTAGCAAGCCATTTATTTTGAAATAGCTTTTTTGAAAATTTGGGATAAATTATAATATCAATCTTTTCTTAACTGAGAAAGTTGGGAAGGAATGAACAAGTGATCGCATTTTAAAACCCTATGTCCATAGGTTCTTCGTTACACATAATCGGTAATTCTTCTGAATCTACTGAAAGCTTACCACCGCAGACAGGACAATCATATAGCCATTTACCAGAATTGGGATTAGATTGTTTGTGAAAACTATCTTTGAATTTAAGAAGGCGATGATGGTTTCCTTGGCAGTGAGATACAACCCAAAAATCAGCACATTGTTTACAAGAACAGTAGAGTGCAGTTCTTCCCACATTGGGGTTGCCAGCTAAGACAGACTGAATAAGTTTTTTTTCTTCTATTCTCTTAGGTAGCCAGCTAGTCCGAACTTCAGTTCCATACTCAAGCTTATGTCCACAGGCAATGCAGACTGTTTTTAGGGAAGCGTGATATTGCAGTAAAAGCCGAATGATCTTTTTGATCTGCTTTTCTGTATCTCTTTTTGGTCTTAATGCAATTGCGCCATACTTATGACCACTATAACCAACTTTATCAGAATCAGAGCGATGCTCGCTTTTAGTAATTAAAGGATAACTTTTATAGTTTTGTCCATCTTTACCTCGTATCTCTCCTAGAGGATCTATGTCAAGATTGAGCTTTTTTTGAAGCGTCTGACTGAAAGGAACTTCCCCCCAATAATCAATTGATTCATCTGTTTGTAAAATAAAGCTAGCCGCCGAATTAAGAAGATGAAGATATTTGTCTCTTGCTACTCCAAGTACATCTCCAACGAAAGTTTCATAACCTTGGTGTTTATAGTTTTTATATTTAGCATCAAAGCAATATTGCTTAGGTTCTTCATCACCTATAGCTATCTCCATTCTTATATCTGGTTTTTTATCACGAAACGAAGTATCATACCAAAAATCAATTGTGAAACTCTGGCTATTATCAATATTCCCTTGAAGCTGAAACCTCTTATTAGTAGGAAGTTTAAGACCTTCGGGAGTGTTCTCTAACACTTCAAAAATAAAAGCCTCATTACCAGGAGGCTTCATGTTGGCATATAAAATAAATGCACTATATAACCTAACGAAGCACCAAAGCTCATATATTTCCCAAGTGGTACGGACTTGATCTTCATAAATGCACTTAAATAAATACAAAACTTTCTGAATTGGCTGAAGAACATTTCCTTTACAGTTAGAAAATTTAGTAAAGATAGAACCGTAAGCAGATGAGCCGCTTAAACGCAAAGACGGTGAGGGTAGTTCGCTGGGAGTATTAACTGTTTTTAGGAACGCCGAATCTCGTACTTGAGTTGCCCAGGTAGCACAATCCCGAAGCTGTGATATTTTGTCTTGAATGTGCTGCCTCCCTTCTTTCCTCTGCTTATTGAAGCATTGAGCTTTATTTTTAGACTGTTCTTTAAATTCCCTGAATTCTCTATCTCCTCTAGACTTCGGATTTGATTGAACAATTAGAGAATCATCAATAGTTTCTATATCTAATGATTCAAGGCTATCAGCTAGCCCATTGGCTAACTCTTTGAGATAAATATCTAGAACATAACAAATAAATTCATTTTCAGGGCATTGGGTAGATTCAACACGAGCAAATCCAAGTATTTTTTGCTTGGCTGGCTCCACTTTAGCTTTAATCAGAGATTGTGGAGAAAAGCTCGCCCTGTTTATACTAACTGGCTCTACTTGAGTAACGAAACTTTTTAAAGGGCGTTTTTTCAATACATTCCAATTATTTTTAACCACTTCTGCTAACTCCAATAAAGAAGTTGCAGTAGTTAATAAACCTTCGCCCGGATACCATTGCAGTCCAATACCTTCTATTCTGCAAGCTTCACCCTGACCTCCTTCAATCGATCTATATACACAACTTGCGGTAGAAAGTGCCAGTTGACCAATTTCTTTGATCATCTGGTCTAATTCTTGCTCAGTAACGTTGCTAGGAAATACTAAAAGTGTCGCTTCACAAAGAACACTATCTGTCTGGTCAAGTAGTAAGGCTGTTATGTACCCAGCACCCGTAACATTTTTCCTCTCCTCGAATGACATTTTTCGGGGTAATTCCCACTTATTACTGCTTCCAGCAACCTTATCCAGAAGAAACGGAGGAAACGGTTGACTTCGAGCCAGTACGACTCTGCCCTGATCTGCTCCCTGTACCCGAACACACCAGCGTTCATCGTATTGCCTTATATGCTGGATTCCATCTTCATTTTTCTCAAGTTCCCTTCCTTTACTGTCAATAAAGCAAAGTCTTGAAGAATTCATAGATTATGCCCAATAGTTAATATTCTGTCGTTGTTGGTCAGTCAGTTGTTTGTCTAAACTATCAATAATGTTCGCTGGATCATGTTTTTGATAGTATTCGAGCTGTTCTAACCACTCTCTAAATACAAGTTCTGTATCTTTGTTTCTAAAGAAGTAAACTCTAGGGATTACTTTAGTAAATAAGAAGTGAGCAAGACACTCATCGCTTGAAAGCCCCAGGATATGTGCAGCAGCGCTAAAAACTTTATAATCTCCTTTAGCTCTGTATCCTAGAGGTCTACCAAGTTTACCTTCACAAAAATATTTTTCATTCCATTCTTGAATAGTAGTCCACTCTGGTAGCCTATCAAAACTATCTATATTATCCTCAATGGGTTTTATGATGTCTAATATTCGCTTTTTCAAAGATTTAACCGAAATTAATCTTTGTTCGGTTTCCTGTAAATTGGAGATAGTCCCTACCTTTAGGTTAGCTGGAGGATAGGTAATTACAAATGAACGATCAATAAGTTTAGGACTCAAGTCATAGGTTGTTTCATCAGAATTTAAAGTGCCTAAGAATACCAGGTTGTTTGGAATCTTAAAAGTTGAGGCAGGATAATCTTCAAACAGTGTGTCTAATCTTTCAAGCCGTTGAATTTCCTTAAAATCCAATTTCTCCTCATGATTTCTATCTTGTAATTGTTTTCTTTCCTTTCCTAGAGCTTTCCAAATATCTCCAGAATATAAGAATAGCCCTTCCTCATCTGTATTTTCTTTACTTCGAGAGTATTCTAAAGTAGATAGTAAATCAGCACCATAGTTTTCTATTTTAGCTAGATTAAGCTCATCTAAACAAACTAGATGGAGTCTGTCTGGCTTTTTCTTAGCTTCATTAAGTGCGGTCAAAAAAGTAGCAGGACGAAAAATGTCGTTGATTGGATCGAAAAAGCCCAGTAAGTCCGAAGGATCGAGCCAAGCTGGACGAACAGGAATAATTTTAGATGTACCTCCAAGTAATCTAGCTGAATGCTTGACGATGCTAGTTTTACCGACACCTACGCTACCATTCAGGAGAATGAAACGACCTGAATATAATGCAGTTATTAATGCCAGTAAATAACTTTTTGCAATTTTTTCATTAACATACATTCCATTAAGGTTTAATATTTCTGCCCATTCTGTCCCTAAATTCTCAGGGATGGTAATTTCCTCATTTATTGCACTGCTTCTATTTTCAGATTGAGGTGGAATTTGAATTCCGTAAGGTTCTAAATAATTTAACTTAAAAGTGACTTCTTTCTCTCTTTCAGCAAGACTCTCTCGCTCTTGCTTCAGCTTTGTCAGTTCTTTTGCCAGCTCGTCACGCAGCTCATCTGCTATGTTTTTTCGGATTTCTTCAGCTAATCCATCTGCCTCTTTTTGGCTTACTTTTTTTACCTCTACCGCTTTTGGATCGCCAGGTTGCCCGTCTTTATCTGTTGCTCGTTCACCAGGTTTATGCCAACTAAATGTTACATAATCCTTATAAGGTATAAGTTCCCTATCTTCTACATCATGGGCAAAAGCAACAAACTCTTCAACTTTTGTTCCGTCTGTCAATGGAAGATTAGTAAATAAGGGCTTTATCTTGTAGTGTCCTATACCAAATTTTTTAATGATTTTTCCAGGAAGTCTCTCAGTTAGAAGTTGAAAAATTAACGGATTAGTCTTGAAAGGTTCATCTTGGCTAACTGTCATACGATTATCTGTTCCCTCAGCAAGCTTCGACATATTCACATAGAGTAGTTGGTTCGGGAATGGGTAAACCCTCTTCTCGCAAACCATCCAAATGAAACGCGATCGCTTCTTTTATCTGCTGTTCCATCTCTTCAAGAGTTGCGCCTGTTGCCACACATCCCGGTAAATCTGGAACATAAGCTGAATAGTTGCTCTCTAGCTTTTCAATCACAATTGCATAGCGCATTACTCTTGTTCTCCTGTTTCCTTCTCTTCCTTGAGTTGAGCTTGCGTCATTATGCTATTTAACGTGCCAGGTGCTAGCTCGTCAGACGGTTTCCCTGCAATTGTGACTAAACCGGACTTAGTTGGATGCTTGAACTGACGATGGCTACCCCTAGTTCTTGCCAGATACCAACCATCTTCTTCTATTAGCTTAATCACTTCCCGAACTTTCATGCTGAGCCTCTAGCACCATTGCACCCTTTCATCCTGCCAAAATGCGATCGCGCCAATCCAATACAGTTGACAAAATCAGTAATTTGTGGTGTTGGAATGGGACGAAAGCGATCGCATCTTCCGAGTTAGGCTCCACGAGAAGAGAATGCGATCGCCTTGAATCTGCTGCCGCCGTCTACCATACGCTTAAGGTTCTTAACCTCTACCTATAGATCCGTCTATAGTGATCTACAAGAAAAATTTATAACCAAGTGTTTACAAAGTTTAATAAAATAATTACATACAGAAATAAGTATTTTTTCCTACTGCCATGATAGCGGATCAATTTCCTTGGCTTAGCGCGATTGTCCTGTTCCCACTCGTTGCTGCACTGCTGATCCCTTTTCTGCCGGATAAAGACGGCACGCGAGTGCGCTGGTATGCACTCGGCGTGGGGATCGCAGACTTTATATTGATGTGCTACGTCTTTTGGAAGCATTACGATCCAAGCAGCGCGACTTTTCAGCTTGTAGAGAAATATGCCTGGGTGCCTCATTTAGGCTTGAACTGGGCAGTTTCCATCGATGGAGTTTCAGCCCCGCTGGTGCTTCTGGCAGGATTAGTGACAACACTCTCCATGTTTGCGGCGTGGCAAGTCAATCTCAAACCCCACCTCTTCTATTTCCTGATGCTGGTGCTGTATTCCGCACAGGTTGGGGTATTCGTCGCCCAAGACGTGCTGCTGCTGTTCATTATGTGGGAAGTCGAACTAATTCCCGTCTACCTACTCGTCTCGATTTGGGGTGGTCAGAAGCGTCAGTACGCCGCGATGAAGTTCTTGCTCTATACCGCCGCCGCTTCCATCTTTATTCTGGTCGCTGGTCTGGCAATGGCATTCTACGGTGACAATCTAACCTTTGATATGGTCGAACTCGGCTTAAAAGATTACCCGCTGGCTTTAGAACTGCTGCTTTATGCAGGATTGCTTGTTGCCTTTGGTGTCAAATTAGCTGTTTTCCCCCTGCACACCTGGCTACCGGATGCACACGGCGAGGCATCCTCTCCCGTATCAATGGTACTCGCAGGCGTATTGCTAAAGATGGGCGGATACGGGTTGATTCGCCTCAATTTAGGACTTCTGCCTGATGCACACGTTTACTTTGCACCTGTTTTAGCGATTCTGGGCGTTGTCAATATTATCTACGGAGCCTTTAACTCCTTTGCCCAGACGAATATGAAGCGTCGCCTCGCCTATTCGTCGGTTTCTCACATGGGATTTGTTCTGTTGGGGATTGCGTCCTTCACCGACTTGGGAATCAACGGCGCAATGCTGCAAATGATTTCTCACGGTTTAATTGCATCATTACTATTCTTTTTAGCCGGAGTAACTTACGATCGCACTCACACGATGTCGATGAAAGAAATGGGCGGGATTGCTCAGGCAATGCCCACTGTGTTTGCCCTGTTTACAATGGGTGTGATGGCATCAGTGGCTCTACCAGGAATGAGCGGCTTTGCTAGCGAACTATCGGTGTTTGTCGGTGTCACGACAAGCGATATCTACAGCTCAACTTTCCGCGCCGTGACCGTCTTTCTAGCCGCCGTGGGTGTTATCCTGACGCCGATTTATCTGCTATCGATGCTGCGACAGGTGTTTTACAATTCTGGTGAAGTACCGACCTGCGACATTGCACCGACCTGCGACATTACGGATGTAGATTTGCAGAATCAGGGAAATCAGGAGCCGGTTTGCTTTGGTACAAACTGTAGCTTACCTATCGATGCAGCATTTATCGATGCCAGACCTCGTGAAGTGTTTATTGCTGCTTGCTTTCTGGTGCTGATTATCGGTCTTGGCGTATACCCGAATATGGGTATGCAAATGTACGATGTCAAAACTGTTGCAGTGAATGCTCAGGTTCGCCAATCTTATACCCAAATTGCAGCCATGAATCCCCAGATTTATGCGGGAGGATTTTTAGTTCCGAAGGTTGCAGAGTCGGAAGTAAAGCCTGTTTTGGGAATCGTGGAGCGCTATCCAAGGTAAGCGCCGCATGAATAATCCTTTGGTAGCCGATTGTAGGGGCGTTTTGCTCCCACCGAGAGGGTTATCAGCTACCAAGGTGTTTTTTTGGCTGCGCTTGTCGGCTCAAATGCGATCGCCTTTACCTCTGTAGTTCGTTAAAAGTGACACTAATTTGTTATTAGTGTCAAATAATGTGGCAATCGACAGACCTATAGCGGCACCGAAAAAAATAATGGACACAACTGGATTCGAACCAGTGACCCCCACGATGTCAACGTGGTGCTCTAACCAACTGAGCTATGCGTCCGTCCGACGATTTATAAATGTAGCATAGCTTTTTATAAAAGTGCAAATAATTCTCGCTAACCAATGGAACTTAGAACTCGGCAACTAAGATGCAGAAACTCCATCGCTGTTGTCATCCGGGTCTGATAAAATAGCGAGGTTGTTCAGACAGAAATCGTCATTGAGCCAATCCATTGACATTCCTAAGCTTGATGCCTTAGCGCAAGAACTGGCGACTATCCAGCAAACAGGTTCCAAACGGATTGCCCTGCTGGGGTCGCGTCACGTTCCGATCACCCATCAAAATCTCATTGAGATGATGAGCTATGCCTTGGTTTTAACCGGGAATCGACTCATCACCTCTGGTGCTACCGGAACCAATTTTGCCGCCATCCGAGGGGCGATGCGAGCCGATTCTAGCCTGCTGACTGTAATTTTGCCCCAAAGCTTAGAGCGTCAGCCACGGGAATCGCGGGAGCAGTTGGAACAGGTAATGCATTTGGTAGAAAATCCCGAAAACGACAATTTATCGCTGGCTGAAGCCAGCGCTCTATGCAATCAAGAGATAGTTTCTCGGTGTCAGCAGCTAATCTGTTTTGCGTTTCACGACAGCCACACCCTGCTCAAAACTTGTCAGGATGCGGAAGAACAACGCAAAGTGGTGACTCTGTTCTACTTTGATTAAAAAGACGCGATGCATTAAGAGCGCTACCGCTGGCGTCTCTACAATAAAGCTATGATCCCAGTATCTGCTATTCTGCTCGACTGCATTGCCGCAGCCGCTGTTCTGATTTATATCCCCTTTTTGGTGGTGGGTTACGCCCGTGTGACTGTGGGGTATGACACGGCGGCTCCGCGAGCCATGTTTGATAAGCTGCCTCCCTACGGACAACGAGCTACTTGGGCGCACCAAAACTCGTTTGAAGCATTTATGATATTTGCGGCGGCAGCCCTGATGGCTTATGTGACAGGTGTAAATTCGCCCTTGGCAGCGATCGCAGCGATCGCCTTCGTTGTTGCCCGGTCATTATACTCCGTTTTTTATATTCTCAATGTCCCAATCGCGCGATCGCTAATGTTCGGCATCGGTACCCTGAGCAGCGGCACCTTATTTGCCCTCAGCCTACTTTCTGCTAATAGCATTTAGCGATTTTTCTAATATCAATTTAGCTAACCACTAACGATTCTTTATGGCTTCTACATACTCTTTTGATATTGTCAGCGATTTTGACCGGCAAGAATTGGTCAATGCCGTAGACCAAACTGAGCGGGAAATAAAAAGCCGCTTCGACCTCAAAGACACTAAAACTACCCTCGAATTAGGCGACGACGTTATTACAATTAGCACCGATAGCGAATTTACCTTGGATGCTGTTCATACCATCCTGCAAATTAAATCTGCCAAGCGCAACCTTAGCTTGAAAATCTTTGATTATGGCAAACCTGAATCAGCGGGTGGTAGTCGCATTCGGCAGGAAATCAAACTGCGTAAAGGACTCAGCCAGGAAATCGCTAAACAAATCACCAAACTAATTCGGGACGAAATTAAAAAAGTGCAACCCTCAATTCAAGGTGATGCCGTGCGAGTTTCTGCTAAATCCAAAGATGACTTGCAACTGGTAATTCAACGCTTGAAGCAGGAAGATTATCCGGTTGCTTTGCAATTTAATAACTATCGCTAAACGGTTTTTAAACGCAAAGAACGCGGAGGTTTTGCAAAAACACGCAAAATTTTGGTTATTCTCTGCATTTTTGGAGTGGTTAAAACTTAAGGTGAACAGTGCCCTTGAGTTAACATCATTCTGAAAATAAAAGCCCAATTGCTTTGTGAAAATATCCCAGCAAGACAATACAGATGAAGTTATTCCTTGCTGCTCTTGGTGCAGTCATCATTGGTTACGTGCTGGGATACTCTGTCAAAATTATCCGTCAAAGTAATGAAGCCTTAGTAGAGCGCTTGGGTCGATACCATCGAACGCTGAAACCAGGTATCCACTTTATCTTGCCTTGGCTCGATACGATTGTCTATCAGAATACAACCCGCGAACAGGTTTTGGAAATTGAGCGCCAGCCAGCGATCGCAAAAGATAATGTGTCCCTGGAAGTCGATGCAATTGTGTATTGGCGCATCCTAAATTTAGAACGCACTTATTACACTGTTGAAAATATTGAGATAGCGTTAAAAAACTTGGTTATCTCTATCCTGCGCTCTGAAGTTGGTCGAATTAAGCTAGAGCAAGCGGTTCATTCTAGAAGCGAAATCGCTCAAACTTTATTGCAGCAATTAAATGAGGCGGTTGCGAATTGGGGGATCAAGATTACCCGTGTCCAATAGGATATTGCTTTTTTTAGAAAAATACTGGAGCCTCTGAAATTGGGAAAGCTGCTGAAATTAAGACTAGAACCTGCTAATGTCTGAGCCAGAGGAGAAATGGATAAACAACCAAAAATCGACCGCCAGCGAGAGCATCAAGCCAATGAGCGGACATTTCTGGCTTGGTTGCGTACCTCAATTGCATTGATTGGATTTGGGTTTGCTTTAGCTCGCTTTGGTTTATTTCTACAGCAACTGCAAACCGCCGTCACAGCTCAGAATAGCACTTCTCACTCGTTCATCAGTTCCCAGAGCCTTGGCATCAGTCTGGTGGTTGCTGGCATTGTCCTAATTGCCTTTGCTGCATGGCGCTACAACCAGGTTTTTTGGCAAATTGAGCGTAGCGATTATCAGGCAAATCGTCTGTTTGTCTGGATAACGGCTGGAGTGGTGATGATTTTAGGTGTCCTCAGTATCCCTGTCCTCCTCTGGCGACAGCTACCCGTTCCTCATACTCCCTCTTCTAGCAAAAGTGGTAAAGTTTATCGCCAGCTTAAGCAGCCTGCTGCCTCTTTTGCACAAACTGTAAAGCATCAAAATTTTTAGAAAAAGTGCCTTTCTTTTTATTTGCATCAAAAAAGTGAATCAAAATTATTTGAAAATCGTAAAGTTTGTTTTTGAAAGTCTAAAAAACTTTACTTTGAATTAAGGAGTTTGAAAATCAGGGTTGGCGAAATCCTGCAATTTTATTTATGTGTTTTATAATTTTAAGGGTATCAAGCTGATAACTTAATTAATTTTTCAGCATTCAATAGATGTGATGGGATATTTAACTACGAGTTTGGATTATTTTTAAGTCGGTGATTCAAATCACATCTAGGCATACAAGAACCAGATGAGATGCGGGTTTTAAACTCTTGATTTAACGTGATTTGGTGCAGAAAAGCTTAGTTTGCATCGCTGCGAATTCTATTTGAACCGGCTCTGGTGCAAGATGTAGATTGAAGCAACAAATATTTAACAATACAGCTAAATTTCTTGGGACGGAAACGAACTTTGGCAAGGTTTATTTTTCAGTAAATGAGAACAATATTAAAAGATGTTTCGGTGAAAATACTGAGGCTTTTTGAGCGGGAATAGACTCAGATAGAATCGAGTTAACAATAAATACTTGTGAGGGTTGCGATGTCGAGAGTATTAGTCGTCGATGATGTGCCGACTGAACTAGAGATGATTTGCCGAATTTTACAAGAAGCGGGGATGGAAGTGGTGAGAGCGAGTGATGGAGAGGAAGCGATCGCTCGCATCCAGGAGAAGCCACCCGACCTCGTGATATTGGATGTGGTCATGCCACGAATGAACGGATTTGAAGTGGTGCGGGAGTTACGAGAGAACGAGGAAACCAAACACTTACCTGTCGTGTTTTGTACGCAAAAAAATACAGAGATTGATAAAGCTTGGGGAATCGAGCTGGGAGCCGATGCTTATGTAAGTAAGCCACTTGAGGCGAAACAGTTTATTAATCTGGTACGACGCCTTCTCTAAGAATTAAAAATTAAAAATTAAAAATTAATCAATAATTATAATTTTTAATTTTACATTTTTAATTGTTTATGCCTCGCCAATTCGTTCTCTTTGGTCAAGACAAGAGCCTGTTTGCAGTCGAACTAACGGCAGTCAGAGAAGTGCTGGTTTTGGGCGATCAAACCATTACCGCTGTTCCGAATACGCTTCCTTTTTTATTGGGTTTAACCAATCTGCGAGGGGAAATTCTGGCAGTAGCAGATTTTGGTCGGTTTATGGGTGCCGACCCTGTGGAAAGTCACGAAGCTCGGAGTCGGATTTTAGTCGTAGAAGCGCTCGACCCGCGCGATATCAATCTCCCATCGATGCGGATGGGATTAGCAGTTTCTCATGTCGAGGGTGTGCTATCTCTCGATCCCGATCAAATTGTCTCGGCAGCAGAGGTGAGTGAGGAACTGGCTCCTTTTTTGCGAGGCTTATATGACTGTCAGGGACGCTTACTCATGATTGTGGATGTAGAAGCGATCGCGCATTCGGATCGCTGGTAAATCATAGATTGCCGGAGTCATAAGATGGAAAGTTCATATCAGCCGATAGAGGTGCCTCAGTCTTCCGACCTCATCGGGACACTTCAATCCTTTTCTAAAAAAGCCACTATAGCAGTCATTGCAATCGGTTGTGCGGTACTACTAGGTTGGATGTTTAACATTCCCATCCTGAAAAGCATCTTGCCAGGTCTGGTGACGATGAAAGCAAACGCAGCGGTGTGTTTTATCCTCAGCGGTACATCGTTGTGGTTGTGGCACCGTTATCCCGCTGACGAGTCGAAGCGCCGCTTGGGACAATGGTTTGCCGGGATCGTTGCGCTCGTCGGGTTGCTCACACTGATGCAGTATGTGTTGGGGTGGGATTTTGGCATTGACCAACTTCTGTTTAAGGCGTCAGATACCTTTGGCACCTCCTCCCCAGGTCGGATGGCTCCCAATACCGCCTTAAATTTTTTGATGTTGGGGGTGGCTCTACTGCTGTTTCTCGGCCCCTATATTAATTATCAAGCCGCTCAAATTCTTAGCTTAGCGGCATTCTCAGTCGCCTTGCTGGGGGTACTGGGCTACCTTTATGGTGTGAAATCCCTCTATGGGATTAGCTCTTACACCCAAATGGCATTGCACGCAGCAGTGGGATTTGTGCTTCTGAGTACCGGCATCCTGTTTGCTCGTCCAGATCGAGGGGTGATGGCAGTTGTCACCAGCCAGAATGCGGGGGGGATGATGGCTCGGCAGATGTCACCGGCTGTACTTGGAATTCCGCCACTTTTAGGTTGGTTAATCTTAGCCGGGTATCGGGCGAAATCTTTGGAGACTGAACTCGCCATCTCGGTTTTGGGTATCTTGAATATTATTATTTTTGCCGTTCTGATTTGGTGGAATTCTCGAAACCTGAATGGCATTGATATCAAACGCCAGCGCGCAGAAACGGAACTTCGCACCCTGAATCAAGAACTCGAACAACGCATTGATGAGCGCACGGCAGAATTAACGGAAGCGAATCAAGAACGCGATCGCTTCTTTACTCTCTCTCTTGACCTGCTGTGTATTATCGGATTTGACGGCACTTTTAAGCGCCTCAATCCTTCATGGACAAGAATTTTGGGTTTCGCGGTCGAGGAACTTTTGGCTCAACCGTTTATTGAGTTTATCCATCCAGATGACCGAGACAAGAGCTTAGCCGAAGCCGAAAAACTGACTATTGGTTCGCAAGTACTGTATTTTGAAAATCGCTACAGGTGTAAAGATGGCTCCTACCGATGGTTAGCGTGGACTGCGAACGCGGCTGCTGAAAATCAAGTGATGTACTGCATTGCCCGTGACATCACCTCCAGCAAGCAGGCAGAAGCCGCACTCAGGGAAAGTCAAGAACGCCTAGAGGCAATCATCGACAATTACACCGCTGTCATCTATCTCAAAGACTTGGAAGGTCGTTACATTCTGGTTAATCGCCAGTATGAACGCCTCTTCCACACGACCAAAGAGCAGGTTATTGGCAAGACTGACTACGATTTCTTCTCGAAAGAAATCGCTGATGCTTATGGTGCCAACGATCGCCAGGTACTTGAAACCGGAACTTCTTTAGAAATGGAAGAGGTTGCACCTCAAGATGACGGACTCCACACCTACCTTTCCACGAAGTTTCTCTTAAGAAATTCGACAGGAACTACTTACGCCCTCTGTGGGATTTCCACCGACATCAGCGATCGCAAGCGGACAGAAGAAGCATTGCAGCAACAGGTGCAGATGCTGGATTTAGCCAATGACACCATAATGCTTCGGGATCTCGACGATCGCATCGCTTACTGGAATCAAGGCGCAGAAAGGCTCTACGGCTGGACAAAGGAAGAAACAGTAGGACAATACATCCACGCATTTTTAAAAACCATCTTTCCCCAACCCGTCGAGGAAATTAAAGCCGCGTGTCTGCGGGATGGACGTTGGGAAGGAGAACTCATCCACACCAAGCGCGATGGGACACAGATCGTTGTAGCGAGTCGCTGGACATTGCAACGGGAGGAATCCGGTCAGCCCAAAGCAATCCTAGAAATCAACAATGACATTACTGAGCGCAAAGCTGCTGAGGAAACCATCCGTCAGAACGAGGAAAGGTATCGCTCATTGATCGCCGCCACCTCGCAGATAGTCTGGGCGACAGACGCCCAAGGACAAGTGGTTGATATGCCAGCTTGGAGAGCGCTTACAGGTCAAAGCAAGGAACAAGTGAAAGGCTGGGGATGGATGGACGCCGTGCATCCAGAAGATCGCGATCGCACTGCCCAGATTTGGTCTAAAGCCCTTGAAACGAAAAGTCTCTATCAGGTTGAGTATCGTATCCGAGCCGCAGATGGCAGCTATGGATACTTCTGGGTTCGCGGGATTCCCGTCTTGGCAGAAGATGGTAGTATCCGCGAGTGGATTGGCGTCTGCACCGACATTAGCGATCGCAAACAAGCGGAAGCAGATTTACAGAGAACAGCAGCAGATTTGGCTCGTTCCTCGGCTGAACTTCGGCAGCAAACCAGTATCTTGCAATTAGTCCTCAACAGCATGGGTGAGGCAGTCATCGTCGCCGATGAAACCGGAAAGTTTTTACTGTTCAACCCCGCTGCGGAGAAAATGTTTGGATTGGGTTCAGGAGATGTCCCCCCCGATCGATGGTCAACGCAGTATGGCTTGTTTTTGCCCGATACCGTGACCGTTTACCCAACCGCAGATTTACCGATGACAAAGGCAATCCGAGGCGAAGCTGTTGACGACGTAGAGATGTTTACCCGTCATGCTGGTATACCAGAAGGTTTGTGGGCAAAAATTAACGGTAGACCGCTGAAAGACGACAACGGTGTCCTCAAAGGCGGGGCGATTGTTTGTCGCAACATCACCAGCGACAAGCAAGCCCAAGAACGTCTACAACAACTTGCCAAGGAGCAGGAACGCCTGCTGCAAGAACTGAAAAACCGGCAAAATGCCCTTGATGAATCGGCGATTGTCAGCGAAACCGACTTAAAAGGAACCATTACCTATGCTAACGAGCGGTTCTGCCAAATCTCTGGATACACCCAGGAAGAACTAATGGGGCAAAACCATCGCATCGTTAACTCTGGCTACCACCCGAAATCCTTTTTCCAAGACTTTTGGGCTACGGTTTATCGGGGCGGTGTGTGGAAAGGAGAAATCAAAAATAAGCGCAAAGATGGTTCTTTGTATTGGGTTGACACTACAGTGTCCCCAATCTTTGACACTAATGGCAATATCATCAAATATATCGGGATTCGCTTCGACATTACCCAGCAAAAAGAAGCGGCTGATAGACTTATCAAATTAGCAGAAGAGCGAAAAATCGAGGCAGATTCTCTAACTCAACAAGTCGTCAAGCTTTTGGGTGAAATTAAGGGTGCAGCCAAGGGAGATTTAACGGTTAAAGCTCAAGTCACCAATGACATCTTAGGAGCATTAGCAGACTCTTTCAACTACCTTGTCACCTCTTTACGGAAAGTAGTCATTAATATCCAAGATGCAGCGGCCCAAGCCAATCAAGCCACAACTGCATCGATTGGTAATACTAACGAACTAGCACAGCAAGCTCGCACCCAAGCCTTGCAAATTGAGTCCACCTTAAAACAAATTGAGCGGATGCTCAACTCGATTAAAGATGTTTCAGATGCTGCAAAACGAGCCGAACAAGTGGCACAGCAAGCCGCTACCACAGCGGAAATGGGAGGACAAGCTGTAGACCGCACAGTTGATGGAATTAACGAACTCCGCCAAACGATTGCCGAAACTTCAAAAATGATGAAACGTCTAGGCGAAGGGTCGCAACAAATTGGCAAAATTGTAACATCTATTTCTCAAATTGCTTCTCAAACAAACTTGCTGGCATTGAATGCCACAATTGAGGCAGCACGCGCCGGAGAACAAGGGCAAGGCTTCGCAGTCGTAGCGGAGGAAGTTCGTAAGCTCGCAGAACGGTCTGCCTCAGCAACCGAAGAAATATCGGAGATTGTGAAGACAATTCAAGATGAAATTAGTCGGGTGATGAGGGCAATGGAATCCGGTACTCAACAAGTTGTTGAAGGAACGCACATTGCCGCAGCTGCCAAGACGAATCTGATTGCGATTATTGAAGTCAGCCGCGAAATTAATGCTTTGGTACAAAACATTACTCGTGCTGCTCAAAAACAGACAATTTCGGCAGAAGAAATTGCAGGCAGCGTGAAGCAGGTGAACGCTATTTCTACCAACACTGCCCAAAAAGCTGAAGACGTAACGAATTCACTTGGTGGGTTAGCTGTTGTCGTGAATAAACTCCAAAGTTCAGTGACAAACTTCCGCTCGCAATAAGCAGTCAAGGATTCAGAACCTCACTCCAGCACCCCTTATCGCTTTTTGGCGAGGGGTGCCGGAGGGAAACAGAAAAATGCCAGACAAATCAAATGGAGTAATTAAAATTAATAACTTCTTTTTTTTATTTAATACCATTCCGATTTATGTTTACACCAGGCAAGTTTTTTAACTAACAATTAAGCAATAATTAGCATATTTGATAGGTAGCATTGTCACAAAGATGGGGATGAATTAAATAAAATCCAAAGTCACGTCTAAAGGCTGACTTATTTAAAGGAAAAAAGTATGAATTCGGATGATTTCAATGAGCTAATCGGTATCTTTGTAACTGAAACTCAAGAATTCCTGCAATCCCTAGAAGCCAATCTTTTATTGATAGAAAGCAGCAGTGAAGTTGAAGCGCGATCGCAAGCCGTTCAAAACCTATTTCGAGCTGCCCACTCGATAAAAGGTTCGGCTTTGATGTTTGGTTTTGAAACCTTATCAACAGCGGCTCATTGCCTGGAAGATAGCTTTGCAATTCTACGCGATCGCGCTGATTTATCCCAAATCAATCCAACGACGATTACCGCTTTGCTGCAAGGGGTCGATCTCCTGAGAACCATCGCCAACCAAGTCTGTCAGCCGGAAGGCAAGGATAATAGAGCAACAATGCAGGCAACCTCTGTAGCTGAAGTGGAAGCGATCGCCCAAATTCTAGCCCAGCTAGAAAATCAGTATACTAAGCCCGCTGCTTCCAGTAATGGCTCTAGCCTTAACAATCGGGCAAACCTGCAAACTATTAAAAGAATTTTTGAACAAGATTTACTTCCGGTTTTTAACCATTTGGAAACGGAACTTTCTCAAGTTAAATTAGAAACTTTAGAGCAAACAATAGCGACACTTAACCAAGTTTATTACCAACTTTCAGGGGTAGCTGGGATGCTGCAACTGGCAGAATTTGGGCAAATTGTTGAGTATTTGAGAACTTTGATTGACACCCCCCATCTGAGTGTAGAACTCCTCCAAAAACAGGGATGGGAAATTGCCCAAAACTTGCAATCTGCCCGCACTCAGCTATTGCAGGGAGAAGCCATTACTATACAGCCTTTGAATGGGACTGAGCCAAAAGGACTGAGGACTGAGGAACCAATACTCTCCACTCCAGAATCACCAGTTGATGATTCCTCGACACCCTTCAGTAATAGGACTGAGGTGACAGGACTCAGGACTGAGGAACCAATACTCTCCACTCCAGAATTACCAGTTGAGGATTCCTCGACACCAGCCTCAGCCCTCAGTCCTCAGTCCTCACTCAGTCCTCAGTCCTCAGCCCTCAGTCCTCTCTCAGTCCTCAGTCCTCAGTCCTCAGTCCTCTCTCCTCAGTCCTCACTCAGCCCTCAGCCCTCACTCAGCCCTCACTCCTCACCTGTTTCTTCCCCCACAGGTTGGCAACGCCCGACGATTCGCGTAGATCTAGAACGCTTAAGCGAATTAGTGAATTTGGTGGGCGAATTAGTGATTAACCGGACAAATTTGGAACTACAAGAAACTCAACTACGCACTGAAGCGAAGCGCATTCGGAAAAGTATTGTAGCTTTAAATCAATTTGGAACGCAGCTCCGAGAAGAATATGACCGCCTTAGCACTGAAAATAGCAAAAGCGATCGCGTAAAAACCACAACTGCTTCTACTAAATCTTTGCCCTCGACTTTCGACTTATTGGAATTAGATCAATATACAGAATTTCACTCTACCGCTCAATCTGTGATTGAAACGACCGAAGCGATCGCGCTTTCGGGAACCAAAGTTGACGAAATCGCGGTGAAATTTGAACGCAGCACCGATCAACTCCGCCGCATTACCGACCAGTTGCGATCGCGTGTCATGCAACTGCGAGTCGTCCCCTTCAGTCGGGCGGTTGATCACCTCCCTCGCGCTTTGCGGGATCTGTGTCGCCTGCACAACAAAGAAGTCAATCTTCTCCTCCTGGGACGAGACACCACCATTGATGAAAGCCTGCTAGACGCCCTGCGCGACCCCCTAGTGCATCTGGTGCGAAATGCCTTCGATCACGGCATCGAAACTCCCCAAGCCCGCCTCGCCCTGGGGAAACCCCCCAGCGGTCAAATCGAAATTGAAGCCTTTCACCAAGGCGGACAAACCATCATTACCATTACCGATGATGGACGAGGAATTGACCCGGAAGCCATCCGCGCCAAAGTCGTGGCAGGCGGCTTTGTGGCAGCCGAACAAGCTGACGAACTGTCGATTGCCGACCTCTACGAATTCCTCTTCTGGCCTGGTTTCAGCACCACCAGAGAGGTCACGGAACTTTCTGGTCGGGGGGTGGGGCTGGATGTGGTTCGCACCAATCTGCGGCAGGTACGGGGGACGGTCAAAGTAGATTCACGACCGGGCAAAGGTACTAGCTTTATCCTGAAATTACCACTCATGCTATCGATCAGCGACGCCTTAATGGTTAAAGCAGATCGCAATACGGTAGCAATCCCTCTAGACGCCGTAGAGGAAATTCTCCACATTCAAGGGCATCAGATTCAAATGGCTGGGACGCAGACCATGTTGTGGTGGCGAGAAGAATTTATCCGCCTAGTGCGTTTGCAAGAATTACTTCACTATAGTATCCCTCATCCCGACGGCCCCTCTCCCGACCCCATTGCCCAGGACTATATCCCGGTGATGGTTTTAGCTTCCAGTGAAGGTGTTCTCGCTGTAGTCGTGGAACGTCTCATCGGTCAACAAGAAGTCGTGGTAAAAGCCCTACCGCTTCCCCTCTCAAAGCCTCGGGGGATTGTTGGTTGCACGATTATGGGAGATGGTCAGGTCGTAACGATTTTAGATGTGGACGATCTAATCGGGCAATTTTATACTCAAAGCGGCACCACAATTTCAGTTGATAATAAATCAGATTTAGGGACACGACATAGCACGCCACTCCTTGCCCCGACAGGAAGTTCTCAACCCCAAATTTTGGTCGTCGATGACTCTTACACGATTCGGCAGTTACTCTCGCTAACGCTAATTCGCGCCCGTTACCGAGTCGCGCAAGCCAAAGATGGTCAAGACGCTTTATCTAAATTAGAGGAAGGCTTAAACTGCGATTTAATCATTGCCGATATTGAAATGCCCCGGATGGACGGATTTGAACTGTTGCGAAATCTAAAATCCCAGCCTCAATTTGCCTCGATTCCCGTTGCCATGTTGACTTCCCGGAGTGGGTTCAAACACCGTCAGATGGCATTAGAGTTAGGAGCGATTCAATACTTTACTAAACCTTACAACGAAGTTCAGTTATTAGAAGCGATCGCTAAATTAATTAAACATTGAAGAACTTATGAATCGCCGATTTCGGACTAAAGCTCTCGTCTCAACTCGTGTTTCCAAGCGAAAACTGGTTTCGTTTCAGATGGGAAGCGAACAGTACGCGATCGCAATTGACCGAGTTCAGCGCGTTCTCAAAGCCTTTACACCCCACGCTGCCCTAATCAACGGTCGCCGGTTAATGGAATACGAACAGGAAGCGATCGCGCTTATCGATCTATCAGCGCTATTTCTAAAATCCCACGAAACAGACTACCACTATCTAATTGTTTGCACCATCAAGCAAAAAGAAAAATTAGGCATTCCCGTCTCTGAAATGCCTAAAATATTAGAAGTATCAGAAGAAAAATTTGAGAAAATCCCAGCTTTTTATCAACCCGAAGATTTACCCGTCGCTATTGAACAAATTATCCACGCACCTGAGGGTGGTCTCGTATTCTATCTCAATTTAGATCGCCTATAAGTAGGCAGAATTAAGTATTTTTAGATGGATAAGCGATAGCGTAAACTATGCAGACATTAGGTTTTCTCGCGTTTTAAATTACTGTCTAGATAGCAATCCTAATTCATTTATTAAGTCTTGGATCTCTGCGCTTACTTTTCCCTGGCGCTCTATATAGCGCTAACGTGCATGGCTGATGAAAATCAAGTTCCTGGCTAATCGCAAAATTCAGGTTTATCCAACTCAAATTTAATTTTCCCAGTCCGTTAAAACGGGCTTGAGCGATTAGCCAGGAACTTAAGTTCCTGGCGGGATAAAAGCGTAGCGAGACTAACTTACAGCCCAGACATTACTTCTCTCGCTGCTGCCAAAGTGCGGTCAATATCTTCATCTGTGTGCGCCAGAGAAGTAAATCCAGCCTCAAACTGAGAAGGTGCCAGATACACACCCCGCTCTAACATTCCGCGATGGAAGCGGCTAAACTTGTTCGAGTCAGACTTTTTAGCATCTTCGTAGTTATGGACTGGCCCTTGAGTGAAGAACAAGCCAAACATCGCGCTAATGCTACCGCCGCAAGCCGCATGACCTGTTTCCTTAGCAATTTGCAGCAAGCCATCACTGAGCTTCTTTGTCATCTTGTCTAACTGCTCGTAGCTGCCTGGTTTTCGCAGCAATTCCAGCGTTTTGATTCCGGCAGTCATCGCCAGAGGATTCCCCGAAAGCGTCCCGGCTTGATACACTGGCCCGGCTGGAGCAATCATCGACATAATATCGCGGCGTCCACCGTAAGCACCCACCGGCAAGCCACCGCCGATTACTTTACCCAGCGTTGTCAAGTCAGGCGTGATGCCAAATCTCTCCTGTGCCCCACCGTAGGCAATCCGGAATCCGGTCATGACTTCGTCAAATACGAGTAACGCGCCATTTTCTTGCGTAATCATTCGCAAGCCTTCCAGGAAACCCGCGTCCGGCGTAATAAAGCCAGCATTGCCCACCACTGGCTCTAGAATCACCCCAGCAATCTGGTCGGGGTTTGCGTCAAATAAAGCTTTGACGGCTTCCAGGTCATTGTAGGGGGCGGTGAGCGTGTTGCTGGTTGTCGTCTTGGGAACGCCTGGAGAATCCGGCAAGCCGAGGGTAGCGACGCCGGAGCCAGCTTTCACCAGGAACATATCGGCGTGACCGTGATAGCAGCCTTCAAATTTAATTAACTTGTCGCGTCCGGTGAAAGCTCGCATCAGGCGCAGAACTGCCATGCACGCCTCGGTTCCGGAGTTGACAAAGCGCACCATTTCAATGCTGGGTACGGCGTCAATCACCATCTCTGCCAGCACATTTTCTAACACGGAGGGGGCACCAAAGCTGGTGCCTTTTTCCAGGGCTTCGTGCAAGGCACTAATCACTTCTGGATGGGCATGACCGCAAATCGCGGGTCCCCAGGTGCCAACGTAGTCGATATATTGGTTGCCATCGACATCCCAGATATAGGCACCTTTGACGTGGTCAAAGACGATGGGTTGTCCTCCCACCGATTTAAACGCCCGGACTGGTGAACTGACACCTCCTGGCATCAAATGTTGAGCAGCGGCGAATATTTCTTCTGACTTGGTGGTTTTCAAATTTGTAGAAGTAATCAATGTTATCTCCTCGTTTTGATGATAAAATCTCTGCCTCAAGATAGGCGGAAGCTGCGATCGCAGAGATTACGCTGTTCAATTATCCTACTGAGGGTAATGCCAATCATGTCCTACCAAACGAATCAGAATTTACCTGTGAGTGTTTGCTCTTGTTTCTGGAAGGCAGCCTAGGAGTTCCGATCGGGTAGCATTCGACTTGGTAGTTCGATTCAGCGATTCAGTTCGACGGTTCAATGGTAGCTTCGATGGTAGACAGAGGACTTCAAGGCTCACAAGGTTCTCATTTACGCTGTCAGAAGTCAATCAGCCAGCCTGGTTAGCCAGCTTAAATAGCATCTTTGGCAAATGCCTGGAACTGCTTCTTGCAACCTCTTATTCACTTTAGCGAACAACCCGGAAGAATATCTGAGGCATCTAGAACGGGTGCTGAGCAGTTGGTGGTGAGGAGTGATATCTTGTACAAGTGAGTCATTTGTACTGAAAATGCCAGCTGCTGAACCCTCTGCTTTAAGCCAATCCATCCCTGTCGATCGAATCCGCTACAACGAGCAGGGACTGGTGCCAGCGATCGCGCAAGATTATCTGGATGGTACGGTCTTGATGATGGCTTGGATGAATCGGGAGTCGTTACAGAAAACGCTGGAAACGGGACAAGCTTGGTATTGGAGCCGTTCTCGTGGGGAGTTGTGGCATAAAGGTGCGACTTCGGGGCATTTACAAAATGTGCGAAGTCTCCGTTATGACTGCGATAGCGATGCGCTGCTGGTTACTGTGGAACAGGTGGGAGAAATTGCCTGTCACACCGGAGAACGCAGCTGTTTTCATCAAGTAGATGGGGAAAAAGCGCCGCCTCCCGCAGATACCTTGTCGGATTTGTTTGCGACGATTTGCGATCGCCGAGATAATCCTAGCGAAAGTTCTTACACCAGCAAGCTATTTGCCGGTGGAGATAACAAGATTTTGAAAAAAGTTGGCGAAGAATCTGCTGAAGTGGTGATGGCTTGCAAGGATGACGACAAGGACGCGATCGCGGGTGAGGTTGCTGATTTGTTCTATCACACCCTGGTTGCTTTAGCTCACCATCATGTTGATGTTAGAGATGTTTATCGCAAGTTGCAGGAACGCCGTCGATAATTGATTGGCGACCGATCTAGCCTAGCCATTGTTGGCGCAAAAACAACGATTGTTCACAGAACTAGCAACAAGCAAATCTATCTCAAAGCGTTTTGCTTGTTTACTGCAATAGGTACTGTCAAAATAGATTATTTCACGAGCATAAAGAATGTGCGGTAAACAAGGGCGATGTCCTCAAAGGACGACCTTCGGTTCGCTTCGACTTTAGTTGAATTGTAGAAGTGTAGTTTTCTGCAAAAATGAGATATTCCCGCAAAACTACCACAAGTGGCGATTGATGAATAAAAAGTGTAACCGGATTAAACGATTCACAAGTTTCTTAGCCTTCACCTATCTTTTGCTACTTGTACATTCTCCCCAGGTTAAAGCGCAGGATTCCTCAAATAATCTGGAAACTGCACCTGAGTTACTAAAAACACCGCCTAATCAAAAAAAGCCGACTGAAGTCTCAATTGGTATTTATATTACTAACTTCGCTAATATCGATCAAGCAAATGAAAGTTCTGAGATAGTTGGCTACCTATTTGCTACTTGGAAAGATCCACGCTTGGCATTTAAACCAAAAAAGGATGAAGAAAACACAAAATATTATAATATTGAAGATATCTGGCAACCCGGTCTAGAAATTATTAACTCTAAAGAATTTCGCGAACAAACTAACAATGATGTTCGTGTAGAAACAAATGGCACCGTTCATTATCAAGAAACTTTTAAAATAAATTTGTCCTCTGGGTTAGATTTAAAAAGATTCCCATTCGATTCTCAAAAAGTCAATATTCTACTTGAATCTTTTAAATATGATATCAACAAAGTGAAATTAGTTTCACAGAATTCGTTAAGTGGACTCAGTAAAGACAGCTACGTTTCCTTGGCAGAATGGGACATTCAAGGAGTAACCACACGAGTAGAACAGAAAAAGTTTGAGCCTGAAAACACTTACTATTCTCGATTGATATTTGAAATTAATATTAAACGAAACTATGGCTTTTATATCTGGAAAGTAGGTATTCCACTGTTACTACTAACAATCATTTCGTGGATGGTATTTTGGATTGAACCAAAAGAATTTGGCACACAGGTGTCGATAAGCATTACAAGTATGCTTTCTGTAATTGCATTTAGCTTTACAGTGAATGATGCCTTGCCACGGGTGGCATATTTAACGTTTATAGATGGATTCATTTTTTTGTGTTATGTCTTTGTGTTCCTATCTCTCTTTATAGTAATCCTGGTACATTACCTGAGTACAACAGGAAAAGAAAAAAAAGGATTCATGGTTCAAAACAATTCTCGCTGGTTTTTCCCAACTACATTTAGTATCAGTAATCTCCTATTGATAATTTTGATTATGCTGACATAAGGGTTAAAGTTTTATGAAAAATAGCATTCTAAGGCGGCTTTCTATTAGCGAGACAAAATTCGATTCAGGTACTGCAAAATGGCAATGGTGATGGCTACGCTGAATGCGAAACCTAGCCACAAACCATCCGCCACCACTGGCGGTTGATCTAATGCCCAACCACCCACTGTAGGGCCAATGAAATAGCCGATTGCCCAACAAAGAGAATTGATTGAAAAATATACGCCACGTTGAGATTCGGGGGCTAAGACTGTAATCAGAGAAGATGCTGAGGGAGTGTAGGAGACAAGGGCGATCGCAAAAACTCCCATTGCTAAAATTGCCCACAATAACTGACTTGATGCTGCTACTCCTGTAAACCAAATTAAGCTAAATCCTAATCCCCAAAATAGGGCGGAAATGCACAAGGCGTAGGGATGGCTCAAACGTTTAAATATTCTGACAACTGGCAGCTGTAAGAGAATGGCTAAGACAAGGTGCCAGGTAAATAAAGCACTAATGGTTGTGGGGGAAAATCCTTTTCCAGATTCTTCTATACGCAAGAAATTGCTGAAGTACAGGGGCATTGTACTTTGGGTTTGCGAGATATAGGTGGTGAAGATGATGTTCACTAAGCAAAAAATCAACAGACTGCGATCGCGCAGTGCCGTTGCCCAACTGCTAAATGCTTGTTGTTGGCGTTCTCCTGGTTTGTAAGTTTCTGCGATCGCTGCATAGACGACCCCAAAGAACACCACAAATGAAATCGCATCAAGCACAAATAGCTCTCGATAAGCCCCCGTGGTGCCAATTAATACACCTCCCAATACAATTCCGATGCCCATCCCCAAATTGTCTGCCAGTCGCGTTAGGGCATAAGCTTCATTGCGCTGCTCTCCCTCTGTCAAATCTGCTACTACGGCTTCTGTGGCAGGCCAATATAAACCGATGCCCATGCCCATCAGCAAGTTACCA
Source organism: Trichocoleus sp. Lan (assembly GCF_039961855.1). Classification (NCBI taxonomy): domain Bacteria; kingdom Bacillati; phylum Cyanobacteriota; class Cyanophyceae; order Leptolyngbyales; family Trichocoleusaceae; genus Trichocoleus; species Trichocoleus sp. Lan. The sequence continues at coordinate 201,300 of NZ_JAMPKA010000002.1, read as the reverse complement.
ACCACGAAAATGTGAAAATTGTTGCTAATCGCCAAGACTACGGAAGCAACTGCCGAAACCGCTGCTGAGAGTAACAGGGTGCGTCTGCGTCCCCAAAACTGCGAATCTGCAAACGAACCGCCCAAAATACGCCCAACTACGCCAGAAATGGAGGCGCTGCCTAAGCCAATCCCGACTTGCGTGGCGGAGAGTCCCACTTGATTGACAAAAAAAATCGGGGCGTAAAACAAAGTAAACCCAGTGCCAATCCCGGATAAGAATCGACCAGCGGCAAGAATCCAAACTTGGGAATTTAGCTGAGGCAACCAGGACGTGGCTTTGCGGAAAAATGTCATGGGGGAGAGGAATTAGAGGGATTTCTGAAGGCAATTCTGCGGGTGAACGGACTTGTCGCGTATCCACTTCAATACAGAATTGCTTGAATTGAGCAGAATCAGTTTTTCTCAGGTGATAAAGAAAGATAGTGAAAGCGAAAACGCGATCGCGCGATTCCTCTCAAGCTTTCGGTTCAAGCTTTCGGTGCGATCGCTCATAGCTCTAACCTCAGATAGAGACCACCCTAGCTTCTTATCGTTACATTTAGTTACATAAGCTAAACATTGCTTAACAAACGTAGCGATAAACCCGGAGTTCCCACCATGCAAGAGACACAGAAAGTAACCACTCCCGTCATGGACGATCGTAACGCTTGGAGATACGGCTTCACTCCTCAAGCAGAAATTTGGAACGGGCGTCTAGCGATGATTGGCTTTTTAGCCGCTGCGCTGATTGAAATCTTCTCAGGTCAAGGCTTCCTGCACTTCTGGGGTCTGATCTAGAATTAATTCCCTCCCATTCTCGTCATCATGTCACCTCAAGTAATCCGCCTGGGAGTTATCAAAACGCTCCCAGGTTTTTTTTATCTTCAATTGTCGCTAAGGAGTGATGGGAAGCGATCGCTCTCTATCCCCCTAATGAACTCCCATATAGGAAAATAATCCAGTAGCCAAATCCCAAGCAATGAGCAACGTGAAGCCATTTCTCTTCTTGACCGATTTAGACAATACCTTAGTAGGCGATGACGAGGCTCTAGAAGAACTCAAGCGCCACCTGAGCCAGCATCGGCAACAATACGGGACAAAGATTGTTTATGTAACAGGTCGTTCCCCCGTCCTCTACCAAGAACTGAAGACCGAACAGGAGCTATTAGAACCCGATGTCCTCGTTCTCTCTGTTGGGACGGAAATTTACCGAGATGGCAGCGATACACCAGATCCAGCTTGGGTAGAGCAACTTTCTCACAACTGGGATCGCGATTTGATCGTCGCCACAACCGCTCATTTTTCTGACCTGGTTCCCCAACCGCCATCCGAACAACGCCCCTTTAAAGTTAGCTACTTCCTCGCCGAGGAAGCCGCCGTTGAAGTTCTTCCTCAGCTAGAAGATTTGTTGGAAGAACGCAAGCTAGATGTCAAGTTGGTCTATAGCAGTGGCAAAGACTTGGACATCCTACCTCGCGGAGGCAATAAAGGAACTGCAACCACGTTTCTGCGACAGCAATTTCAGATGCCTCCCGAACAAACCGTTGTTTGTGGTGATTCTGGCAACGATGTAGCTTTCTTTCAGTCCGGTGAGGAACGGGGAATTATTGTCGGGAATGCCCAGCCAGAACTACTAAAGTGGCATTACGCCAATCCTTCGATTAATCGCTATTTAGCAAAAGCGGATTGCGCTGGAGGTATTCTAGAAGGTCTGAAGCATTTCGGCTTTTTAGAATGAACTTATCCTACATCCTCAACATCTTTGCATGATCGGCTATCTCAAAGGGACGGTAGCTGGCATCCAGAAAAGTACCGCCAATCGCGTCATCCTGATTCTGGAAGTCAATCAGATTGGGTACGAACTGCATATCCCGCCGCGCCTGGAGGCTGAGCTACCGGCGGCGGGAGAAATGGTGCAAGTTTTTACACACCAACAAGTTCGAGAAGATCAAGTCCTCCTATATGGCTTTGGCTCCGCTGCGGAGCGAGATTTATTTCGCGCCCTCGTCAGCGTCAGCGGGATTGGTGCCAGAGGCGCGATCGCCCTCTTAGACACCTTAGGGCTATCAGATTTAGTTCAAGCAATCGTTACAGGCAACACTCGCACCTTAGCGAAAACTCCTGGCATTGGTAGCAAAACCGCCGAACGTCTGGCGCTGGAACTGAAAACTAAACTGGCAGAATGGCGTCACTCGGCAGGGGTGACTAGCACGACTACTGGCCCTTCCGCCGCGATTTTAGAAGATGTGGAGATGACGCTACTGGCTTTGGGATATAGCAATAGTGAAGTATCGCAGGCGATCGCAGTTGTCAGACAAGATGCCCTGTTAGCGAAAAGCACGAATGCAGAAGATTGGATTCGAGGTGCGATCGCTTGGTTGAGTCATTGACCTTCTCCCAGCACTCTCGTTGGAGTCCCGATTTAACTCAGGTTTCTAAATTCATAATCGACATTCCTACCTGTAAGGAATCGGCACTTCAACTTAAACAGATCAGAGCCAACCTTTAATTTCTACATCAGTGAGCGATCGCTCTAACTTGACATATTCACTTTTGGTCGCTTGTAGAATATGTTTCATCATCACCGGCTCTCCGGCATTGGCTGCTAGAAAAGCGGCATTCAAGGAAATATTGCGGATATTTCCTCCCGCTACATTCAGCTTTGCTAGCTTGCTCATATCTAGCCCTTCAGTCGGGGTCTTTTTGGGGAAGATACGCTGCCAAATTTCCGCCCGTTGGCTGGCATCGGGGAAGGGAAACTGCACAATAAATCGGATGCGGCGTAGGAAAGCTTGGTCTAACGAACCTTTCAAGTTAGTCGTCAAAATCGCCAAACCCTGATAAGCTTCCATGCGCTGTAGCAAATAGCTAACTTCGACATTAGCGTGGCGGTCGTGGCTATCTTTCACCTCAGTGCGTTTCCCAAATAAGGCGTCAGCTTCATCGAATAGCAAAATAGCACCGCCTGCTTCAGCAGTATCAAATATCCGCCGCAAGTTCTTTTCGGTTTCTCCAATATATTTGCTAACGACTGCACTCAAGTCGATGCGATACAGGTCTAACCGCAATTCCTTGGCCAGTACATCTGCTGCCATTGTTTTACCTGTACCGGAAGCCCCTGCAAATAAGGCGCTGATACCTAAACCCCGATTGCTCTTACCAGCAAATCCCCAGACTTCGTAAACTTTAGCGCGTTGCCGAAGATGAGCGGAGATATCACGCAGAATCTGGCGTTGTGCTTCTGGCAGCACCAAGTCGTCCCAAGTAGAAGTTGAATCAATGCGTTGAGCTAAATCATCTAAGCGTGGACGTGCTTGGACGCGACAGAAATCCCATAACTGATTTTGAATTGGAGAATCTACTTCAATTTCTAATTGTTCACTTTTAATTTTTAATTGTTCGCAGGCAGATTGAATGGCGGGAGTGCTGAGGTTAAATTGAGAGACTAGCTCCTCTACGTGTCCGTTTAATTCAGTGGCGACTGAGCCGAGATTAGTTTTCCAGAGAGCAAGTTGTTCGCTGCGGGTAAGTTTGGGAACGTCGAAGGTAATTAGGGGGCGTTGTGGCGAATGCAGCCGTTCTTCTGTAGTAATCATTAGTGGGGTGGTGGTGTCTTGAATGAGCTGCAAAATTGAGGTTGCTCGGACTGAATCACCCGCATTGAAGCGATCGCAATCCAGCAACAGAACACTACCTGTCAAAGCGACTTCGCGTTCCCAGCGTCGGAACAGATGAATCAGGTCGTCCGGATCGGTTGGTAAGCGATGGGCGGATATGAGTTTTAAGGGATGCCCCATGAGGGCGCAGGCAGCGACAGCGATTGCCCATTTGTCGCCTACGTCTAAACCACACAGTTGCGGGATAGAGAAAGTAGAAGAATTTCCCGCTTCAGACAAGATAGCTGCTAGCCTGTCTGCTAACTGCTGGTGGGACGGTTGTAGGGGTGTATTGCAATACGCTTCTACAGGCAAGGGCTGAATTAGACTCATCAGGCGATCGTCCTGATACGGTTCGCCAAAGAGATAGTGCAGCACGCTCTCATCAATCTGCAAAGAACAGAAGGTAATGACTTGACCTGTACCGACTTGCAGTAATTGCCAGTGACGCAGAGGTGCTTGGGGGGTAAAAGCACTCCAATGACTTTGGGGAAACACTTCCAAAGCTAAACCAAAGGTCGGATAAGCCATTTCCCGATTTCCTTGAGCGTTAGCGCAGAGGGCTGAGAAATTAGGAAAAATTGCCATACCGACGCACAACAGCAGAATATTGCGCTCGAAGGGGGACAGGTTAAAGGTAGTGCAGAGTTGCTCTAATGCTGGGGGGGCTGACATAGAGGCAGCGATCGCTTCTATTGATTGGTCGTCCGCAACTGCTTCAACGGCTCGATTCTGCTGGCGATCGATGTACTGCTCTAATCTCCGATGCACTCCCGCTACTGCGGTCATCAGATAGTGGGAATTGCTTTTATACCAGCGGTCGGTGGTTGTGATATTCATTAGTTTTCTGACTTCAAACCGCCATGAGGAAATTACGGATTTATCCTCTAGAACTAAACGCCTTCAAATTTCTCTGGATTGATGAATATATTTAGTGGCAAATTCAAATCGTAAAGTTAAGTATTTAAGCTTAAAAAATCATTAATTAATTTATTTTGTAGCAAATTTGGTTATTCTAAGCCCCTTTTCATGAAAGCCCGCGTAGGCAAGCTTTGTTTGTGTGGTTCCGCTCCTTTTCATAGCAGCCTGCGTAGGCAGGCTTTGTTTGTATAGTCGCGACTTTAGTCGTTTGGCTAAAGTTTCGGGATAAAGGAAAAAGGCTTTTAGAACCAGCTTGGCTATCAAAGCACAACAGCAAATTTACGATTTTTATTTTTTCATACTTCTCAGTAATTCTCCGGGAAAGATGGAAAGAAACTGTAACTATTAGGTCTCTAATGCTCGATGTATCCCTGCCACTGCGGTCATCAGATAGTGAGGGTTGGCTTTGTGCCAGTTAGAAGTGGCTGCTATATCCATTGATTTTTCCACCTTTACCCGAAATCGCCTAATTTACAGATTTTATCTATCTAGAGGAGTATCTATTTTATTAAAATTTATTCCCATCCATCCTTGACGATTTAAGCAAAGATATGATCTAAAGGCTTAAAAATTTCCCACGCTGGCACGAGAGGCTCAATATGACCTACAAAAGAGTGCAAAAATCTTCCTCTTGGACTCCGCAAACCCAGGCGAAAGCCTCTCGCTTTGCCCCACCTCCAATGACCGTGCAGGCAAAACAACCTGTTGACGAGCATCAGTCAGAGTCGCAAATGCCCAGCTACACCCCCTTGCCAGCAGACTACGTTCATCCTCTGATGAGAAGTTTGAATTCGGCTGAGCCAATGCAGGAGCGGGCAGAAGCACTACAATCTGAGTCTGAGTCCACTGTTGAAGACAATATCCAGATGTCAGCCGGGGCGGAGGCTATCCAGCGTCAGGAAGAGTTGGAAGACGAAGGCGAGGAAAAACTGTCGGTTCAGGCGAAGCTTACGATAGGGCAGCCAGGAGATAAATACGAGCAGGAAGCTGACCAGATGGCAGCGCAGATAGTGCAGCAGATAAATGCGCCCTCTCCTCAGTCGTCAGGTCAGAGTAACCCAGTCCAGCGGCAAGAGATGCCTCCTGAGGAAGACGAACTTCAGATGAAGCCAATGGTGCAGCGTCTGCAAGCCAACGGAGGAACGGTTACGCAAGATGTGGAAGCCTCCATTCAAGGGGCGCGGGGTAGCGGACAGCCACTGGCAGATAGCATCCGTGTACCGATGGAAGGGGCGTTTGGGGCTGATTTTAGTAGCGTTAAAGTCCACACCAATTCTCAATCTGACCAGCTCAACCAATCAATTCAGGCGAAAGCTTTTACCACAGGACAAGATATCTTCTTTCGTCAGGGAGCTTACGAACCTGGAAATCGGGAGGGACAAGAGTTAATTGCCCACGAGTTAACTCATGTGGTACAGCAGAGTGGCGGTACGCTATCCGGAGCAGTGCAAGGTAGGTTAATTCAGCGCACGCCGGATGACCTTTGGAACGCGGTGAATAGCGAGCAGGACGTTGACACTATTAGTCAGGAAAAAGCCAAACAAATATTAAAAAATGATTTCTACTCAAACTGGTTTCTTGTGAGAGATTACTTGGTAGAGGGTAAATGGAAAGGCAAGGAGAAAGCAGAGATTTCGAGAAAGCAGCCTTGGTTCAAAAAGCTAATGCTGGAGAGTTTCATCAAACTGCGTCAGACGGAGACTAACAAGCTTCTAACACATATACGAGATAATGAACTCGCAACTGGTGAATTCGAGAACTTAGAACCGGAAGATCGACTGAAGTGGTCGAGTGCAGGTAGCGAGACACTAACTTCAGACATTGATGTCAATCTCAAAGGTGCAGGCTCAATCGCAGCCGTCACGCTGTTCAATCAACTGTTCAAGACAGAACTCAAATGGCCTAACGAACCTGGCACAGTCTTTGATGTCAACGTCTATGCTCAAGACTTCATGGAAAAGAGGCCATTCACGCTTGATAAGAACGAAAACGAGAATACCGCAAAAATTATTCCGCAACAGGAAGTCGAGCTAAAAGGTGATGTCTTTACTAAGTTTGCTGCCGATCAAGATATGTGGTCGATCTTAAAGATGCGAATCCACATGACACAAGGAGAATGGGAACAATATCAAACCTCTATTGTAGGAGATAGCTTAAAGCCATACGACGAAGGCGCTCAGTACCAAGAAGGGATGGACGTAGAAACATACCATAAGCAACAAAAACTCCGCACACGATTTGCAGAAGCTGAAGGTTACTACAACGAGTATCAGTGTTTACTTCAGGAGAAGATTCTCCAAATCAACACCAGCACCGATGAGGTTTATGTCACCCTGCGGAAGAATCTCGAAGCTGGTAAACGGTATCTCTCCGAGCATCAAGCTGCTGATACGAAGAAGATGGCAGCAGCTAACCTAATTTACCAGGAACAACTGGATGAAGTTGCAGCAATTCGTCTGTATTTGCAAGACCTTAAAGATTCTAGCAAAAGCAAAAATACTATAGCTCTTCAGAAAGAAATTGATCAATACTCCGTGCGTCTTAAAACAGCACTCTCACACTCGATTGTTTATGCCAATGAAGCCTATTTTACTCAGGGTGCAGTTCACTTCTCCGTAATTGGTCAGCAGATTGGCAACAGCATTAAAAAAGATAAAGGATTTGATAAGGTCGAACTTCAATTATCTGACGAAGAATATCTCCATTCCTTCCGAGAACAAGTAGGAGACACGCTTAAGGTATTGCACGAGTACAGTGAAGCAGAAATTTGGAAAGCTGCATATAAAGCTGGTAAATATATAGACCGTATGCTCAAATCTGCTGCTCCTTTAGTAGGTTCTTCTACAGTGAATTGGTTTAATCGTTTGTCGGAGGTAGGTAGCATCGCGATCGCGCTCAAGGATGAAGGCGCAAATAGTGAAACGCAACAGAGTAGGCTCAATCCGGTTGCTGGAGTAATGGCAGATAGCGTATCCGGTTTCCGCAATCTGATCCTTCAGTTTGGGGTAGATGTTGAAAAAACCTATCAAAATAACCAGGAAGCGAAAAAAGCAGCCGAGAAGAGTAAAGTCGAGGAACAACCTAATCTTGATGAAATTCAACGACCAAAAGCAGATAGCAATAATTCTGTAGGGGCGGAAATGCAACAAAATATTGAACAAGCAGAAGACAAATTTGCTGGTTTGGTCGAACTAGCTCGTCAGATGTGGGGGATTTAATGGCTAGTCTTTTCACTGCAATTGTCTTGCGCGATGTGCCGAAGTTGTCTGCTCAGATTGACTTATTTAAATATCCGCTTAAAGGAGGTTTTCGGGGGTTTTCTTTGGTTCCGCCTGGAGTTCATTATGTAAGCGTTCAGGCTGAGGCAACACATCCAGGATTTTGGTGCTATCTGCATCCAGATGAGGTAGTTGTTAAAGTTTTTGACTATACTTTACAACAGTTTGTGGATGACAATTCCGAATCTGTCGCTACCTATCAACAATTAGCCATCAACGGTTCTATGGGAACAGCACTCTTTCCTTATCCCCAAGAACAGTGGGAAAAGTGGAGGAAATTGACCCAATATATTAATTCCAGCGATTTTCCGCCGCAACTTCATCAAGAGATAGTTAGCGAACCACCAGTCAATCTGCCAATAGCAGAATTATCTGATTGGATGGAAAAACATCACAAGTCTCGCTTTGAACTAGCTCTATTTGATACCCATAAAGGTGATAAAGAAGCGTTTTTGGGAGAACTTCAGTTTTCTTTTGTGCGCTGGTTGGTTACTTCTGAAAATGATGGGGATGCAGAAGCTTTTAACCGCTGGCAGCACTTACTTTTATCCATCTATAATGCAGGTGAAAGAATAATCTCTCAAAATTCTAATTGTTTTGTGGCTGTAATCGATACTCTGATAGCACAGTTTGAATGCTTGCCCGATAGTATGTTTGAACCAAATAGCTTTGTTAACCACGATGCTAGTTATCTGGTTGAAGATATGCTGGATACGGATATCGAGGAATTGGGGGCGAAAGGTCGAGAATTTGCTGCTTATTTGGAAAAACGGAGGACGAATGGGTAGCATGGCATTCTATCAAGAGATAGCCAGCACCAAGGCGATCGCAAACTCGGCAGATTAATTAGATAGACGAACTTTATGCCTCAATGAGCGAAATTTCCTCAGAACTGCTTTAGGATGCGATCGCGCTAACGAAAACACAAATACAGGAAATGCGATCGCGTTTCTAAAATAAGTCTGCGTAAAATGGTACAACCTCGCCTTACTGCTCCTCTAGTCGTAGCGAGATGGGTTGGGTAAACTCTAAACATAATATAGAAAACTAGAGTTTCCATTTTCTTCTGCCATGAAACCTGTCTGGAATTCCCTGGCTTTTGCGCTTGTGCTATTGTCCGCTTCCCCCACAGCAGTGCTAGCGGAACCGACATCGCCTCCTACGGTGATTGTGACTCCAGTTCCCAAGAAAACTGAAACCCCAACGCCTCAACCAGAGGATACCAACACGCAAAAGGATTCACCTCCGGCGGTAATCGTTACTCCAGTTCCGACAACGCCAAAGACGGAAGAAACCAGCACCCCCGAAGTCAAACCCTCTGCTGAGGAAACAAAACCAGAACCCAGTCCGGAAGCAAGTGAAAAGCCGGAAACAAAACCAGAATCCGATACAGACGAAAAAGCTGAGGAGGAGAAACTAACTCCAGAAGAAATTGCTCAGCAAGAGAAAATAATTGAAGCGGATAAGCTTTATCTGGGGGGACAATTTGCTGCGGCTGAAAAGCTTTACCGGGAGGCAAAAGTTCCTTTTGCTAATGCAACCGAGAAAACTGAGCGAAAAGAAGCCATTACTGACGCGGATAAGTTAGCACCAGCGGGGAGAGTTTATTGGCGCGAGGCTCAAGCGGGTATACAACAAAAACTGGAAAGCAAAATTTTTGTGCCGCTGCAATTTTTAGTAGAGCAGTATCCTGAATTTATTCCCGGTCCGGTAGAGTATGCAAAAGCGCTGCGGGATTACAATCAGGTAGAAAAATCTTTACAAGTTTTGGAACGGGCAAGCACTCTTTATCCCGCCGAACCGATGTTGCTCAAAGCAAAAATTGCAGCATACGGTCAAAATAAAAAATGGTTGGAAGCTTCGCTGTCAGCACGTCAATTTGCGTTGCTTAACCCGAATCATCCAGAAGCGGCGGAGTTTGCAACGCTAGCGGAAGAGAATCTAAAACGTTATCAATCGCATTTACGCGCCGAATTGAGAGGAAATGCGATCGCTAATGTAATTACGGGTGCTTTAAGCTATGCCTTCACTGGCAGTTTGTTTGGCCCTCTGACTGCCGTTGAAAGCGCCGCACTGATGCTGCGGGGAGAATCTGCGATTGGTCGATCGGTGGCAAAACAAGCCAAACGCGAACTGCCACTGGTTGAAGATGAAGAGGTGTTGAATTACGTTCGGGAGATAGGAAATAAATTAGCAACGGTAGCGGGACGCCAGGATTTTGAGTATGAATTTTTTGTGGTTCTAGATGACGATCTCAATGCTTTTGCGCTACCAGGAGGCAAGGTTTTTGTCAATGCGGGTGCGATCGCTCGCACTCATTCTGAGGCAGAATTAGCCGGTTTATTAGCTCATGAATTATCTCATGCCGTCCTCTCTCATGGGTTTCAATTAGTCACGCAAGGAAATCTGACGGCTAGCGTGACCGGATTTATTCCTTATGCTGGAAATACCGTCACCAATCTGATTGTTTTTGACTACAGCCGCGACATGGAACGTCAGGCGGATATTCTCGGAACTCGTATTCTCAGTGCTACCGGCTATGCGGCGGATGGGATGCGGAATCTGATGGTGACGCTAAGCAAGCAAGATCGCGATCGCCCGATCTTCAGTTGGCTTTCCACGCACCCGATCACCGATGAGCGGACTCGCTATTTAGAAAGTTTAATTCAGACTAACGGCTACAACCGCTATGCCTATGAAGGAGTAGCGCGACACAACGAAATTAAGGCAAAAGTGAAGAAAATTCTCGACGAGGCAAAGAAGAAGGAAAAAGAACGCAAACGAAAGCGCGATCGCAATTAGCAATTCAGCGGGTAGACACGATCAACCTAAACATCTTATGTAGGTTGGATTCAGGAACGAAACCCAACATTGACAACGCTTTGATGGGTTACTGTCCCTAGAAAGCTAAAGCCTTACGGCATGAACGCGCCTCCGCATCTGCTCGATCTATCCGACAAATACGAGATCCATCTACTTAGCCATTAAGCCATGCAAAGAGTATTAGAACCCGAAGTCATGGACAGTTTGGAAGAAGCTGTTGAATATGACGCAATGGACTTTACCGAAATAAACGGGGCATTTGCTCAACGCGCAATTGAGATAGGAGCAACAAATGCAACTGTTCTAGATGCCGGAACCGGAACCGCTCGAATTCCTATCTTAATTGCACAGCAACGCCCTAAATGGCAAATTTTCGGCATTGATATGGCAGAATCAATGCTGCAACTTGGCAGGGAAAATGTAGAAAAAGCCGGGTTGCAAAAACAAATCATTCTAGAATTTGTTGATGCCAAGAAGTTACCTTATCAAGACGGACAATTTGATATGGTAATTTCCAATAGCTTGTTTCACCACCTACCCAATCCACTCCCATTCTTGCAAGAAGTGAAACGAGTGGTAAAGCCGCAGGGTGCTATTCTCATCCGAGATTTAATTCGTCCTCCAAGCGAGGAAATAATGAATAATTTGGTGGAAAGTATCGGTACAAATTACAACAAACATCAAAAGATGTTATTTCACGACTCTCTCCACGCTGCGTTTACTTTGGATGAAGTGCAAGACTTCCTGCAACAAGCTGGTTTGGAGGGTGTTACAGTTTATCGATCGAGCGATCGCCATTGGACAGCCGAACGAGCCTGGGTTGATCCCTCTTAAATTCGCTTGAATCGCCGTTATCTTTCCTGAGCCTCATTCCCAACCCTCTTTACGCTGAGGAGTGTTGCAGACGGCGTGAGGTTCTTCAGCAACAAGAATTAGAGAGGTCAAAGCAATCGTGAAAGTAGGATTTTTAGGAACTGGGTTGATGGGACAGCCGATGGCTAAAAGGCTGTTAGACGCTAAAATTCCAGTAGTTGCATACAATCGTACTCAGTCAAAGTTAGCACCTTTGCAGGACGCTGGCGCTAAAATTGCCGACTCTCCACAAGAGGCAATTCGCGAGTCTGAGTGCGTAATTTTGATGCTGACAAATGCGACAGCAATTGATGAAGTTCTGTTGTCGGAGGCTTCCCGACCAGAGTTAAAAGGGCGTACAGTCATTCAAATGGGAACGATCTCACCCACAGAAAGTAAAGCGATCGCTTCCCAAATTGTTGCAGCGGGTGCAGAGTATATTGAAGCACCCGTGTTGGGCAGTATTTCGGAAGCAGAAGCCGGTAAATTAATTGTCATGGTAGGTGCTTCCGATGAGCAATTTCAACAGTGGTCGGATTTTCTAAAACATTTTAGCCCTGAACCCCTACATATTGGTTCAGTCGGTGCTGCCGCTGCTGTCAAATTAGCATTAAATCAATTAATCGCTTCCCTTACCAGTGCTTTTGCCCTTAGTTTAGGTTTTGTTCAACGTCAAGGTGCCGACGTTGAGCTGTTTATGCAAATCTTACGGCAAAGCGCCCTTTTTGCTCCCACTTTTGATAAGAAATTGCAGCGGATGTTAGATAGGAATTATGAAAATCCCAATTTCCCAACTAAACATCTGCTCAAAGATACTAACTTATTTCTCAATGAAGCTAAGTTAAATGGCTTGAATGTCAACAGTCTGGAAGGTATTCGCCAAATTTTAGAAATGGCACAGGAAATGGGTTTGGCGGATGAGGATTATTCAGCGCTATTTTCTGCGATTAATCCTGAAGATTAATGAGTGTTTTAACGCAAAGGTGCGCTAAGGTAAGCTCAAAGGTTCGCGAAGATTCTTAGCGTACTTCTACGTTCATAATTTTTTAGTAAAAACGGAATAAACTAGGCAAGCAATAATATTTTCTGAATAAAAAATTAACCAAGCCTTAATCAAAGCTTTGCCGAAGGTTGATGAACGCCAATTAAGCTGTTCAACGCATAAACGCGGAGAACACCATGTCTTTATCACGGCGGCAATTCTTCACCCTGGCAGGCGCGAGTGCTGCGGGTGCTGTATTAATGTCCCCTCTAGAAGCGCTCTATACCAAAGCAGCCAGGGGTCAATTAGTAAATGGGGGAGGTTATGGCCCACTGATTCCAGATCCCAATGGTTTATTGGATTTACCACGCGGATTTCAATATCGCGCTATCTCTCGGACTGGAGACATGATGAACGATGGCAATCCAGTACCGGGTGGTCACGATGGGATGGGTGCTTTTCCCGGTCCTAATAACACAACTATCTTAATTCGCAATCACGAATTAAGCCCGAATTCTACCACGCAAGTTGTCGGACTCAAATACGATAATCTCTGTAAAGGTGGGACAACAACTCTAATTGTAGGGGCGAATCGCCAAATACAAAGTCATTTTGCCTCCCTAGCAGGAACATACCGTAACTGTGCAGGTGGCACGACTCCTTGGGGTTCGTGGATTAGCTCTGAAGAAAATACCTCAACTCCCGCTACAAACGATCCAGTTAATATTACGGGAAATGTCAACCAACGTCACGGTTATAACTTTGAAGTTCCGGCGAATGCAAAAACAACTGTGACTCCCGTGCCTTTGAAAGCAATGGGGCGTTTTAACCACGAAGCGGTTGCAATCGATCCAAAAACTGGAATTGTTTATGAAACTGAAGATAGAGGCAATGGTCTCTTCTATCGCTTCATTCCAAATCAACCGGGCAAACTTGTAGAAGGCGGTGTTTTGGAAGCTCTGAAAATTAAAGGAATGCCCCAAGCAATTACTAAAACTAACTTCCCGGTGCGTCAACCAATGCAAGTTGAATGGGTTCGCATCGACAATCCCGACCCGGATACAGATACTGTCCGCGTCGAAGGCTTTAGTAAGGGTGCAGCCCAATTTACACGCGGGGAAGGCATCTGGTACGGCAACGGTGAATTTTACTTTTGTTGCACAGATGGTGGCGCTGCCGGACTCGGTCAAGTTTGGCGCTACGTTCCTGGGAAAACAGCACAAGAAGGCGGCACTCTTGAACTTTTTGTTGAACCAAATGATGTAAATGTATTAGATAGTCCTGATAACATTGTTGTGGCTCCTTTTGGCGATTTGATCATCTGTGAAGATGGTGACGACGAGCAATTTGTAGTCGGCGTCACTCAAAAGGGCGAACTCTACCAATTTGCTCGGAATGCTATCAATGATAATGAGTTCGCTGGTGCTTGTTTTTCGCCCGATGGTCAGACCATGTTCGTGAATATCCAAACTCCTGGCATTACTTTTGCTATTTGGGGACCTTGGGCGAAAGGATAATAAGGGGTAATAGGTAATAGGTAATGGGTAATGGATAATGGGTGATTCTTGCAAAGATAGGAAATTTCGTATCTCTACAGTTACTCTTTCTGATTACCCATTATCTGCAAGGTAAACATTCGTGGTATAGGTTAAATACACATAGCCGCGCTCATTACAAGCGCTTGCATACAGTTCTTGCAAATCTGCCACCAGTTGCTCGTATGCCGATCCTTCTTTAGGGATGTACGATACACTATTTACCCTGCCAATTAGCCCCTCTAAATCTAACTGTTGCCAGTACTCAAAGGTATGGCAGTGGACATCAGGAAAATGCGGACTGGTTAGCAGTGGAGTAGCTGAAACCATCCGCTTTTCTGCTAGATGATTGTTTGATGCAATCTCAACTAAGCGGCTGTAATTTGCTGTGAATTGATCGTTTTGAGCGCGATCGTTCCATACTACCGCTAGTCGTCCCCTTGGCCTGAGAATGCGGCGGAATTCTAGCAATGTTGGTTCTGGATTAAACCAATGGAAAGATTGGAAGCAAGTCACTAAATCAACAGATGCGTTGGGTAAATTCGTGACTTCTGCTGTCCCATCGCGAAACTCTACCAAGGAATGCGGTGATGCAGCTTCTCTCATTGCGGCGTTTGGCTCGATAGCGATCGCATTCACTCCCCGTTGAGCTAACAAACGCGAGGAAATTCCCGTCCCTGCACCAATATCTGCGGCGACCAGTTGTGAAGGATTTCCTAATCCCTTCAGGATAATATCAATAGCGGCGTCTGGATAGTTCGGTCGATACTTGGCGTAATCCTCTGCTCGGTTGGAAAATCGGCTCAGTGGATTCATTGCGTGCAACGGCGTGTCTTTTGAGTTATTTTCTTTCACCAGCGTCACTCACTAATAAATTTTGACGATTTTCGGTATAAGGCCAGAAAAAAAGAATAAAAGTTTCTTTCTTTACTCTAGTTTATTTTTTTCACGTAAAAGGTCTGATTAACAATAAAATTAGCATTTTTTTAGGAGTTATAATTATAAAATAATGGCTCCTTTACCTACACCTTTGTTGATTTTTCCCTAAATGTTTATTAGTAGAATGTAAACAAAGTTCTTTCTTCAAGATAAAGAGAAACTTTTTATCTTGAAATCTAGACTTTACTCAAGTTCTTATAATATTATAAATTTTGATAAGGAAGAACTATCCTTAAATATTTATTTAGGATATATTTCGATTATTCAAATAATAGCGCTAAGCCTAAGAATTTGTAGTAACCGCAATACGATTTCCTAAATTTCAGTTAAGAGCGATCGCGATAAACTCACGCGATCGCTCTTAACTGGTTTGGGAAATATCAGCGATCGCAAATGCAATAGCCATTGAAATAAGCCCCAGGATGGAAGCCTGGGGCTTATATTTGCTTTAGACGATTAAAGCTCTCAGCGGCGTTTTTTTCCGGTTCGTCGCCGCAGCTTCTGTGCCAGCGACGAAGCTTCCCGTTCGGCTTTGTAGAGATCGATGGATCGAGCCGTTAGCACTAACGATCCATCAAGCTTTTGCCCGACGTAGGGGAGACTGGTTGCTTTATACTCGCAAATGTCAGCTTTACCCCGAAGGGATTTCAAGTCTGTATTAACTTGAGCTGAGATTGCCTTGAGTTCCTGTATTGCTGCCTCTAGCTCCGCTGAAAGCCGATTGACTTGGGTTGCTTGCGCCTCTAGGTGTTTTAACTTTTCATTCAGATGTTCCTGTAGCAGTTCCTGATAGGTTTTCACCCGTAGTGACGGAATTAACCTTCTGGAATCGCCTGTCTTTCGAGGTCGTCTTTCAGTATTGGCGATCGCTGGCGATGGAACGCGCTTGTGTTTGGCATCACCTTTTACAGGTTGGCGGTCTTCGCCACGTTTCATCTGGACTACTTTGAGGCTGGCTTGCAGTTTTGTCATGTCGATGGCTGGATGGCTACCTAACGACTTGGATGCGGACGCAATCAGTACAATTGTACTATAACGGGAGGCGATCGCTACTTACTCTGGTTTTTTTTTCAGTGGTAGAGCAATATAAGTGGGAGCGCAGTCTACCAAAACCTAAGGAGTGCATACAATGGTGCGAACCGCCTCAACCATGTTGGCGCTGGGCACTACAGCCCCAGATTTCCAGTTGCCGGATGTGGTATCTGGTCAAACCATTTCCCTTGCCACCTTTGCCGATAAGCAGGCATTGCTGGTCATGTTCATCTGCAAGCATTGCCCTTTTGTGAAACACATCCAGGGAGAACTGGTGCAGCTTGGCAAGGATTACGTCGGAGAAGAGATTGGAATTGTGGCAATTAGCGCCAACGATGCCAGCAACTATCCAGATGATGCCCCCAACTCACTCAAAGCAATGGCGAATGAGCTGGGATTCACCTTTCCGTTGTGCTACGACGAAACTCAAGAAACTGCTAAAGCTTATACCGCTGCTTGTACCCCAGACTTTTTCCTCTTTGATGCCAACCAAAGTTTGGTTTATCGCGGTCAATTAGATGACAGTCGCCCCGGTAACGATCGACCCGTCAACGGCAAAGATTTACGAGCCGCAATAGATGCAGTGTTAGCCGGTCAATCAATCCCCTCAGACCAGAAGCCTAGCATCGGCTGCAACATCAAGTGGAAGCCGGGGAATGAACCGACATATTTTCCTCATTAATCGCAGCAACAGGGACTTGTGGAAGGGTGCAGAATCAAGCTTGAAGGTTATAAAGATGACATGAAATCTTCCCGGCTCCCTCTTTCCAGCTGCCTCTTCCTGCTTGTCTTCATGAGCGGATGTCAAAATCAGAAACCAACGAATGCCGAGATGGAGGCGTGGAGAAATGAGGCGATGCAAAAAAACGCCGCAATGGTTGCCGCTCATACGAACAATCGACAGCGGCAACAGTGGAATCTAGAAATTCAGGGGAAAACGGCGGCGGGAAAATCTGTGCGGTTGACTATGCAAGAACTAGATGCGATCGCAACCACCCATATACGGACGCGATCGCCCCATAATACCAGCAACAACCCCGATCGGATTTTTGACTTTCGGGGTGTTGCTATCTCTAAACTGCTCGACAAGTTCGGCATCACTAATAGTAAGGAAGTAACGCTTGTCGCTTTCGATTCCTACCGTGCCACCGTCAGCATTGCCGACTTGCGTGCGTACCCGATTATCATTGCTTTAGAGCGCGATGGAATGCCCATTTCCCGCAGCGAAGGCGGACCGCTTTCTCTGGTATTTCCTTACACCGAGTACCCGCAGCTTGAGCAAAAGTATCCCGACCGTTTTTGGGCATTTTACGTGACCAACTTGATTGTCGGTACCGAGCCAGTGCAACTGCGCGTTGGCGAAACCCCGCTTGATGCCAAAACCATCAGCCAACTGCCACAAGTCACCATCGAAGAAGCTGTTGGCTACCCGATTGGATGGCCGATTGGTAAAGTCAAGCTCACGGGCGTGCGGGTGCGGGACGTTCTTGCGGCTGCCGGTGTTACCCTGCCAGAAAACGGTATGGTTATCGTTCGGGGAAAAGCGCCCGTCTCTCGCAATGCCCTGAATCCAATTCGTTTGGCAGCTAACGAGGTGCGAGACTGCGATATTTTGTTTGCCACGCACTGGAGTAACGAACGCAATCCGATTCCTGCCAAAATGGGTGGTCCGATAACGCTGGCTTTCCCCAGCAATTGTCAAGCGAGATCCGAGAATCAGCGCTGGCTCACTTTTGTGGAACAACTGGAGGTTAGTAAATAATGGCGAATGGTTAATCTGAGTTTTGAGTTTTGAGTTTTGAGTTTTGAGTTCCAAGAAAATTATTTTATTCAAAAGTTTTAACTTTTGAGAGTTTTGAGTTTCAAGAAGATTTTTTCGTTCAAAACTAAAAATTTAAAATTTCAAACTTTTTAGAAATTACCAAGTAACCATTACCAATTAACCCTGATGAAAGTTGCCGCGTTCCGTTCAATTCATACACGAATTATGACCGCCACGACACTCTTGATTGTGGCGATTGTTGGTTCTGTGGTATGGCTGTGGGCGAAAAACGAGAGACAACTCTACCGGGAACAGAAGCGGCGTGAAGTCCAGCAGCTAGCGATCGCTTTATCCAATACCTGGACAAACGAACTTGAAGACCAAAATTGGGGTCAGATTCGGCTCGGTTTCAATCTGCTACTGAAGCGCAACCCAGATTTCGTTTACATTCTGATCTCCGATGTGCGCCTGTCTAATCAAATCGTCGCCGCCAGCGAAAGCGAACTTCAGGAACAGTATGTTCCCGATATTGTGCCTGTGTGGGTCACGGACTCAGCGCTGGCAGTATATGACGATACCCGTGTTGTCGAGACATTTCTCCTGCGCGACATTACTTTCAACCGCAAAGTGCGGGCACGCCAAGGTGAAACTGCCATCGAAGTTGCCGCCGCGATTCGCAACTCTTCGGGGCAAAAAATTGGGACGTTGCGGATTGGGATGTCACTGCGGCAGGTCAATCAAGCGGTCGCGATCGCTGTCGAAAAAGCGCTGTTTGTAGGTGTTTTCGCCCTCTCCTTGGGTCTTTTCGGTTCCTACCTGTTGGCAACAGAACTCAGTAGTCCCGTGCGGCGGTTGCAATTGAGTGCTGCCAAAATTGCCGCAGGCGATTTACACCATCGGGCTGAAATTTACCGCAAAGATGAAATCGGCGCTTTAGCGATCGCGTTCAATGATATGTCGGCGGCGCTACAAGGTTTGTTTAGCCGACTACAGAAAACTATCGAGTCTTTTCATCGATTCGTACCAGAGAAATTTCTTCTGGTGATTGCACCCGACGGCATCGAGAACATCCAAGTCGGCTTTGCCTCGACGCGCACGATTACGATCCTATTTGCCGATATTCGGGGCTACACGGCAATGTCAGAACAAATGACGCCCTTAGAAACCTTTTCATTTTTGAATGACTACCTCGCCTGCATGGGACAAGTGATTGACAAGTCCGGCGGTTTCATAGACAAGTATATCGGCGACGCGATTATGGCGCTCTTCGATGATGAAGCGACGGACAACGCTCTGCACGCAGCGTTAGCAATGCGACAGCGACTTAAAATCTTGAATGAAGAGCGATCGCACCAAGGTTTGCCAACCATCGATATCGGTATTGGCATTCATCGAGGCGAGGTCGTCATGGGTACCGTTGGATTTAGCTCCCGTATCGAGTCTACAGTTGTTGGGGATGCCGTAAACGTAGCCGCTCGTGTCGAAAGCCTCACCAAAAACTACGACAGCACCATCCTCGTCACCAAGCCAATCGTCGAAGCGCTGCGCCACCCCGACACTTTCCCCCTGCGCTTAGTCGATAAGTTTGTTCGGGTGAAAGGCAAGGAAGAGCTAGTAGCGATTTACGAGCTTGATGCAGTGTAGGTTATTTACCGAGTCTATTTGCTCGATAAGCTCCTCTCTTCTCTTCCTCTGCGCTCTCTGCGTCTCTGCGGTTCGTTTTTCCCAAATTAAAGAAGACTGTTATATATTCCAGGAAAGGCTGAAATTTTAAAAATTCTTAATGTCTCCGCTTCAAGGATTTTGAGGATTTTGACCCGATAAGGCAGCGCTCAAGAATCTTCAACTAGACAAACTGATTAAGATTTTAAAAATGTATCAAATGCGCCAGTTTTTTTTACAGAATGGTGAATAATTTACTCATATAAATCTTGCTAATTACTCAGTATTCTAGGAGAACCTCACCCCTTCTCTTGCGCCCCTCTGTATCTGAGGGAAAGTGGCTGGGTGAAAATTTTAAATGATGCCTATTTAAACGGGTTTCCTTTCAGATAAATCCCTTCATAAGTTTTGCCCGTTAAAGCTTACAGCTATTTTGAATAATACCGAAAGAGAAAACGAAACCCTGGGAAATAGAGGTTACAAGCAGGTGTGGCTTGAAATTTAATCTTCAGTGCCCCAATAATATCCTGTTTGGCAAGTAATCATAAAGATAGACTTTTAAAATTAAAAATATTTCAAAAGAAAGGTTTCATTGGCAATAGGCAGCTTCTGTAACAAAGTCTACCGTTTCAATTTACAAAAGCGCCTAACTTAGCAGAAAAAGCAGTTTTAACGACAATAGCTGTGCGGTTACACGTGCAATTGCGCCAGATCTAGGTACGCAAGGAGGAACCGTGACAAACGTAACCACCCCTACAGAAGCAATAAAGGCAACCAAGCCTACGGAAAAACTAAATAAGATTGAAAAAGCCAAAGCTGCAAAACATCCCCTATTGCTGAAGCAAGAACTGGAGCATTTTGCACAAATTGGCTGGGAGGCGATGGACGAGTTTGAGCGGAACCAAGGGCTAAAGTGGTTGGGTTTTTTCCATCGCACGGTGACACCCGGCAAGTTCATGATGCGAATGCGGATACCCAACGGCATTTTGACCAGCACTCAGATGCGAGTACTGGCTGAAATCGTGCAACGCTACTGCACGGGTTCGGGATTTCAAAACCAGGGAAATGCCGACATTACCACCCGACAAAATTTCCAATTGCGAGGGATTCGGATTGAGGATATCCCAGAGATATTCAACCGTTTGTTAAAAGCCGGTCTGACTTGCATTCAATCGGGAATGGACAACGTTCGGAACATCACGGGTTCGCCAGTTGCAGGCATTGATGCGGCTGAATTGATTGATACACGGGGCATTGTCCGCAGCCTTCAGGACATGATTACCAATAACGGTGAGGGCAATCCCGAACTCAGCAACCTACCCCGAAAATTTAACATTGCCGTTGCCGGGGGTCGGGATAACTCCGTTCATGCCGAAATCAACGACCTTGCCTTTATCCCCGCATACAAAAACCACACCATTGGATTTAACGTCATCGTCGGCGGCTACTTTGCGCCGAATCAGTATGTAGAAGCCATTCCTCTCGATGTTTGGATTCCTCCTGAAGAAGCTGTGCCTTTGAGTAAGGCAATGCTGGAGGTTTTCCGGGATAATGGTCCCCGCGAGAATCGGCTAAAGTCCCGGATTATGTACCTGATTGAGGGCTGGGGCGTTGAAAAGTTTCGGGCGGAAGTCGAAAAACAACTAGGGCATTCGCTGGAATTGGCGGCTGAAAAAGATGAAATTGACTGGGACAAGCGCGACCATATTGGCGTTTATCCTCAAAAGCAACCCGGACTGAACTACGTCGGTTTGCACGTCCCTGTCGGTCGCTTGTATGCCCATGAAATGTTTGAACTTGCGCGAATGGCGGAAGTTTATGGCAGCGGGGAGATTCGTCTGACTGTCGAACAAAATTTGATTATCCCGAATATCCCGGACACGCGCTTAAGTCCCTTCTTAGAAGAACCACTGCTTCAAGAACGGTTGTCTATCGATCCAGCCATCTTGAATCGGGGGCTAGTTTCTTGCACAGGTAGCGAGTTTTGCGGCTTTGCGCTGATTGAAACGAAAAACCGGGCGCTTGCCTTGATTCAGGAACTGGAGGAAGAGTTAATTCAACCGCATCCGGTTCGCATTCACTGGACAGGTTGCCCAAATTCCTGCGGTCAACCACAAGTTGCAGATATTGGCTTCATCGGTACAAAGACGCGCAAAGATGGTCAAACCGTAGAAGCGGTGGATATTTGGATGGGTGGTAAGGTCGGGAAAGATGCACACCTGGGCAAAGAGATTATGAAAAAGGTTCCTTGCGAGGATCTCAAGTCAGTGGTGAGAGACTTGCTAATCGAACATTTTGGGGCAATCCCCAAGCAGCCACAAGAAAAGCTAGAAGCAGAGATTGCCGTTAGTCGTTAGTCATGCGTCATTAGTCACTTGCTAATTACGAATGACCGATGACCGATGACTAATGACCCATGATCCATGACCCATGACTAATGACGAATGCCATGAGTGACTCAACAAAAACCCTCTGTCCTTACTGTGGCGTAGGCTGTGGCTTAGAAGTTTCGCCGCCAGCGGCTGCAAATCGGGAGACAAATCGAGATAGCCAAGGAAATCCGATCTGGAAAGTGCGGGGCGATCGCTCTCATCCCTCCAGTCAAGGTATGGTATGTGTCAAAGGAGCGACGGTTTCAGAATCGATTGATAAAAACCGTCTCCTCTACCCGATGATGCGCGACTCTCTGGATGAACCCTTCCGTCGCGCTTCCTGGGAGGAAGCCTTAGATGCAATTGTCAGTCGCATTGGTTCCATCCTAAACTCCACTGGCCCAGATGCCCTATGTCTCTATGGTTCTGGTCAGTTCCTCACGGAAGACTACTACCTTGCCCAAAAGCTTTTTAAAGGAATCTTGGGCACGAATAACTTCGATACCAACTCGCGCCTGTGTATGTCTTCCGCCACGGCGGGGTATTTTTACAGCCTAGGTTCCGATGGTCCGCCTTGTTGCTACGAAGATTTAGAACTAACCGACTGTGCTTTTATCATCGGTAGCAACACAGCAGAGTGTCACCCGATTATCTTCAATCGGCTGCGGAAACACCATAAACAAAACCATCACGTCAAAATGATTGTGGTCGATCCGCGTCGCACCACAACCGCTGAAGCCGCCGATTTGCATCTAGCCATTCGACCCGGTACGGATATCGATTTACTCAATGGCATCGCTCATTTGCTTCTACGATGGGGCAAGATGAATGTTGAATTCATTGAGGATTGCACCGCAGGCTTTTCCACCTACGCTGAGGTGATTCAACACTATCCACCGGAAGCGGTCGCCGAACGCTGCGGCATTTCCGTAGATGAGTTGATAACCGTTGCCAAAATGTGGGCTGATTCTAACCGAGTCCTCTCTATGTGGACGATGGGTTTGAACCAATCTTCCGAAGGAACTGCGAAAGTCTCCAGCTTGATCAACTTGCACCTGATAACGGGTCAAATTGGCAAACCCGGAAGCGGCCCTTTTTCCCTGACGGGTCAACCCAACGCGATGGGGGGACGGGAAGTAGGGGGTTTGGCTCATTTGTTGCCTGGATATCGTTTAGTCAAGGATAACCAGCAGAGAACCGAAGTTGAGCAGTTTTGGAAGCTTCCCGCTGGGAAGATTTCGCCGGTTCCCGGTCGCAGCGCTTGGGAAATTATCACCGGACTAGAGACGGGAGAGGTAGAGTTTCTCTGGATTGCAGCGACGAACCCGGCGGTAAGTATGCCAGACCTGGAACGAACGAAAGCGGCGCTAAAGCGATCGCCTTTTACGGTCTATCAAGACGCCTACTATCCCACGGAAACCGCTGCTTTTGCTCACGTTCTACTCCCGGCGGCGCAGTGGGGCGAAAAAACGGGGACGATGACAAACTCTGAAAGAGTCGTCACCCTGTGTCCAGCTTTCCGCAAAGCTTTGGGGGAGGCGAGGGCAGATTGGGAAATCTTTGCAGAAGTGGGTCGTCGGTTGGGATATCCCGAACAGTTTGCTTATACTCACTCATCGGAAATTTATGATGAATTTGTGCAGCTAACCCGCGATCGCCTCTGCGACCAAACGGGCATTAGTCACGAACGTTTGAAAAAAGAAGGCCCGATTCAATGGCCCGAACCCCTTAAAAAGGAAAAATTAAACATTAAAAAGGAACCGGGAAAATCTTCCCACAGCACTCCTAAAAGGCTTTACACTGACTTGCGCTTCTCGACACCGGATGGACGGGCGCGTTTTGTTGCTAAACACTCGCGGGGACTCGCAGAACCCCCCGATCCAAACTTCCCCTTTGTGCTGACGACGGGCAGGCTGTACGGGCACTGGCACACGCAAACTCGTACCGGACGGATTGCAAAAATCCGCCAAATGCATCCGCAACCGTTCATTGAGATTCATCCCCGCGATGCTGCGAAGTTGGCGATTCAGGAGAATGACTGGGTGGAAGTGCGAAGCCGTCGCGGAACTTCTCGATTCCCAGCCAAAGTCACTCAGACCATTTCTCCCGGTACAGTTTTTGTCCCCATTCACTGGGGCGATCTTTGGGCGGATGATGCCGAAGCGAATACCCTGACTCACTCCGCATCCTGTCCCGACTCTCTGCAACCCGAACTGAAAGCTTGCGCCGTGCAACTGGTGCCGATTGCTGCCCATCTGATCTCTGAGGAGTGTTTGCTTCCAGAGACTCAATCCAAAGCTTTGTCCTCACCGCTGCCTGTTTGAAGCGATCGCAAAAGCTTTGATTTTCTATCTGCTTTCACGCCTAAATTTCTACCAAAAGCTTACTGTTCTGGGTTAACCCGAACGCTATCTGCTTTTTCTCCAAAAGCGCTCCACAAGCCTGCCTCTCCCAGCGCGATTGGTGTCTGGGATTGGAGTTTTGCAAACGTTGAACTATAAACAACCGGAATCAAACCGAAAATCATCGATACCACCGTAACCAAAAGCACTACCATCAATGGATTAGAGGGTTCTTCCTCCGCTATCAATACTTGGGGGCGTTCTTGCGTTTTCATTACTAAAACCTTTTGATTAATTTCTAAAAATTGTGTGTCTATTTAAATCTAGCAAAAATTCTGTAGCTGAATATACAAAAATCTTCTTTTACAAAAGTTTAAAATAGCCTGAACTTGATTTTCTAGGTAGTGATGAATTTCAGCGAATACTGCACCTATCAAAAGGAGGAAATCAGGTTTAGCAAGTTTGCAGAACCCGCTGAGGGATGCAACCACCATCCGTGTCTAGAGAGGAGTCAATGTCAGGAAATGCTCACATAGGATTAATCTAATTTTGCGAGAGATTCTGGCTCTCCGACCAAATAACGCGATCGCATTCTGAAAATATAGAGACTTATCAATATCATTTAATTTTTTGAAGCCCTTACAATCTAATGGCTCCAAGACTATCCGCAAAACCTATTAATAAATGCTGACTTAGTAAGATGTGACAGATGTATACAGACAGCTTCTAGAACGCCTAACTAGAAAATAGCAGCAGAGAAATCGGTCTAAAAATCCAAGCTGAGGAAAGCAGCTTTAGTAAAAACTTCTCATACCTTCCCTTTGATCAAAGGGAAGTTATTTGCTTGAAAAAATCAAACGGTTATCGCTCAGGAAATACTCAAAAATAATCCCTCTATTACACATTTTGCATGAGTTGAATGCAAAATGTGCAATGGAGAAGAAAGAATACTTCACAATACAGATACAATACCTAACAAGATAGAGATTTCAAAAGAAATCTGTCTTTTGTAACAAATTCTACGAACTCAGATTATTCAGTTCATTACTCTAACAGAAGCGCTTATTGCTAAAAAAACTAACGTTCGGCAGCTCGGCTCGATAAGGTGAGATTTTATGTTTGAAAACTTTCAAGCAAAAAATAGACCGAACCCCGTGGCAAGCGCCTAATTACGTAAATTTTTTACCTAGGATTTATATCCCCGATTGAATCTATAAAATTTACGCTAACCCAAGAACAGTTCCCGCTTTGATGCATACTTTACTTGAAAAGAAGAGGTTCTGAAATGTCCGGATTATGGTCATTTAGCGGTCGATACCGCATCTTACACCTGACCTGGTTTGCATTCTTTTTAACCTTTGTCGTTTGGTTCAACTTCGCCCCTTTTGCCACAGCGGTGAAAGCAGATTTAGGTTTAAATGAAGCCCAACTCAGAACTCTCGCTATTTGTAACGTTGCGCTCACCGTTCCGGCTCGAATTATTGTCGGCATGATTCTGGATCGCTACGGTCCTCGGATCACCTATTCATGCCTTTTAATTTATGCGGCGATTCCTTGCCTGATGTTTGCATTTGCACAGAATTTTTCCCAATTAGTATTAAGCCGCTTAGCGCTGAGCATCGTTGGGTGTGGATTTGTTATTGGCATTCGGATGGTGGCGGAATGGTTTCCCCCGAAAGAAATTGGCTTAGCAGAAGGCATTTATGGCGGCTGGGGCAACTTTGGCTCGGCAGGTGCAGCGTTTACCCTCCCGACAATTGCCACAGCAGCTGCCTTTTTAGGGGCAGGTCAAGTTAACTGGCGGTTTGCGATCGCGCTCACCGGAATTGTTGCCGCTATCTACGGAATTGTTTATTACTTAAACGTCCAAGATACCCCTCCAGGTAAGGTTTACCAACGTCCCCAAAGCAGCGCCGGAATAGAAGTGACTACCCAGAAAGACTTCTGGTTTCTATTACTTAGCAACATTCCCTTAGTCGGCGTTTTGGGCGTCATTGCTTGGCGCTTAAATCAAGTTAAATTTCTCAATATCACTCAACTGTATGTCACCTGGTTTCTGCTGCTGTGCTTGTATGCATTCCAAGCTTATAACTGTTGGAAAGCAAATCACAGCTTGATGACTGGTAAAAAGCGCTACTCTGCTGAAGAGCGCTATCAATTTGGTCAAGTCGTCAATTTAGAAATTGCTTATCTTGCCTGTTTTGGCTCAGAGCTAGCTGTTGTTTCCATGCTCCCAACGTTTTTTCAAAGAGGCTTTGGATTGACAGAGGCGCTAGCAGCGGGAGTTGCCGGAACTTATGCCTTTATGAACTTGGCGGCTCGTCCAGGAGGTGGCTTAATTTCTGACAAGATTGGCAGCCGGAAGTGGACGCTGGCAGCAACGCTTGCTGGCACAGGAATTGGCTATCTAGTGTTTAGCGGTTTGGGTGCAAATATACCCCTGTTCGGGGTAGTTATTGTGACCATGATTGCTTCCTTCTTTGTCATGGCAGCGGAAGGTGCGACCTTTGCAATTGTTCCTCTAATTAAGCGGCGCGTAACGGGTCAGATTGCTGGTAACGTGGGTGCTTATGGCAACGTAGGAGCGGTAATTTACCTCACCGTCTATAGCTTTTTACCTCAGGATGCTGCGGGCGATCGCATATTTTTCCAGATGCTAGGAATTGTTGGCTTAATTTCGGCTAGTCTTTGTGCGTTTCTTCTCAAAGAACCGGAAGGCTCTCATGAAGGTGAAGAAGTCGGAATAACATCCTCAAAAACGCCCGTTTTCTCGCACGAACGCGAACAAAATTAATTTTGGTAGAAGTCCTAATTGGGAATAAATGAGGTGTTAAAAGTTATCCCAACTTAGGTTTAATAACTGTCTTTTTCTAAAACCAACCGAGTAGGGGTGAGATTGAAAGTCACCCCTATATTTTTATGGCGTGTTGAGCGGGTTTAGAGATATGCTTGGCTACTCATGCTTCCTTACCAATTTAGATAGATTATTAACATTCTTTCTGGATAAAGTTGTTTTTAATACACCTAAACGGGTGATTTGGGATTAAGTTAACTTTGCTTTCTTACTCACACTGCTAGTGACTTTGAGGAGATTTTATGTCGTCTCCCGATCGAACAACTGCCAGCAACGAGCATAACGTATATGCTGATACATTACCTAACGATTCCAACAGTGCAGGCGAACTAACTTATCAGCAAATTATTCTCTGTTCGGCAGTCATTGGAATTGCTGGAGGATTAGTTGCAACGGTTTATTATTACGCACTGGAATTAAGCCTGCATTTTGTTTGGCACACGCTGCCTGGTGTTTTGAATCCTTACTTCCCTAGCGGATTTCCCGCCTGGAATTACGTGTGGATTGCTACCACAATTGGGGGATTTTTTGTCGGTCTCACACTGCACTTCATGGGACTTCCCGGTGAAGTTTCTCTAGTCGTTGATAAGGTACACGATCCAGGACGAATTTCCCTACGCCAAACTCCGGCAATGATTGTTGCCTCACTATTTTCGATTGCAGCTGGTGGCAGTGCTGGCCCTGAAGCCCCGCTAGTACAAATCAATGGCAGTTTTGGCGGCTGGCTGGGTCAAAAGCTCAATCTGAGCCTGACGACAACCCGCGTGCTGACTTTCTGTGGCATGAGTGCGGCACTAGGTGCCTTCTTCGGTGCGCCCTTGGGTGGCGCACTCTTCGCCCTAGAAATTCCCCATCGTCGGGGATTGGAATACTACGAAGCGCTCATTCCTGCCGTGCTTTCGGCAATCTTAAGCTTTTTTGTGTTTCGATTTAACACGGGGTTGACGATTGGGGGGATGTATCACTTTGTCGCACCTCCTAAGCTTTCCCTGGTGAATTTAGGTCAAGGCGCACTGCTGGGGGCGCTAGGGGCGCTGATTGCGATCATCTTTATTGTTCTGTTCCGGAGTATTGGGTACTTGACTCAATACATCGAACACCACACGATTGCGCTGGCTACTTTGGGAGGGTTCGCAATTGGGCTGATTGCTTTAGTGTTTCCCCAGACCCTATTTTTTGGCGAAAAGGAAATTCATACGATTGTCGAAACAGGTTCGACGTTTGGAGTGACGATGTTGCTCGCGATCGCGTTTGCGAAGATGCTAGCAGTTAGTTTCACTCTCCACTCCGGTTTCCGGGGAGGATTCATCTTTCCGCTGTTTTACATTGGTGCAGCAGTTGGCTTGGCGATTTCTCTGGCTTTTCCACAAATCCACCCGACAATCGGTATGATTTGCATGATGGCGGCAGTGAACGTGGCGGTGACAAAAACACCGATTAGTTCCACTGTAATTCTCAGCGTGCTTTCAGACACCGCAATGGTGCCGGTTCTGGTGATTGCCAGTTTTGTCAGTTTCCTGTTGACTACCCAAGTCTCCTTGATTCAAACGCAGCGATCGCGCACGCCGACCGGGTTGCAAAACCCCACCTCGCTGCCCCTATATACTGCTGCTAGTGACTTTCCACAAACCAGCCCTTGAATCCTGCCGATATTGAAAGCTTTTTACGATTGTGGTAATGCTCCTAGTAGTCGCAGTTTATGCCTTTAGGAGCTTTTTCTTTGAGAAGTTATTCATCAAAATTTTTGTTATTTTTAATGAATTAATTACCCAGAAAATGAATGAAGACTGACAAATCCACCAATAATTTTTTTCAGTTTGAAGCAGATTTTGTAGAGTCCTTGCGTTGCATTCCGATGCAGGTGCGGATGAAATTAGACACTTGCGGCGTCAAACTAAAATTGCCTCACTGGCACCAATTTAGTCAAGCGGAACGACAAACCCTGGTAGAGATGCCCTGTACCACAACAGATGAAGCTCAAGCCTACCGGAAATTACTGCACCAATTCGTTGTAGAACACACAGGCGTCTCTCCCAGCGACCTTCCGATAGAACCTCATCCAGATTGGATGGATGCTACAAAAATACCGGCTAACATTCAGGAAAAGGCAGCAGAATTTGGAGCAATACTGACACCCCAACAATGGGCAGAACTCACTCCCGCCCAACGCTTTGCTCTCATCAAACTCAGCCGCCCCAGTCACGAAAACCAAAACTTTTTACCCGCACTCCAAGAATTTCACTTAATCTGAGCTATCAAGAAATGTGAAAAAATTGCTACTTACCTTGCTGCGGCATAGTTATTAGGTTACAAACGATGCTGGCAGTGCTAGAGAAAGCGTTTGTGGTTTGTCCCATCACGCTCATTATTCATCTGCCGTCAACTTTACAGGACATCTTCAACATGCCTTTTACCGCTAGCGTTATTTCATGTCAGGAGTGGGGGGCCAGACCCCCCAAACAGTGGTCAGAGGAAACCACACCTAAATACGTGATCGTTCACCATACCGATACGCCCAATCCCCCCAGCCATATATCGAAAGGAACTGTGGATGGAGCGAAAAAATTTGCCAAAAGTGTTCAGAATACCCACATGGATGTTTTCGGCTGGTGGGATTCCGGTCATAATTTTTTGAATACAACGGACGGCGTTCTCCTAGAAGGAAGAAATGGCACTTTAGCAAAAATTAAACGAGGTTTGTGTATTCGCTCGTCTCATGCTGGCAGTGCTCTAGGCAATGAATCGCCGGGAATTGAAAATGAAGGCAGATTCATGACCCATCAGATGGGTGAAAAACAATGGAATAGTTTAGTCGATTTATGCGTTTCAATTTGCAGTTCCTGCAAAATTTCTCCTGATAATATCAAAGGGCATCGAGATTTTTCTGCCACTGATTGCCCTGGTGATTGGTTATACGCTCAACTACCCCGTTTGCGTCAAGCCGTTCGTCAAAAGTTGAGTGCAATCGGTGTTCCGACAGACGATGGTTCCTTAAGAGTTGGATCGCGAGGAGAAAAAGTCAAACAATTGCAGCAGTTTTTGAAGGACAAAGGTTTTAATCCTGGTCCCATTGATGGTAGTTTTGGTACGGGCACAGAAACGGCTGTGATTGCTTTTCAGAAATCCCAAGGGTTAAAGGCGGATGGAGTTGTGGGAACAACTACCTGGAATGCGCTCACCAACCCCACGCAAGTGCCTCCAGTTAATCTGGTGAATATGTGCAAATACTACCAAGGCTTGCCTCATCAAGATGATGCGCTGGAGTGGCTTCAGACGCAGATTCCGAAAGCAACCCTCGATGAGTTTGGGAAAAGATGGCGTAAAACAACTTAAAAATCGGGTAGAAAAGCCAGGAGTTAGGAAAACAAACGATTCAAAATCTTCTCTTCCTCCTAGCTTTTGTCAGCTTCGACAGCAATCCTTGCAGCAGTTGTCAAATTCTCTGTTCTCGTGGATCTTGCCGTGCGTCCTGGAGCAGCTTGTTTCTTCACAACTCAAAGAGGATTGCAATCGCAGTCCTCTTTCATTCATAAAATCTTGGATCTCTCTTCTTACCCTTTCTTTGCACTCTATAGCGCTAACGCGCATGACTTCGCTAGTGCGTCTTCGCGGTTGCTAAAAAAATTTACAACTTAAAGAGGACTGCTTATTCAAGAGTCAGGGTTTGATAACATTTAAGGAATAAGTTGACGAACGGCTTACCGCTAGCTTCATCTGTTATTGCCTCTGGCTTGGTTGCTTGAGAATGACTTTTGGCTTGGCATAAGCGGATGAAAAGTCGATGCCCCCTAATGAAGATTAAACGCGCTCCAAAACATAAACCCGAAAACATTTGGTCGAAAGAATGGGATGATCTACTGCGGGGTGCCGCCGGTGGGTTTTTATTTGGAATTCCGCTACTGTACACGATGGAAGTCTGGTGGATTGGGTCTTTCACGGAACCGCCCGTGATGCTAGCTGCGATCGCTGCCACGTTTATCGTCGTTTTCCTGCTCAATCGCACCGAAGGCTTTCGCAAATATAAGGATATTCGACCGGGTGAAGCCGTAATGGATACCATTGAAGCGATCGCTATCGGCGTCGTCTGCGCGACAAGTATCCTAATTTTATTGCGCGAAATCACCTTCGATACCTCTTTGGGTGAAGCATTAGGAAAAATAATCTTCGAGAGTGTACCGTTTGCTTTGGGTGTGGCGCTAGCGCGTTCTTTTTTAAGTGGCGATCGCTATCAATCTCCCAACAGCGATGAAAATCCCCCACAACCAGACAAAACCCGCCTCAATGCGACCTTGGCAGATATTGGAGGTACTTTGATCGGTGCGACGATTATTGCCTTTAACATTGCGCCTACTGACGAAATCCCCATGCTAGTCGCCGCTTCTTCCCCTCCGTGGCTGATTGCGATTATTGTTGCCTCGCTGTTAATTTCTTATGGGATTGTCTTTCAGGCTGGCTTTACTAATCAACAACAACGGAAACAACAGCAAGGACTTTTTCAGCGTCCCTTAAGCGAAACTGTTTGCTCCTATTTAGTGTCGCTTCTGGCAGCCACATTTATGTTGTGGTTCTTCCACCAGCTGAGCTTTGACGATCCGTGGCAAATGTGGTTGAGCTATACATTGATACTAGGACTCCCAGCCACTGTAGGTGGCGCAGCAGGAAGGTTGCTAGCATGAGCCAAACGAATCAAGATAGCAATTCATCCCAACAGCAACGACCGCCGCGATCGCTTGCGGAATGGGTTTCCTTTGCGATCGCGACATCTATTGTGGCGCTACTCGTAGGACTGGTGCTGTATGACTGGGCAACCCAGAAAAATGAACCCCCGACTCTATCAGTCACCGCGAAGGAAAGAGAACTTCGTCAAACTCAAGAGCAATTCTACATCCCTTTTGAAGTGACGAATACTGGTGGAGAAACTGCTGAATCAGTCCAGATTATTGCCGAGTTGCGGGTTAATGGGAAAGTTGAAGAAACTGGCGAACAACAAATTGACTTTCTCTCCGGCGGCGAAAAGGAAGAAGGCGCATTTATCTTTAGCCGCAATCCCCGCGATGGCGAGTTAGTCGTGCGAGTCTCTAGCTACAAGTTACCTTAAGTTTTTTGATAACTGCTCATTTCCCGGTTCGCTGTAATTATTGAAAACGATGCAATGGTTAATAACAAGCTTGTCGCAGCGAATACTCAATTTGCCTTTAAATTATTTAGGGAACTTACAAAGCAGGAGCCTGACAAAAACATTTTTGTTTCTCCAGCAAGCATAGCGATCGCGCTCTCAATGACCTATAACGGCAGTGTGGGGCAGACACAAGCGGCAATGGCGATCGCGCTGGAATTGCAAGAAATGAGCTTGCAACAAGTCAACGAAGCTAACTTACAGTTGAAACAATCGCTAGAAAATCTGGATAACGAGGTGGAGTTAGCGATCGCTAATTCGCTTTGGGCGCAGCAGGATGTCGAATTTAAGCGGGATTTTTTACAGCGAACCCAAGAGTTCTACGGTGCAAAAGTAACCAACCTGGACTTTAGCAGTTCCGATGCTTTGGCAACTATTAACAACTGGGTAAGCGAAAACACCCACGGCAAAATCGAGACAATTCTCCAAAAGCTTGACCCTCAAACCGTTTTAATCCTAATTAACGCTATCTATTTTAAAGGTATTTGGGCAAGCCCTTTCGATAAAGAAAATACACACGATAGAGCCTTTACATTACTTGATGGGACGCAGAAACAGTACCCGATGATGTCTCAGCACAGAACCTACCGCTACTACCAAGGTAAGAACTTTCAGGCGGTTAATTTACCCTACGGTAGTGAACAGGTGAGTATGTACATCTTCCTTCCAGATCAAGACTCAAACTTGCAAGCATTCCACAAAAATCTGAACGCTGAAAACTGGAATCAATGGATTTACCAATTCTGGCGAGAGGAAGGAACACTTGTTTTACCCCGCTTTCAGCTAGAGTATGAAGTAGCACTCAATGATGCCCTGATTGCCTTGGGGATGGGAATGGCTTTTGAAGGAGGTTTCCAGCAGATGTCTGCCCAAGACATTGCCATTGCCAGCGTCATCCATAAAACCTTTCTCGAAGTCAACGAAGAAGGAACCGAAGCCGCCGCCGCAACTGGTATAGAAGCCTCATTCGGTCCCCCCGACCCTCCCTTTAGCATGGTGGTTGACCGCCCGTTTTTCTGCGCGATTCGGGATGATGATACTGGAAGTTTGCTGTTTATGGGTTCTATTATGGAGCCACAGACTGCAACATCCAAGCAATCAAACAGGAGTTAGGAGAAATGACTGGAAAGAAAATTTTGATGCTTGTCGGTGACTTTGTTGAAGACTACGAAGTAATGGTGCCTTTCCAGGCATTACAAATGGTTGGGCATACTGTCCATGCGATTTGCCCCAATAAGAAAGCAGGGGACAAGGTGCGAACCGCAATCCATGACTTTGAAGGCGACCAAACTTATAGTGAAAAACCCGGTCATAACTTCACCTTAAACGCTACCTTTGATGAAGTGGAAGCGACAGAATACGACGCCTTAGTCGTTCCTGGTGGACGTGCGCCAGAATATATCCGTTTGAACCAGAAAGTATTAGAAATCACCCGCCACTTTGCCGAAGCAAATAAACCGATTGCCGCAATTTGTCACGGGTTGCAAGTTTTGGTGGCAGCGGGAGTGCTAGAAGGCAGAAGTTGCACCGCTTACCCCGCTTGCGGCCCGGATGTTAACCGGGCAGGTGGGCTTTACGTGCATATTCCACCAGATGAGGCAATGGTTGACGGTAACTTAGTAACAGCACCTGCATGGCCTGCTCATCCTAACTGGTTGGCAGAATTCTTGAAACTTTTGGGAACGAAGATTGAGCATCAAGAAATGGTTGCGGTTTAACGGTCTCAATCCTATCGAAGTTAGATAATTTACTTGTCTTAGCGCTACCTACACTTGCGATTCGGTCTTAGCTCCCCTTTTAAGGCTACGGTGTACGCACATCTTGGGTTAAGGGGCAAAAAGTTGATTGATCCCCTAAATCTCCCTTTTTAAGGGGAACTTTGACTTAATTCGCCACCTTTTTTAAGGGGGGTTGGGGGATCAAAACGGGACTTGCAAGTTAAAGAAGTCTTGCGCGTATACGGTAGCTTTAAAAGAGGGTTTGGGGGCTTTCTTTGGATGTAACATCACTAATCGAGAAGTATTTGATTAGAAATCCAGTTCCTCAATCACAACCGTTCTTTTTTTCTGTTTTTAAAAAACTACTGGCTCGACTGTTCTCTTGTCTGGGTATCCAGCTTATCTACTCGATTACGCAAACGCTCCAACTCTAATCGATAGGTTTCTAATTGGCTTCTTGGAACCGTTAACCCTTCTTGATTAACTCGATTTCCAGCAGGATTATCAATGAGTTGTTCAACTTGATTTAAGCAGGCATTTAAACCGGCAGCAAATTCATACCGAGTTACAGGCCGATTGCCTTGAAAAGTTCCATCGCCATTTCCACTGAGACACCCATAACGCTCTGTTAGAAGTGGCATTTGAGAATTTGGATTATTGGGAATCGCTTCTTGTGCAACTGCACTGTTTGCTAACAGCAAGGCCATTCCCAAAACGGCTGGACTATATAAAAGTAGAGTCTTAAAAAATTTAGACATTTTAATTCTTTCCACTTAACTTGCAAAAAGGTAACTTGAAGTCTGCTGAAAAAGAAACTTTTATATCTTATTGTAATGAAAATCAACTAGCTATGTGTTGATTGCTGCTGGGAAAAGTATCAAAGTTTACTTACTTCTAATTACAGATACCAGGTTCCGCCTTCAGACGTTATCCCAGTAATAGGTAAAGCGCTAGATATAAAAATTTATACTGTCTCAGGAGAACG
This sequence comes from Trichocoleus sp. Lan, assembly GCF_039961855.1. NCBI lineage: Bacteria > Bacillati > Cyanobacteriota > Cyanophyceae > Leptolyngbyales > Trichocoleusaceae > Trichocoleus > Trichocoleus sp. Lan. Next base: position 166,391 of record NZ_JAMPKA010000002.1, on the reverse strand, counting down.
CTGAATGAATTTACCAGGAACCTCCGTCTCTGTTTGGCTCGACACTACAGAAGGGACAAAATACCCGCAATTGACCAGTGATATTACCGTAGATGTTGCCATTGTAGGCGGCGGCATTACTGGCTTAACCGCTGCGTTGCTATTGAAACGCGCTGGATTAAGGGTTGCAGTAATCGAGGGATCGCAAATTGGCAGTGGTGTCACCGGCTATACGACTGCCCACCTCACCGAAGCTGCTGACGAACGCTACCAAGACCTGATTTCCTCCTTGGGCGACACGGATGCGAAGCTGGTAGCAGAATCCAGTCGTGCGGCGATTGAACGCATTGCTAAGTTTGTGGCAGAAGAGAAGATTGATTGTGATTTTCAGCGAGTGCCGGGATATCTTTACACTGAAAAATCCCAGGATGTGTCTGAAATTGAGTCAGAGGCGGAAGCGGTTAGCAAGTTAGTGATTCCGGCTGCTTTGACCAAGGATGTGCCACTGCCATTTCCGGTAGAAGCGGCGGTGATGTTCCCCAATCAAGCGCAGTTTAACCCGATTCCCTATCTCCAAAGGCTTGCGAAGGCGATTGACGGTGGTGGCAGTTTTATTTTTGAGCAGTCATCTGTTGTCGATATCACCGGAGACAAGCCGAGTCGAGTTTCTACCGAACAGGGGACGGTAACGGCGCTAGATGTGATTATGGCTACTCATACGCCGATTCACAATCTGAACAGTCTCCCGGACTTGTATGTAATGACCACGAAAATTGCCCCGTATCGCTCTTACGTTATTGGAGTGAGATTGCGATCGCCATTACCGCCAGGACTGTTTTGGGATACCGAGGAGCCGTATCACTATACACGCAGCTACAAAGACCTGCTGATTATTGGCGGTGAAGACCACAAGACGGGTGAGGATGTGGATAATGAGGCGTGTTTCGAGCGCTTGGAAGTGTATGCGCGATCGCTCTATGATGTCGCCTCTATCGATTATCGCTGGTCAGCTCAATTGTACGAGCCGGTCGATGGTCTACCCTATATCGGGAAAACCGCAGCGAATTCTAATATCTACGTTGCTACCGGCTATTCTGGCAACGGCATGACCTTCGGCACCGTTGGCGGGATGCTAACAAGCGACTTGATTCTGGGACGGACGAATCCCTGGAGCGACCTTTACGACCCCAATCGCGCGAATATCCTAGCCAGCGCTCAGCGGTTTGTGACGGAGAATCTGGGCGTCGCCAAGCACTTTGTAGCGGATCGGCTTTTTAAATCAGAGGGCAACGAACCCTCGGACGTAGCACCAGGCGAAGGCAAAATTCTTGACATCAACGGGAAGAAATATGCCGTCTACCGCGACGAGACGGATTATCTCTGTTCGCTTTCTCCAGTGTGTACTCACGCTGGATGCATTGTTGACTGGAATAACGCCGAAAAAACTTGGGATTGCCCTTGCCACGGTGGACGTTTCAGCCCTACGGGTGAGGTACTCAATGGCCCGCCGATTACGGATCTCGATCAAAAAGAATTGCCCAGTCAATTTACAACAAAAAGTTAACTACATTCACTTTTCTTTTCCCTCTCCAGATTGATTAAGTCAATCTGGAGGGTTGCTAGCGTGTTGGGTGAATAGAAACAAGAAATCTTCTCTGGATTTCATTTTTTTAGACACAGTTTAAGGACACACTAATGCCAGCAGAACAACAGCTACAACCACCCCAACATCAAGACCATCGACCGGGTACCGAATCAGAAATGACGCCTAGCCCCAAGGCAGACGATAGTAAATATCAAGGTAGTAACAAATTACGCGATAAAGTGGCGTTGATTACTGGCGGTGATAGCGGCATTGGTCGCGCAGTTTCTATCTTTTTTGCCAAAGAAGGCGCTGACGTGGCAATCATGTATCTGAACGAACACGATGATGCCCAAGAAACGAAACGGCTGGTAGAAGAACAAGGGCGCAAATGTATTACGATTCCTGGCGACATTGGTGACGAAAAATTCTGTCAGCAGGCTGTAGAAAATACGGTTGCGGAGCTTGGGAAACTCGATATTCTTGTTAACAACGCTGCCGAACAGCATCCTCAAGAAAGCATCGAAGACATCACTGCCGAACAGCTTGAGCGCACGTTCCGGACTAACATTTTCTCAATGTTTTTCTTGACGAAAGCTGCACTCAAGCACCTCAAAGAAGGCAGCGCGATTATCAACACCACTTCGGTGACAGCTTATAAAGGGAATCAGCAGCTGCTCGATTATTCGTCTACTAAAGGGGCCATTGTTGCCTTTACGCGATCGCTCTCAAAATCTCTGGTGGAAAAGGGAATTCGCGTGAATGGCGTCGCCCCAGGTCCCATCTGGACGCCGCTCATTCCCTCAACTTTCCCAGAGGAAAAAGTTGCCTCTTTTGGTAAACAAGTGCCGATGCAACGGGCTGGACAGCCAGAAGAAGTTGCGCCTAGTTACGTCTTTTTGGCATCAGACGACTCTTCTTATATGTCCGGTCAGATTTTGCATCCCAACGGTGGCGATGTTGTCAATACTTAACGCTGAGATGACTACCGATTTTTCTTGAAAAAATAGAAACCCGTTTTCTAACCAGAAAACGGGTTTTTTGATAGATGTTAGAAGTTAGCGAGGGGGTGCATCCTAGGGCATACGCCCTAACCTTGAAAGGTAGGCCTTGGGCGTACAAAAGCTGCTCCCCGTAGGCTGAAGAAGTTTTAGTTTAGTCTGCGTAGGCAGGCTTTGTTTATGTACAGCTACACTTTTAGTGTCGGAACGTGTATTTGCTTAGTGAACTAAAAAAACTCCCACCACTTACGTGGTGGGAGTGCAAACGTCAGTTAAGTTTAGAGAGGTATGGCGTTAGAGGTTGAGCGTGCTTCCGATTACTTCGTCGAAGCTGCCATTTCTTGCTGAATTTTGCTCTTGGCAGCTTTGAATTCGCTAGACATTTGCTCTTTTTGTTCGGTGCTGCAATTGTTGTCAATGGCTGCAAACATCGTGCTTTCTTCTTGACGGATATGATCGCCAACGGCATCCATCAACTGCTTAATTTTTGACTTGAATTCGTCTTTGGAAGAAGCAGGGTTGATCGCTTTAATTTCATCCAACATCCGCTTCATTTCGGCTTGCTCATCGTACAGCTCTTGAGTATTGTCGTCACCGTAGAAAGACCGAACTCTGGGGTAAACAATTTCTTCTTCGGCTTGAGCGTGTGCCAATAAATCTTTGTAGAGCTGCCCAAAATACTCTTGGAGTTTTTGAGGATCGTCAGTAGCCCCAATTTCTGTAAAGATGGTGTTGGTCTTATTGTGATCCAGGCGGATGAGCGTCTGGATGTTCATATCTTGCTTGTCGGTGTTTTGAGTGACGGCGCTACCAAACACACCAGACAAGGCTGCAACAGCGTCTTGAACTCGTGCCCACAGTCCCTGATCTGCGTCTTTTCCAGTCAGTTCGCGGACACCCACGAGTTCTAGCAGTCCTTTGAGTTGTTCCTGGTGAGCGCGGTTCTCAAAGTTAACAGCATTTAAAGGTCCAATCGCCAGTTCAATATCAGCACCCACGACTTGAGCAGCTTTGTGAACTACGATACCGCTCATCGCCTGAGCGTGCTTCAGGAGTTCGTGTTGAACTAATTTCTGGTAGAGAGACAGCTTATCACCAGACATTAATTCTTGGGTCTTCTGAACAAATTCCTGAACTGTCTCGTGGGGTTCAGAGGGAACGCCGTACTGAACAATTACCGTTTCTAGAACGCCCAGGTTTTTCTGGTCGTCCTGGAGCATATTCTGCAAGCGATCGCGCACATCTTGATCGGGAGAGCTACCGATCAGGGTTTGCTCGTTAGAGATGATTAAATTTTGCGTCGCTTTCATGTCTGCCAATTTTTGAGCGATCGCAATGCGCTTTGTATCGTCCAGTGTTGATACCATTTTTGTTCCTTCTTTGAAATATTATGATTTTTGAATCTTTATGAATAATCTCACAATCTCTTAAGGTAATTCATCTTTCCCGCGACTGAATCCAAAAGTATGGTTTATAGAGGAGATGAATACTTTTAACTTATAGATTTTTGTTTGGAATTCAAATTATTAAAACTTCTACTTTTGATAGTTCGCAAAATTAGGGTTTTTGAGTATATTGGTTAATTCATCTAAACAAGTTTAAAGAATATATCGCTGTAAATGATTTGTGAACGTGAGTTCTTCGACCTCTCTAAAAAGCTGGAGATCTGAACCAATGGTATCTCACACCTAAAAGAGGATAGATATACTTTATTCCTTCAATATTCCTTCAATAGAAAACGTAAAGTTACGCGCTCAAGAAAAATTAACTCGTCAATAAAATAAATCTAAGAGGATAGCTTATAGACCCTCCTAGATTTAATTGCTTTATTCCAGCGATGGCAGTTAGCGATCGCACTTATTAACTATAGGGAAGCTACGTTCCAAACCTCCCTACAGAGTTAATTCTGTTCGCGCGCACTACTACTTGCTAGAAGCTGCCATCTGGTCTTGTAGCTTGCTCTTAACAGATTTGAACTCGGTTGCCATTTGTTGTTGCTGCTCGCTGCTGAAATTATCGCGCAGCTTAGCGAACATCTCGTTCTCTTCTTGATTAATGTGATGGTTGGTAGCGTCGCTTAGCTGACGAACTTTCGCTTTGAACTCAGAAGAAGAAGGACTCATCGCCTTAATTTCATCCAGCATCCGAGCTTGCTCAGCTTGCTCGTTATACAGATCCTGCGTGTCCTGATAATAGGAGCGCACTGCTGGATAAACAACTTGCTCTTCGGCTTTAGCGTGAGCCATCAAGTCTTTGTAAAGCTGACCGAAGTATTCTTGGATCTTTTGAGCGTCGTTGGAATTCTCAATTTCCATAAACAAGGTCTTCGCCTTGCTGTGATCCATGCGAAGAATTTCACCGATAGTCATATCAGAACGGTCGGAGGTTTGGGTGACAGCACTACCAAATACCCCTGATAATGCGGCAACGGCGTCTTGAACCCGTCCCCACAGTCCTTGATCGGCTTCTTGTCCGGTTAGTTCGCGAACACCCAGAATTTCCAGAATACCTTTCAGTTGCTCTTGGTGAGCGCGGTTCTCAAAGTTAACGGTATTCAAGGGAGTAATGGCAGCTTCAACATCAGCACCAACTACTTGAGCAGCTTTGTGAATCAGTAGACCCGTCATGGTTTGCTTATGCTTAAGCAATTCATGCTGAGATACTTTTTCAAACAAAGTCAGTTCAGAACTTTCCATTAGTTTCTGAGCTTCACCAATTATCTTGGTTGTGGATTCCTTGGGTTCGGCTTTGACACCGTACTGAATAATTACAGTATCGAGAACACCGAGGTTTTTCTGATCGTCATCAAGCATATCTTGTATGCGCTTGCGAAGATCATCATCGGCGAGCGCAGAGATGAACTTTTGCTCGTTAGCAATTAGCAAGTTTTGCAGCGCTTTCATATCTGCCAACTTCATGCCAATCGCTATGCGCTTGGTATCATCTAGTGTCGTTACCATTCTTTTGTTCTCCACTCAATAATCATAGGATCGGAATCTATCTCGAAGATAGTCATCTCTGTCGAGTAGATTCATCTGTCTTTTGAGATATCCCCTTTATTTATCCTTTTTATAACGTCCAATTTTTATTGGCTCTATCCAAAGATAGAAAAGATTCAAAACCTTAGGACTTTTATTTTTTTGGTTGGCTTAGTATATTCTTATTTTGGTTATTCGGCATCTATCGTAAATCATATTTGAAAAGTTAAAATAGCCTGAACTTTGATGACGGAGATTTGACAAGCTAATTATTATAAAAACAGTTTTGTGCCACTATCTTAAGAATGAAATATTGAGTTTAAATTTGTGTATAGCCGATCACTTTGTCACCATTCCACCATCAGGCAGATACACTTCTTAATACGGGTCGCTAGATTGACTCAATAACAGACTCAATTAAGACAAGGGCAGGAGACAGGGCGTGACGACGAATAAGGATGCTTCTCTGGGGCAGCAGGCACTTAACAAAGCAGCAGAAATAGGATTATCTAGCCAACTCGATGAAGTAGAAGAATTAGCGGTAGATATCCAGAGCGATCCACTGAAAATGGTTCAGGGACAGGTGGATTCAGTCACCGTTGAAGGTGAAGGTTTGGTTATGAACAAAGACCTCCGGATGCAGGAAATGAAAATGGAAATGCGTGGCATCTCCATCAATCCCCTCAGCGCTGCTTTTGGCAAAATTGAATTAACCAAACCCACTGATGCAACGACCCACGTTGTCTTGACGGAAGCAGACATCAACCGGGCATTTAACTCGGAATTTGTCGGTAGTAAGCTGCAAAGTATGCAGGTATCAGTCAATGGACAACCGATGACTATTGACACTAAAAAAGTAGATTTTCGCCTACCCGGTGAGAACAAAATTGCATTGAGTGCCGACGTGCTGCTGCGCGAATCTGGAGAAACCACGCAAATTGCCTTTACAGCAGTGCCCCGAGTTGGTGCAAATGGGCAGAAGGTCAATCTGGAAGACGTTGAGTATACCGAAGGCAAGGAACTCTCCCCGGAACTGACGGCGGCGCTATTAGAAAAATCGAGCGAACTGTTGAACCTAAGTAACTTCGATCTACAAGGAATGTCGCTTCGCATCAAACAATTAAATCTAGAATCGGGAAAAATGACGCTTTTGGCGGAAGCGCGCGTGGAGCAAATTCCTTCAGGCTAGTGATGAACTGTTTGCGGTTCGCTATTCGTGGTTAGCTGAGTGGGTTACGATCGGCAACCCAAAGCTAATAGCTAATAGCGATCGCTTGCTTTCACTCGTCTAACTCCTAGAATCCATAGAGAAGAACATGACACAAACTCCCAATATCCCGCCGCTGATTGAAAGTGATGAGACCGATTATCAAGATAGCGGGGTGACGAGCACAGTCGCGATCGCAGGACATCCCCTACATCCACTGATCGTCACCTTTCCCATTGCTTTTTTGACCACGCCAGCAGCAGCGGATCTCGCCTACTGGTGGACAAAAGATCTCTTCTGGGCACAAGCCTCCTTTTGGCTAATCGGCATTGGCTTGGCAAGCGGGGTGCTTGCAGCCCTAAGCGGCATGATGGACTTTCTGAGAATTGAACGAGTTCGCAAGCGCAGTGCTGGCTGGGCACACATGGTACTGAATGTCGCCGCCCTAGGGCTGACAATTGCCAACTTTGCACTGCGTTGGGGCAATACCTCAGGAGCCATATTGCCTACAGGGCTTACAATCTCAATTATTGTGGCAACCCTTCTCGGTTTGTCGGGTTGGTACGGAGCCGAGCTAGTCTATCGGCATAAAGTTGCTGTGATCGGCTACGGGGATTCAAATAGATAGAAAAAATAAGCAGGCGACATCCACGTCGCCTGCCAATTAATTTAAAAATTTCCTCTACACTTGTTTAGCATCGCTAAAGGGTAGAAGCTGCAAAAGCTAAATTTTTCTGCGTTATATCAATCCTGGCCCTTGATGACGCTTGTCACCTTCCATCGTCAGCTTCCCTTCTTCATCGTCCTGTAATTCTGAGACAGTTTCAGCGCGTTCGGCAGCCTCGGCTTCTTCTTTGGCTTTCAAGTCTCCAGGTTCGTTCACATACATTTCGGGTTCGATGGCATAGTTATTTAAAAGACCCTCTTTGTCTACCGTGTAGCCATCTGTAGTATCGATACTTCCATCATTTGTTTGATCGTTAGTAGGGGATTTTTCCTCATCATCTTTTCCGGGAGTTGTTTTAAATGCATTCCCCTCTCTTTCTCTACGTGCTGCGGTTTCAGCAGGTACAATCCCCCGATCGTAGTTATCTTCACCAACTCGTTGACTGCTGTCTACGTTATCTGTTTGATTATTCATGACTATTATTCTCCCAACAATATTCAGCTTTAGAAACTAAGAATATAATTTTTGGTATACCTTTATACTCTACCTTGAGTATTAGATCGTCAAAGTATAAAAAATTTATATAAGATTGCGTAATTAATAACAACTAGGATATAAATTAATCTCCTACTTAAGAAGGAAATATTGAACTCTTCTGTGTGCTATGAAGCTCAGTTGGATGCAGAAGCCTGCTCGTTGGCGCGGCTTTAGTCTAAATGTATAGAATACAGAACTGAGAACTGCTTGGAAGTGTAGCCAATGCTTCGAGACGCCAAATATATCAAGCGGATTATCCTCTCGCTGCTGATTATTGTGCCCCTGGGATTGCTCTCCAAGAAATACACTGGGTTCGGTCGCGGCTGGGTCAACGATTTCTCAGGTGATATCTTATACGAAATATTTTGGTGTTTGTTCGGGTTTTTCCTGTTTCCGAGTCGCAAAGCAATGAACCAAATTCCAATTTGGGTATTCGGTATCACCTGTACGATCGAATTTCTGCAACTGTGCCACCAGCCTGTTTTAGACTCGATTCGCTCGACTTTTCTGGGCAAACTGTTGCTTGGAACCACCTTTTCTTGGTGGGATTTCCCCCATTATCTGCTCGGTTGCATCATCGGGTGGCTATGGTTACAGCAAATTGTTAGAGGTTACAAAGATAAAACCCCGATTCGCTCGGATAAATAGATAGGATGATTAGATGAGGGAGAATTTTCAGTAGTTTTTAGCCTGTGTTTGATGGCTAATCAGATGTAACTGAATTAACCCGAACCGGATGCCCTAACCTTGATTTAACTTTTGATCTTTCTCGCCAGCTTTTCAGCATCAAGCTGTTTTCTTTCAGCATCAAGCTTAGGGTGATTAGCTGTTCGGATAGTAATATCAGCTCTTGGCTCGTGGCGATTAGCTCCTGACTTACGCAGATAAGCTCAGACGATCTGCTGAGCAGATAGTCTGTTCTGGTTGTTATATTTTGCTGGGTTATCTCAGAATCTTGCTGTTTAGATTCTGCCAAATCTAAAGGATATGGGGGAACTTCAAAACAAGTTGATTTTTGCCACTTCCTGTTGCTCAGTTTGTGTTTTGTCATGCTCTGAATCCAGTTAACGGAGATGTTAGCAGGTATTGTAAAAGACAAAATTTGAACTTACTAGTAGATTTTAAAGGTGAAAGCGATCGCGTAGCACCTGCGTAGCAGGTGCTACGCGATCGCTCGAATTTTTGGACGGGTTGTAGTATCTACTTATCTATATATTAGTTGCTTGGATTGTACGAGCAGCTTTTTCCTTGTGGCGATTAGCGCTTCACTTGTAGCGATTAGCGCTTCACTTGTAGCGATTAGATCCTGACTTTCGCCGATCAGCCTAGATGATTTGCTGAGCAGATAATCTGTTTTAGTTATTATATTTGGCTGATATATTTCAGAATCTTGCTGTCCAGATTCAGCTAAATATAAATCATCTTGATGAATTTTACAGCAAGATAGTTTTTGCCACTTCCTATTGCTAACGTTATATTTTGTCATGTTAGGAATCCAGTTGATAAAGATGCTGGTGTGGTGTTGTAAAAGAGTGAAGTTGGTTCAGTGGATGCCAAAAATCGAGCGCTCGTGTGGCAACCGCTACGCGGTTGCCACACGAGCATTTAAAATTTAGAATATCGTCGTACTATCTACTCATTTAGCAATTTTAGATCAATTTTTCTGGATGAATTTTTTTCGTCAAAACTTATTGACAATGGATTAAATTCGTAGATTTAGCTTTGCCCTTTCAAATAAAACATATTAGAGACTAATCCAACTAAACTTCTATCTCCAGGCAGAAGTTAATACTAACGATATTTGTATACTACACTACACGAAAACCTGTGTTGAGCGATCGCTATGGTTATGAAATTTATCGTTAACCCGCATGATAGCTACAACCAGATTACCATCACCCCAGCCAGATGAAGAAGCAAGTAAAGGTTAAACCCAATTCAAAAAACCAAAGAATTGAGGAAGCTGAGGACGGTAGCCTTACGGTTCATTTAAAGTCGCCACCTGTAGATGGTAAGGCAAATGAAGAGTTAATTCAAATACTCTCTAAAAAATTTAACATATCAAAATCAAGAATTTTTATCAAATCGGGTTTATCGTCAAGAAATAAGCTAGTCGAAATAGACGACGGTTGAACCTAACTAGAAAATCTAGCAATCTTATTGAAGTTGTGAGCCACCCCTTCAGATAGCTGACTGCTCTAGAAAGATGGGGAGCTGAGCTTCCCGAATCATTAAGTAAGATTCTATAGCAGTTGCTCGGTAAAGGTGTTGTTCTGACTGCACGCGATCGCTATTTTCATTTTCCGTTTAAACTCATCCCCGTTAGCTTTAAATGGACAAAAGATTAATTTTAGAAACTATCTATTGGTAGATTTCAAAAGCTCAAAGTCAAAATCTAAAATTCAAAAGGGAATAACTCAACCTGGTACACTTGAACGAAGAGGTCAACTCAGCATGCCACACGTCTTACTGATCGATGATGAAGAGGCATTACGTGCCAGTCTCAGCTACGCCTTAATTAAAGAAGGCTATCAGGTGACAACCGCAGGGGATGGGCAGACTGCACTCAAGTTGTTCCACAAGCAAGTGCCGGACGTGATTATTTTGGACTTGATGCTACCGGGCATTGATGGGATGGAACTCTGCTGGCGCATCCGAGCATTTTCTAATATCCCGATTTTGATGCTGACAGCTAAAGACCAAGATATTGACAAAGTTTGGGGATTAGAAGCGGGTGCAGATGACTATATCACCAAACCCTTCAACACTCGCGAACTTCTCGCACGCATAAAAGCTGTTCTCCGGGGTCGCGCTGTGGGTCAACAGTCTCTACAGGGAGATTAAAAAAATTGAAGTTGCACCTTTGAAAAATTCCAGGAGCTGGTTAGCAATTCATATCAGATGGAATTCAATTTACCGGAAACTGTTAGTTACCTATTTAGCACTCACCGCATTAGGAACTTCTATTCTGGCAAGCTATATTCTGTTCTCTTTCCATGCCTATTTCATGAGGACGAGACAGGCTGATTTAGATTCCTGGACAACAGCCCTCAGCGAGAGCGTCGCTGACGCTTTAGAGGAAAATAATCTTGAGCGGGTAAGAGTGCTAGTGCAACGCTACGGTTCACCGGAAGCAGTCACCCTGCGCGTCTTTGCACCTGATGGTCGCCTGCTATTCACCTCCGCCCCCCAGCTAGATCGGCAAGTCCCTAACTGGTTAGCTGTTGTTGGCGTGAGAGAAGCGCTACAAAATCAGCCGACGCAAGGGGTAGCAAAAGGGATTCTATCCAACGATGACCGAGTGTATGCAGTGCGACCGATATTTCGGAAGGGTCGTCTGCTCGGTGCGCTGCGGATGTCGATCACTTTAGAACAGTTTCAGCGTCAGTTTCGCCGCGTCATTTTCACCGTTCTTGGAACGCTCTTCTTGACGCTCTTGCTTTGTGCGCTGATTAGCGAAAGCCTTGCCCGTAATATTGCCAGACCGATTCAGGCGATGTGCCACTTTGCAATTGAGGTGGGTGGGGGTCATTTAGGTGAGAAGCTGAACATTCATCAAGATGATGAAGTGGGTCAATTAGCCAGTGAATTGAATCGCATGAGCGAACGGCTGGCTTCCTTAGATAAAGAGCGGCGGGCATTCCTCGCAAATGTGTCCCACGAACTGCGGACTCCTGTTAGCAACGTCTATGTCACCCTAGAAGCACTCGCCAATGGAGCGGCTGAGGAGCCGGAGTTACGCGATCGCTTCATCCAGACTGCACAGGATGAAACCCTGCGCCTGTCCAGGCTAATTAAGGATCTGCTGGATTTAGGACGACTCGAAGCTGGCGTAACGCCACTAGAACAGCAACCGCTAAAGCTGCGAGACTTAATCGAACGGGCGGTGCGAGCAATGGAGTCCCGCATGATAGCCAAGGAAGTTGGCATCAGCGTGGAGGTTGCGGATGTTCAAATCCAAGGCGATCCAGAACGACTATTGCAAGCTTTTCTAAATATATTGGACAACGCGATTAAGTTCTCAGTACCAGAGTCTAAAGTGTCTGTCTCAAGCAATACAGAGGGTGCCCAGGTTTCAGTAAAAATTCGCGATCGGGGAACCGGAATCACAGAGAGCGATTTGCCCCGCATTTTTGAACAATTTTATACAGCAGATCCCTCGCGCAAAGGCAGCGGAACGGGTTTGGGGTTAGCGATCGCGCGACGGATTGTGGAAGCACACGGCGGCACGATTACGGCTACTAGCACTCCAGGTCAAGGCGCAACTTTCAGTATTCGTCTTCCCCTCGACACCGCCGCAGAGAAACGAAAGAGTTAAGATCCTGTCCGGCTTATCCCTTTATTTATAGTCGGCTTATCGTCGGTTGGAAATTGGGGCGTTGTTCTGTTGGACAAGGGCAACCTGATGCAGGAGGACACCTCATTCTGCTCCCCCTACAAATTGCACTGTCGTGGCGAGGGAGTCTCCTAGACTGGGACTTCCTCCGGAAACTCGATCCGCTTGACCAGCCGTATTGATTCAATGACGTTGAGCGTTATAGCCGATCGCGGGAATTGATAAAAAGCAGGTTGAATAGGCGTCGCGAGGCATAGCCAGCATCTTAAAAGGTGCTTCCCTCCAGCGCGAGTTTCCAAATCTGGCAGCTTCAATTCAAAAAATCTATCTATAAATACGAAAAGTCTATCGATAAACCGGGGATTACATCTTGTCTTCGGTGTTTGACTATGGCATTCTGTTAAAACAGTCGTATTCCGACCGATAAACCGGAGATTAAACTAGCTACTGCTCCAACATGATTTGCGTGAAACAAGTGGGGCAGTAGATTCAATGCGGGAATGGAGTCGTATGCATATCAAACTATTGTCTTTAAAGAGTGTTCTTTTTTCTCTGCTAGTTGTTTCCTTAACCTTTACCAGCGCTTGTAGTAACACTTCTGCAAATACTTCAGCAAATACTTCAGGTAGTTCCTCTGGCAAAAAGGTGATTCGGATTGCGATCGGTACCCAAGACCAAACCATTAACACCGTGACAGGTGGTGCAGTCATCCGAGAAGAAAAGCTACTGGAAAAGTATCTGCCAAAAACAGGAAAATACCAAAATGTTGAGTACAAAATTGAGTGGTCTAGCTCTACATCAGCTCCACCAATTACCAACAAAATGTTGGCGAATCAAATTGATATCGGCAACATGGCGGACTTTCCGGCAACAATTAACCTGACGACATTTCAGAAGAAAGGCAATGGCGTCAAGACTGTTTTGATCTCATCTCTTGCCTACAGCCCGATTGGAGCCGGAAATGCGGTTGTTGTCCCCACCGATACACCTTACAAAAAACTAGCAGACTTGAAGGGGAAAACCATTTCAGTTCCCTTCGGAACCTCGGCGCATGGGATGCTGCTGCGGGCGCTGAAGAATGAAGGCATTGATGCACAGAAAGACGTGACGTTAGTGAGTCAATCACCAGAAGTAGGTGGTAGCAGCCTGAGGAGCCGTCAGATCGATGCTCATGCAGATTTTGTGCCCTATGGTGAGTTGTTTCCCTTTAGAGGCTTTGCTCGCAAGATTTACGATGGTGCACAAACGGCAACTCCTACCTTTCATGGAGTTGTGGTGCGCTCGGACTTTGCGAAAGAAAATCCCGAAATTGTGGTGGCTTATCTAAGGGCAATGTTGGAGGCGAATCAGCGTTTCCGGGAACAACCAGAAGCCCTTAGTGCGAAGTTAGAGAAATGGACAGGGGTTGAGAAAGAAATCTTTTATATGTTCCTCGGTCCATCGGGTATTCAAAAGCTCGATCCGAGAATTCAACCATACCAAATTACTGCGCTCAAAAATAGCGTAACGACGTTGAAGCAGATTGGAAAATTAGATGCCAGCGTGAACCCAGATGATGTTGTAAGTTGGACGGACGATAGTTACCTGAAACAAGCGCTCAAAGAGAGCAACATTAGCGAACAGGATGTGGCTAAGTCGGCGGATAATTTGATTCGTGGCAATGATGCACTCACTCAAGAATCGATTCAAGATCCAAAACTAGCAGCTCAGATTTGGGTAGAAGGAGAAGATAAAGTTCTCAGTTTTACCTCAATCAAGAATATGCTGACAAAGCTGCAACAGCTCAAGTCTGAGGGCAAGACAGCGGCTGTAGCCTTCGTACACGATCGCGACAAAGGTTGGAAGTTATTCGCTCAAAATTCGTTCTATGTTCGGAATGGCGACCAGGTATCTGCGTTCTTACTAGAAAAAGATGCACAAGCATTTGCTGGTAAAGCTGGAGCAAAGGTTGCAAGCTTCCAGGAGTTGCAACAGCTTTATGCTAAAAATACGCAGTCAAAGGATTTAGCGGTTGCGCGATGAATGAAGGGGAGCGATCGCAACGATAGAACTATATTGATTCAAATGAGAGGTTTGTAATGGCTGTATCTCCAAAATCAGCACGAAAGACAAAAGGAGAGAAGTACAGTGTACTGAGTAGCAAATTTTTGAAGCAGCACTCCTTGTCAAAATTAGCGGTTACAAGTCTGGCACTGCTCAAAAATCGCAATTTAAAGCGAGCCATTTCCATTGTTTTATTCTTTGGGATCTGGCAGCTTTTGTGCGTCACTCAGTTCAATTTCTTCATCAATTTCACCTTTTTACCCTCTCCAGTTGAAGTTTGGAATGCAACGGTTGAATTCTTTTCTGGCAATGCCGCTGTGCATATTACTGCCAGTCTTCAACGAGTTTTGCTGGGATTTGGAATTGCAGCTATTCTGGGCGTTAGCTTGGGCATTTTGATTGGCTGGTTTCGGCAGATTGAAGATTTAGTTTTTATTCCATTGGAGTTGCTCAGACCAATTCCCGCCGTCGCCTGGATACCGCTGGCAATTCTCATGTTTCCCAATGCAGAGTCAGGAATGGTGTACATCACATTTTTAGGCGCATTCTTCCCAATTTTGATCAGCACAATTCGGGGAGTAGAAAGCACGGATATAGTGCTGCTGCGAGTAGGGCAGTGTTTAGGAGCTAAACAGTGGCACATTTTTAAAGATATTGTGGTGCCCGGAGCGATGCCCAACATTGCCAGCGGTTTGGTTATTGGTATGGGAAATGCCTGGTTTTGTTTGGTAACAGCTGAAATTCTGGCAGGTCGGTTTGGAGTGGGTTATCTGACCTGGGAGTCTTATGTTACATCGAATTATCCACCAATCGTGATGGGAATGCTGCTGATTGGTTTGATGGGTTTGATAAGCACGCTGATTGTCGATCTCTTAACGAAGTTGCTGATGCCTTGGCGAGTAATGAAAAAGCAGGGTGTGTAGTTCCCTGAAAATGAATATTCAAGTTGCCTATTTTTGGAGGTTTAGAGGCTGTGGCAACCCTAGCAAAAAAGCAGGTTAGCGCCTTGGCGAAAGGGTCAGTTGAAGTTAAAGATTTATCCGTTGCCTTTAAGCGACGAGACCAGTACGGGCCGTTGCTGGTTCTAGAATCGACGAACTTTAAGATTAATCCTGGTGAGTTTGTCTGCTTGTTGGGACCTTCGGGCTGCGGTAAGTCAACGATACTAAACCTGATTGCTGGTTTTTTGAAGCCAACGAGGGGACAGGTATTGGTAGATGGGCAAACCGTCGAAAAACCCGGAGCTGATCGCGGATTTGTCTTTCAGCAATACTCGCTTTTACCGTGGAAGACTACCTTTCAAAACGTGGAATTTGGTTTGAAAATTCGGGGTATTTCCAGAGTAGAGCGGACTGAATTGGTAAATGATTACTTAAACCGAGTCGGGCTGTATAAGCATCGTCATTCTTATCCTCATCAGCTATCAGGAGGAATGCAACAACGTGCAAGCATTGTGCGGGCGCTTGTAAACTCACCCTCAGTATTGTTGATGGATGAACCGTTTGCAGCCTTGGATGCCCAGACTCGGCACATGATGCAAGAGTTGCTGTTAAACATTTGGAGTGATTTGAAATCTACGGTTATTTTTGTCACCCACGATATTGAAGAAGCCATCTTTTTGAGCGATCGCATTCTGGTTATGGGCGTTCGTCCAGGGCATATCAAAGAAACAGTTGTGGTGAATCTCGATCGACCCCGCCATATAGATACGATGCTTTCACCAGATTTTGTAAATCTCAATCGGCAAGTCTTTGAATTGATTCGCGAAGAAACTCTCAAGAGTATGGAGTTGGGTTGATTGAAGCAAACAGTATTTGTACTGTTAGTACAGCCCAAGTGTGTTGCTTTCGATAGCGGCTTGGCGTGTTTTTTGTTGTCCCTTTTACTAACTGCTTAAGTTCTGAGATTGATGGAGAAATTCGGTTTGAATCCAGCGATCGAGGTTAATTGTCTCTAGTCCTTCATTTCCGGGAACTAGACGCAGTTGGGCAATGTGTTGAGTAATCCAGTCGGGACGAATCATCATCTCGCAGAAAAAACGCCCAGGTTGATTCTGGTGATAGACATTGCTGAGAATTTGGGAGACGATTTCGGCATCCAGGTTTGTCCACTGGCTGATCAGAGAAAGCGCTGAGGGCGTAATAGTATACCAATATTGGGCGGCGCTTAAGGCTTTTAAGTAAGCGATTACAACTTCCGGATACTGTTCTGCTAACTCTGCACTCACCACTACACCATGAAAAGCCGGTAACACATTCAAATTGTCACCTGGTAAATAACGAAACTTGCCTTGACGATAGGCAATATCGTGAAAGGGAGCAAAATGAGCATACCCATCTGCTTGAATGGAATAACCAAAGGGCTGAGTAATGTTGGAGTTCTCTAAGGAAGCAAGCTTAACCTCGTTAAGTAAGTTCGCAGAATTGAGCGATCGCATCACCATCCCATGTGCCGAAGAACTGAAAGGAACCGCAATCACACCTCCTCGTAAGTCTTCGATACTTTGCAGTTTGGACTTATTGGGAACAATTACGGCATTACAGGAACCATCGGGATTCGTTGAAACAAAGCTAACCAGGCGCGTCTGTCGAGTTTCACTACCGGAATTATTTTGCTGGATAGCACTCAGTAACAAGGGATAATCCCCTAAAACGCCAATATCTAATTTTCCGGCGTGCAATCCTTGAATAATCGGCGCTCCTGTGGAAAAATCGCACCAATGAATGCGATACTGCGTGGAACTGTATCGCCCTTCTCTGGGTAAGAAGTGTTCTAGCAAGCCTAAGCGCTGAATCACTAAGCCCGCCGTTACTGTTGGAATCGTGCTGTTTTGAATCCCGATCGCTAGATCAATTGTCTCAGGATGTTGCAGGGAGTTGGAACGAATGATTAGGTTAGGCGATCGCAAACGCACTGGGGTTGAATGAGGGCGAACAGAGGCGTGCTGTTGCTCTTGACCATTCTCAACCAGAGCAATAAATTTTTGCATCGGGTTTGAGTTGCGCGAGCGCCGATTTTGCGATGATGAGTCTGCGATCGCAGATTGGCTTAATCGTTTGGGTAACACTAGGAAAACATTACCGGATAAGGCAAATTCTTGCAGGGGAATTGCAACAAGCATTCCCGATTGACATTCAGACTTAAATTCAAAGTTAGAAGCAAATCCTAAATAATCACCCTGCATCATATAGGTTCGCATCAAACTGAGAGTATCAACAGTTTCAACTTGAGCGAAATCCGAAAAATTTATCCCTAATTCAGTTAGCCGAGATTCAAACACTAAACGGCTAGGGGAGCCAGTATTTAGCATCACCCATCGCTCTTTTTGCAGTTCTTTTAAGCTCAACCAGCTTTGATTCGCTAAAGGATGGTTCGCCGCAACCACTAAAGAATAGTGAATGGGAGCAATTGGGGTTGCTGAAATTTCAGAAAATTCTGCAAAACTAATATCTGAAAATCCTATATCAATCTGACTGCTGGTAATAGCTCGATAGAGAAATTCAGCCGAATCAAATACGACACACTGAGTTTGAATCCCAGGATACTGCTGACGGTACTGGAAGAGAATTTCAGGTAGCCATCCATTAGCGATCGCGGCTGTGCAGCCGATTTTGAGATTGCCAAATTTGCCTTTTTTGATTTCTTCGACTTTGGCAAACAATTGATTTTCAACCTCAATCAGTCTTGGCCCTTCCTCCAATAAAAACTGTCCCACCTCGGTTAGCTGAATCTTACGACCAAGACGATAAAACAGGTCAGTTCCTAGTTCAGTTTCCAGGGATTTTATTTTGGCGCTGACCGCAGGCTGAGTCAGATTTAGAGCATCAGCGGCTTCAGTAAAACTGAGATGCCTAGCTACCTCCAGAAATACTTTAACTTGATAAACCTCCACGTTCTCTAATCCCCCAAATTGAAATTTTCATTTTACAGCTTAATGAATGAATAAAGCTAATTTATAAGATCATAAAAAACGCGAATGAATAGATGGTATTTTTGGTTACAAAAAAGCTTGTAACTTTTAATTCTCTTCTCTAATATAAAAAAAGGTAAAAAAGCAGACTTAGTGAATTTATTCGTACAAAGTTATAAAAGTTTTTGCTAACTGAAGAGGAGTCAAGAGTGGATACTCAATGGATGAAGACCGATGTTCTTGTCATCGGTGGTGGTACTGCGGGAACGATGGCAGCCATCAAAGCAAAACAGGCAAATCCTGACGCAGAAGTGCTGATTTTAGAAAAAGCGAATATCCGTCGCAGTGGAGCGATCGCAATGGGTATGGATGGGGTCAATACAGCCGTCATTCCTGGTAATTCTACCCCAGAGCAATATGTTCGCGAAATTACGATTTCCAACGATGGCATCCTCAATCAAAAAGCCGTCTACCAAACCGGAAAACTAGGCTTTGAAGTCATTCAAGAACTAGAAAGCTGGGGCGTGAAGTTCCAAAAAGATACTCAAGGGAATTATGACTTAAAGCAAGTGCATCGCGTGGGTAAATACGTGCTACCGATGCCTGAAGGAAAAGACCTCAAACAGATTTTGACCCGACAAGTTAAGCGCCACAAAGCTAAAGTCACAAATCGGGTGATGGCGACTCGCGTTCTAGTTAAAGACGGACGTGCCATTGGAGCGGTAGGGTTTGACGTGCGAAACGGCGATTTTGTCGTGATTCAGGCAAAAGCAGTCGTTCTGTGTACAGGAGCCTGTGGACGATTGGGTTTACCTGCCTCTGGCTATCTCTATGGCACCTACGAAAACCCTACCAATGCTGGCGACGGCTACTCAATGGCGTATCATGCAGGCGCAGAACTCACCAATATCGAGTGTTTTCAAATTAACCCTCTGATGAAGGACTATAACGGTCCCGCCTGCGCCTATGTCGCTAGTCCGTTTGGAGCTTACACTGCCAATGCTGAAGGGCACCGCTTTATCAGTTGCGACTACTGGAGCGGTCAGATGATGCTGGAAATCTGGAAGGAGTTGAACTCTGGGAAAGGTCCAGTTCAACTGAAGATGACCCACTTAGATGAAGATACCATTTCAGAAATTGAGTCGATTCTGTGGTCGAATGAACGACCCAGCCGAGAGCGATTTCACGAAGGAAGAGGCGAAAATTACCGCACGAATGGCGTGGAGATGAATATCTCAGAAATCGGTTTGTGTAGCGGTCACAGTGCTTCTGGAGTCTGGGTCAACGAGAAAGCGGAGACGACTGTACCAGGATTATATGCAGCCGGAGATATGGCGAGTGTTCCCCACAACTACATGATTGGGGCGTTTGTATTTGGTCGGTTGGCGGGTACAAATGCGGTGGATTATATCGAAGGGTTAGAGCATATTGAACCCGATCCTGATGTTTTGGAGGCAGAAAAACAACGAATTTATGCTCCATTGAACAACCCGAATGGCGTGCCGCACACGCAGGTGGAGTATAAATTACGACGGTTGGTCAATGACTACTTACAGCCGCCCAAAGTAGACCACAAGATGGAAATTGGCTTGAGAAACTTTGTGCGTTATCACGAAAGCTTAGAAATGATGGGCGCACGCGACCCACATGAACTGATGCGCTGCATGGAAGTTCACTTTATCCGCGATTGTGCTGAGATGGCAGCACGCGCCTCACTGTATCGAAAAGAAAGCCGTTGGGGACTGTACCATTACCGAGTGGACTACCCTGAAAAGAACAATGAAGAATGGTTCTGCCACGTCAATCTTAAGAAAGAAGAGTCAGGCGAGATGGTTTTGTTCAAGCGTCCGGTTGAGCCTTATGTTGTGGACGTTGATATTGAACGAGAAGTTTATGATGTGGCGGTGCGTTAAGTTTGTTGGTTTTTAACAATTAGAGAGAGAGTTATGGCTTTAACAACGCAACGAGTTGACGTACCTGTAATCGTTGATGAATCGAAATGCTTAGAAAAGTGTACCGCTTGCATTGAAGTGTGTCCCCTCGATGTATTAGCGAAGAACCCAGAAACGGGCAAAGCCTATATGAAGTACGACGAGTGCTGGTTTTGCTTGCCTTGTGAGAAGGAGTGTCCCACCAACGCGATTACGGTTCAAATTCCCTTTTTGTTGCGATAGAGGAGTGATCATGTCTGCTGATTCTGAATTGAACCAATGGTTGGAAATGTTGCGATCGCCCGACGCTAGCGATCGCCTAGTTGCCGTCAAAATGTTGCAACATTTGGGTGATGAGGATGCTCTGGAACCCTTGATTACAGCCCTGCAAGATGAGAGCATGGCTGTGCAAAAGCTAGCGGTGACGGCACTGTGGGAACTAGCAAATCCCAAGTCGGTTCCGGCTTTAGTGGAATGTCTGGCTTCAACTGATGAGGAGATTCGGGAAGAAGCGTTATCCGCCTTGGGCGAATTAGTTACCCCCGATCACCTGTTGCTGCTGCTAGATGCCCTGCATCGAGATGACGTGAATATGCAACTGAATGTGTTAATTCTGTTGCGGAAGATTCACGATGCTCAGTCTTTGCCCTATGTATTGCCGTTCTTTGAGTCGGAAAATGCTGAGTTACGGGAAGCGGCAGTGACAACGCTACGCTATCTCAATCAGGTGGAACGCTGCCAAGAAGCGATCACCTTAATGTCCGACCCCGATGAGAACGTGCGGCGTTCTGCTGCCCTAACATTAGGACATTTAACAGATGCAGAAGTAGTTCCCAGTCTGTGTCAAGCACTGACTATCGACAAAGATTGGCAGGTGCGACGCAATGCGGCAAAATCCTTGGCACTCCACGCTGATGTTGCGGCAGTTCCGGCTTTAGAAACGGCTTTGGCAGATGAGCATTGGCAGGTGCGGAAGTTTACACTTCAGGCTTTGCAGAAAACACCGACTGAGCAAACCCTACCTGCTTTAGTGAAAGCACTGGCAGATGAATACTCGGATGTGCGTCGAGATGCAGCGATCGCACTCGGTATCCTGAAGAACCCAACCGCCCTGAATGCACTCCAGCAATCTCTGGACGATCCAGACAAAGATGTGTGTATTTACGCACAACGAGCAATTCAGAAAATCCAAGAGTCCACGCCAGAGACATCTAATGCCTAGCCATCAATCTCCCTTCCGCCAAACTCATACAGAGGAAATTGCCACTCCTCCCGATCCAGTAACGGAATCTCGGCAACGAGAAGTTATCCAGTATCTCAAACAGGTGATTGAACCCATCCTCAAAAACGACATCGTTAGCTTAGGGATGGTGCGGAATCTGCGGGTTGTGGATGACTATATTTATCTACGCCTGTATGTGGGGAAACATCAGCATCACCTACAAGCCGAAATTCAATCGGCACTTTCGCCTGTAACTTGGTGCAAGAAAATCTATATCCAAATTTGTACCATTCCTGGTGTCAGAACGACGTTGGCAATTTCCAGTGGCAAGGGGGGTGTAGGCAAATCCACAACATCGGTTAATTTAGCCGCCGCTTTGAGTTTACAGGGGGCGAAGGTGGGTTTACTTGATGCGGATGTCTATGGTCCCAACGTCCCCCAGATGTTGGGACTGGGACAGGCAGATGTCAAGGTGATTGATACACCCAACGGTCAAAAGTTTCTGCCCCTAGAAGCCCACGGTATCAAAGTTATGTCCGTAGGACTGCTGGCAGAACCCGATCATCCCCTAGCTTGGCGCGGCCCCGTCCTGCACAAAATTGTCACTCAGTTTATTCAGGAGGTGGAATGGGGAGACTTGGATTACCTGCTGATTGATTTGCCTCCTGGCACAGGCGATGCTCAAATTACGATTGTGCAAGAAAGTCCGATTTGTGGCGTAATTTTAGTGACGACTCCCCAACAAGTTGCGGTTTCGGATGTTCGCCGCAGTGTCCATATGTTTCGTCGTGTCGGCATTCCCGTGCTTGGCATTATCGAAAATATGAGCTATTTAATCTGTGGTCATTGTGGCGATCGCACTCCGATTTTTGGGAGTGGTGGAGGGCAGCAGCTATCGGCAGAACTCCATGCCCCTTTACTAGGACAGGTTCCGATTGACCCTAGTATTTGCATGGGCGGAGATACGGGAACGCCTTTGACGCTGACTCACCCAGATTCCACTGTAGGACAAGTATTTGTACAAATGGCTGGGGCGATCGAGACGACTTTTCGCCCTTGTGAAGTTCTGACTGGATAATTGATTTGGGCATTGCACAATTGAAGCACGATGCAATGTCCACATTGTCAAGCAAACTAAACCCTCAAGAACGAACGACACAACCGTAAACAGAGCGATTGATGATGCAGTTGCGATCGCCAATTTTGCGAAACTTCCACGAAACGCTGACGACCCCGAAAAAGTTGAAGAACACGGCTTAAAACTCTATCGTTCTTCCATCATTATTCTCAGATGAAAAGATGTAACCCTTCCCACACAAGCATTTTAGTTTTACGCAATAACTATATCTAGAATATTAGAAAATAAAGCGATAAACCCAATTCCAGTCAGAGTTAAAAAATCGTCTTAAATTTTTGTTTTCAGAGAGTGACAAGACAGGGATAGCGGCGAGTAAGCTTGTGTTTCGTTTCTTTATTTTTATTTCTCTTGCCGAAGTAGAATTGCAAACAGCCAATCAATGTACATCCATCCTTCAGGTTTAAATGAACGGAATAATGTACATTGACCTAATAACTATTCTCTAGTTACCAAAGGCATCTTTGATGCTATCAACAGCCTGTTCAACAAGACCTTTTGTGTTGTCTACTGCTTCCTTAGTCCGAGCCGCATCTTCATCTGCTCTTTTCTCAATTCGCGCTGCATCTCTGTTGGCTTTACGCTCAATGAGATTCCCATGCCCATCCGTTCCTTCCTCGACTCGGTCGGCATTCTTATTGGCAGTTGCTTTTACCTTGTCTTTGACATCGTCAATGAAATTCTTGCTTCGGTTCAAATCTTCATTGGCTTTTCCTTTAACCTGGTCGCTCGTATCTACAGATGCGATTAGGTTTGCACTAGGAGCAGCCATTGCTGCGCTGGTCGAGAAAAAGGCACCCTGCCAAACAAACGCGATCGCTGACACGCAAAACAGCGTTGTAGCCAGCCAACGTCCTACAGTTGAAAGCCCTTTCGTAAAATAATTTGGTTGCATAGAACACAATCTCATTAGGTTTAGCAATCCTATATTTACTTCATTTGGCTTATCAGCTAAACCGCTCTCTAGACAGATGTTCGCTTATCACAAATTGTTCAAATAATTCACTCTTCCGATAGATTGAACAAATATCATCCAGCCTGCATACGTTTAAACTTAATATATTAACAACCTAATAATTCTATTTCTATTAGACTACAATACCCCTACTGGTTAACTAACAAAACTCAAGATATCGCACGACAAGATTTGACTGTAAACTTTTATTGCAACTAGTGTTAATTCTGTTTTTTCAAGGCAACTGCATCTGGCAGGATTAGCTTATCCGTGTGCTTGAATTTATTTCAGTTGTGAGAAGAAGTACTGCCTTCTGCGGGTGGCGTCGGCTTAGATGCTAATTCAGCAGTGCTATCATTTGCGGATGTAGTCGTTTCCGTGTCTTTTTTAGCTTGCCACAAAAGTGTTTTTATCTTCTGTAAATGCTCAAATGGTAAAACGGTACCCTTCGTAATCTTTAGTTTAGTAGTCCCGCTAGGACTTTCGGAGTGCTTTCGCACTTCCTCCACCAGCTCTTTAAAAATCTCAATCGCCTCGTCAACTTTAGGATTTACTCCTTGAATTTGATTCAAATGTTTGCTGACTTCCTCGAAGTCGCTGGGGTCTAAAGTCGCGTCTCTGGTAAACTTTAGCTCAGTCAATCCTCTGGGACTTTCTGAATGCTTTCTCACTTCTTGTACTAGCTTGTCAAAATCTTTAATTGCTTCATCGATTGGTTGTTGCGGTTTAATACTTCTTGCAGTGACCTCGTTTATCCCAGTTTGAAGTACCGCGACCAATAACCGATCCTGTAGAGCGCGAAAGATCAAAGTACCTGCGGAACCAGCAACTGCGGAGGTTGCTAACAGGATAAAAGCCGTTTCTGGTCGGACAATCGCGATAGCTGGAGGTGCAGCAAGGGCACCAATGAGTAACCGTGCCACTACCCCTAAATCAATCACATTTGTAGAATGAGCATAGGCAAACTTTACTGCTAAATCATCATCGGTCGGCTTATGAGGTAACTCAATATTTCCCTGGAGATTGAGCAGTTCGTAGACTAACCCACCCAGGCTTCCAGCAGCGAGGATTACCCCAAGCATCATCCAAAATTTGCAGTCAGCCAAATTAGGAGTTTCTAAAATTTCTTTTACATTTATCTCCCAGTTGTTGGGTTTAATTTGATTTGAATTTGGAATAGGGCTGGATGTGGGAAGTAGAGTTGGGCGTGGGGAAACGCTTTGACTGTAGGCTGCTGTAGCCGTCAGGCTCGTAGTTAGAAGAATGCTAGAAATAATAATGTTTATGTGCTTCATCTTTTAGTTATTTGCTTCTAATTTGATATGGTTATAGTTAAAAAATGCTATAGCAATCGTATTTGAATTGCGATATGCCAGCGGGTCAGAATCCCTCACCTCTTGCAGGGATGGTTGAAACCGCACCTACACAAATGAAACCTGCCTACGCAAGTTACAAGACTAAATCTTGTCTGTTGTTTTAGAAATCACGAGAGCAGCAGTATAAGCTGATTTTTGAGTTTCTGATCCACTAATGGGATCTGGCTGAAGGTCTACAAACTTAATATTATAGTTGCTGTCAAAGTTTTGAACTGCTAATGCTGGATTTCCGCCACCAGTGGTCAAAACAAAATCTCCTGTATTTTGACTGTCTTTCCAAATATTTACCACGATTTTTGCTCGTCCCGCCCAAAAACACTGGACATTAATAGGACAGCGCGAATCTTCTGTGATGTCAGTAAATTTCACCCAAATATTTTCATCAGGTAAAATAGCGGTTTCGTTTAAATTTATCTGAAACTCACGATTTACTTGAGTAATAATTAACTGCCCGTTTTGTTGAGCGAGTAATTGGGACGCAGGTGAAGTAATCGGTTCGGTGGCTAGTTGAGCGTCTTTTTGTGCTAAAGATAAGGATTGAATACTGAAAACAACTGCACAAGCCAAGACGAGAAGGAATAATCTAATTTTGGGATTCTGCAATTTCATGATTGTTGTTTTTTCTCATCCTTTTTAAGAAAATAAAATATTTCGTCTTATTCGGAGGCTAAAAAATTAGTGACTCGCAGTGAAATAGGCGGATGAACTAGATGCGATCGCGTATTTCCTCCTATCCATTAATCTAGCTCAATATTAAGGATAGTATGCCTTAAAGATATAAGCGATCGCAGCACAAAACGGCGTGTATTGTCCCTTTGCATCTAACTGCTTGTAGCTTTGAGCAAACTGTTGTATCTCTTCGTCCGTTAGTCCCTCAATCGCTAACAAGACTCCATTAATCGCCTCGCGACGCATTGCCCTCAGCTTGTCAATGTCGAGTCCAAGCTGAGAAATCGTTGTTGCTGCTGTTGCTTGCTTACCTAAATCGTCTGTTGGTAGGATTTCTCCTGAACCAGAGTACCTAAAGAAATTAGTGCAGTCCGCATCTAAAGGAGAAACCATTAAATGCTCATCGTACCAGTCATCTTTTTTGCGTCCACAATGAACCGGGAGTGGGGGTGGTTCTTCACTTTCTCCCTGGCATGAAGCCAACAGATTTGTGTACTCTAGCGCTAGATGTGGATAGGAGCTTTGGGGTTTTAGATGTTCGATATGGCTATTTTCTCTAGCAATACGCATTCCGCAATAGCAACAGGTATAACCTTGCTCTTGCAGCAGCCTATTACAAACATCTGTTTTCTCTTGTCCGCGTAGGTCATCATAAGTGGGTATCCAGTCTTCGTTAGCGAGCGCTTTCCACTTGGTGAAACTTTCCGGCTCCTTGTTTTTTCTGATGTACTTCATCGGTTAAGAATTTCTTTTCGCCGCATGAGTACATCTGCCCTAACAAACTCTGGTTCATCAGTTCCAATTTGGTCAGCGATTTGTTGGCGCAATTGTTTAGCACCGTCAAGATCCCCCTTATCGATGAGTCGAAATAGCTCCAGGAGTTCGTCTTTGATTTCCTGCGGACGGGCTGGAACACCCATGAGGTCTTCTAAAATACGATTGCTGTCTCTACCAAAAGAACTTTCTGGACGTTTAGCAACAACACCTTCAGATGTTGCCTCTAGAATATAGATTCCATTAGGTTTAACTTCGCTGATTACCTGTGGGGAATGGGTTGTAACGATGAACTGACAATTAGGAAATGTTCTTGTTAACGCGGGAATAATTTCGCGTTGCCATTTCGGGTGAAGGTGCAGTTCAATTTCGTCAATGAGAACAACGCCTTCGCCTTGGAGTGGATCAGGTAAACCTGGGTTTGCGATCGCTAACCTTCTCGCCAAATCCCCCACCATTGCCAGCAAGCATTTCTCACCATCTGATAGTTGATTGACAATCAGTACCTGACCTTGTTTTTCCACGGTCATTCGTAAAGGCGATCGCCTAACCCGCAATTTTGAGAAGTCTGGTTGCAGAGAAGCAATCGCCAGTCTCACCGCTTCTAGCTGGTGATCGCGATAATCAGAGTTATCCCGCCGTTCTTCGTTCTCAACATCTTCCAAAAGCCTAAACCATTGGAAGAAGCTCCCAAAGCCCATTTGTTCTCCTGCGAGCGCCTCAATGTAAGCATCTCTTGGTTTAAAAGAATAATTCTGATTAACTTCTAAAGCAACATCAAGAACCGCACGATTAACCGGATAGTATACTACCAAAGGTAGGTTAGCTTTAGGATTATCTTCCAACTGACTGTGTATGTCCTGAGCAAACGCTTTTAACTCTTCCCACTTGAATTTTGTGTTTTCTTCCCAACTTGTGTTGAAAGACCACGTTGCATCACGCAAATCGTTGAGTGAGATAGTAATCTCATTGCGTGTTTCTTTGTATACATTTTTTATATCCTCTTTATTAGCAGGTTTGAATAAAGAACGTATAGCTTTTTTTTCCGCCTCGCTTTTCAAGCTCATTTTAAAGCTCATAAGGTTAGTAGGGGGATACACAAGCAACTCTACAAAACGGGATAGGAGAATAGCGAGACAGTCAAGAATACTTGATTTTCCCACTCCGTTGATGCCGATGAGTACCGTTGGCTCATCGGCGTCGAACTCTAACGTTAGATCGCCGATGCCACGGAACGAAGTCATTTTCAGGCGCTTGACTTTCATAGTTTGAATCAGGCTGATTGCAGAGGAATAATGCCTTGGTCGAAAATACGGTTATCGGTGCCGATACCGCTAATGATTATTCTGTCTGGATATACATTAAATGCTGCAAAACTTAATTGACTGGCAGAATGCGCCGTCCATTCTGAACTGTCCACCGGGCGGAGTCCTGCCCCTGCCCCACAGATGAGGTAGGTAGTACCATTGATAGGCTGAGTGCGCTCATAATGATGGTCGTGACCGTTGATGTAAAGTTGCACTCCGTACTTTTTAAAGAGCGGCGTCAAGGTTTGTATAAAGGGTTGATTGACCCCGTATGCACCCGATGAATAAATTTGGTGATGACCAACAACTACTTTCCAAGGGGCATTGCTGCGACTGAGTTCTTTTTCTAACCATTTTAGTTGAGTTTCCCAGTCAGCATTCTCATTAGTATCTAAAGCAAAAAATTGTACGGGGTTGCGGCGGAATGTGTAGTAGCGTCGTCCCTGCATATTAAAGCCTGGATAGCGCACTTGGGGTTCTCCGTTATCGGTGCGGATGTCGTGATTGCCAAGAACCGCCTGAAATTTTACTCCGCGCCGCAATAAAGCTTGATAGGGGCGCTCAAAGACATCGACAATTTTCTCGATTTCACCGTTGTTGTAAATATTGTCACCCGCAAGAATTGCTAAATCAAAGGGCTTTAGCGCGTGGTAACGAGCCATTGACGCTGCTACAGCATACTGGCTTGCCGAACCAGTGCCGGTGTCAGCGACGGAGACAAAGCGCAGGAGAGGGGATTGTGATGAACTAACCGTTGTCGATTTGAAGCCTAAGTTGGAGGAAGGGGAGGTTTTGGAAGTCTCTCCTGGGTTGATATCTTGACTCTGAGCGATTTGGCTGCGGAATTTTCTGACCAAAAAGGCTAAGCCGAAGCCACTGAGGCTACTTAAAATTAGAAAGTTACGGCGTTTAAGGGGCATAGATTACTTGATTAAGAGTTACGTAAGTTGGGCGCAAGTCGATTAAAGCAGAATAGCAAAGTGGTAGATTAGGGCTGTGAAGGCAGCATTCGGTAAAAATTTACCGTAATTGCACCTATTTGCACTGCCCTCAGGGGAAATTCGATGCCAGAAGATCAACCGAAACAGCCAACTTCTTCAGCTAAACCGGCACCCCAAACGCCGACGCCCACGGGGGCAAAAAGCCAATCGGGAAAAGCCCTCCAGCAAATTTGGGCTAGATTCCAACCCGTTCTGAAAGTGCAAAGCCTTAAAACTCTGCGTGGCACAATTCAGCTACTGGAAGGGGTTGTCGAAAAACTGGAGGCAGAACCTACCGAACAGTTACCCTCAAGGACTCCTTCTCCTCCGGAAAAGGTGGTATTTCAACCTACTGAGGGGGTGACAGAGCTGACGCCAGAAGTAACGCCAGAAGTGACGCCAGAAGCACCAGCATTGGCTACAGAGACGTCAGCCCTAGAAACCTCTGCGGACACGCCAGCACCAGAGACACCCCCTGCTGAGGTGGTGCCTTTGCCACCGACGCCGAGTCCTCTAGAGAGGTTCCGTCAGAGTTGGATGCGCTTTGTGATGTTGTGGAATGCGACGCTGGCGAGAATCCGCTCAATTCTGCCGGAATCAATCAGTCAAAAGCTGTCGAATACGGCTTTGTCGGGCGCGATCGCAGGCGTTCTTCTCGTAGTACTCTGGACAACAGCTGCCCTGGTACCTGGGAAGCCTCCGACTGACGTGGCGAATCTTCCGACTTCACAAATTACCACTCCACCGGAATTAAAAGCGCCTGAAGCACCGGAACCCGTGGAAACGGTGACGCCGCCTCCCCCAGTGCTGACTCCAGAGCAAAACCTGATTGCCTCTATCCAAAATCGAGTCACTGAAATTACCAGCCAATATGAAAATGGGCTGATTCAGTCGATTGAAGCTAACTTTCCAGGCAGTTTGCTAATCGTGAAGGTAGGAGATGCTTGGTACAATCTCTCTGTCTCTAAGCAGGACAAATTAGCTGCTGAAATGTTGCAACGTGCTAGGGAACTCGACTTCAGCAAGCTACAAATCGCCGATTCTCAAGGCGACGTGCTAGCGCGTAGTCCAGTCGTGGGAAACACCATGGTGATTGTGAAGCGGCGTCAACTGGCGGCGACTTAGTTGTTGCGCGGGTGCCGCCAAATCTACCTAAAATACTTTTTCTGGTTATACCTTCGAGGCATCGAGGGTATTTTTGTTTTTGCACTTAACTACCGATTTCCCGCACGCACCGATTGGGGCGGATTGTTAAAGTTCAAACTTTGGGTTGGCAGCATCCAGGTAATCAGCAATCCCTGAAATGCACCTACTGCAACCAACGCCCATAAAAAGCCGGTTTTCCTAATAACTCGTGGTAAAGCGTGCATAAAAATTACCCTAGGTAGCGCCCTGGCACATTCACAATTTTTTAGACCACAACGATAACTAGAGCAATCTTTGTATGCCTCTACCTAAAGAAGTATATCCCAATAATTACCTACGTGCTGAGACTAAATCTAGAAAAAAACTGCTGTTTCACGAGAAATACTGATAATTAAGTAGTCAAAGTTTTAATTATTACAATTATTTTTAGCTAAAAATTATGATTTTTATGAACTTGGGAAAGCAGCACGGTACATCTTTACGTTGTAATCTATACCTGTAATTGCGGTGCCGACGACAACAGCATAAGCTCCTAATTCCAAGGCGTGTTTAGCTTGCTGCGGTGAGGCAATGCCACCTTCACAAATTGCTGGAACGCTTAGCTGTTCGACTATTTGGGCGAGAAGATCGAAGCCGGGAGGAGCCAGATTTTTTGTTTGGGCAGTGTAGCCATAGAGCGTGGTACCGACAATGTCTGCACCAGCCGCCGCCGCCGCGATCGCGCTCTCTATCGTATCCACATCAGCCATCACCGGCTTGCCTAATTCATCGTGAATCCGGGTAATGAGTGTTTCTATTGTTTCCGCGCCTGGGCGATCGCGTAAAGTAGCGTCAATGGCAATAATGTCCGCACCGGCTTGAGCGATCGCTTCCGCGTGTTCAAACTGCGGCGTAATATAGACTTCGTACCCCGGTATCTGTTGTTTCCACAGCCCGATAATCGGTGCTTTTACCCGTTCCCGGACTGCTTTTACATGAGCGGGTGTATCAATTCTGACACCGACAGCTCCGTTGAGGATCGCCGCTTGCGCGATCGCGGCAATCACCGATGGCTCATGTAAAGGCGAGTCAACCGGAGCCTGACAAGATACAATCAGACCTTGACTCAGCGCGTTTAATCCTTGTGATTGGTTCATGGTTTATCGTCAAATTCCATGAACATTGAACAACGAACCATGAGCTTTGAGCAATCCACTTTCAGCCAAGTATGAGAAAGTCATACCTTGGCAAGAGCGAATCTCAAGAGCCAATCTAAAATCCAAAATCGCTATTATGCATCGTCTAGCCGCTACTCCTGGGGGATGGAATCCTGACGCTGAAGGCGTCATTTTTATCGAACAAACCCCTGCCCCGATCGTCCTTCTCACCGCAGCGGACACCGATATTCAAACGCTCGCCGCAGCCGTATCCAAATTACCAGAGGGATTTCCAGCCTTACGAGTCGTCAATCTTTTGCAGTTGCAGCAACAGCTCAGTATTGATACTTATGCAGAAGAAGTGCTAGAGCAGGCACAGGTAATTATTCTACGGCTACTGGGAGGACGTTCTTACTGGTCTTACGGGTTAGAAGTGGTACGCGAGACAGTGCAGCGAACGGGTGCAGCATTGATTGTCCTGCCAGGAGACGATCGCCCAGATCCTGATTTAATCAGTCATTCTAGTGTTTCTCTATCAGTTGTGAACCAGTTGTGGCGCTACCTCATCGAAGGGGGCGGGGAAAATTTCGCCAACGCCCTAAAATTTATTGCTGATGTTTGTCTAGAAGGTAGTTACAATCCACTCCCACCCCAAGAAGTTCCTCGCGTGGGGCTTTATCAATGGGAAATGGGGGATGAGGGAGAAAATTCTCCTTTCCCATCTCCCATTAATTGCGCGAATAATATTAATAAAAACCTAACCCCCCAGCCCCCTTCCCTACGAGGGAAGGGGGAGAACGAGTCCCTTTTCCTTGCAGGAGAGGGATTGGGGGAGAGGTTAGATCCGAAAGTTGGGATTTTGTTCTATCGCGCTCATTATTTAGCGGGAAATACCGCTGTAATTGATGCGCTTTGCCAAGCTTTAGCCGCACGAAAATTAGAACCCGTCCCCGTTTTTGTCTCTTCTCTGCGAGATCCGGATGTGCAGGAAGAAGTGTTGCAACAACTCCAACCTAAAGATGCAGAATCCATACAAGTTTTGCTCAGTACCACTAGCTTTGCGATTAGCTCATTGCCAAGCGCGAATGGTCGAAAATTAGCGATGAGCGATGAGCCATTGGCACTCAGCACCTTAGATGTACCAGTGTTGCAGGTAATCCTCAGCGGTGGCACGGTGGAACAGTGGGAATCTGGGTTTCAGGGGCTATCGCCACGGGATATGGCGATGAATGTAGCGCTACCAGAAGTGGATGGGCGGATTATTAGCCGTGCGGTTTCGTTTAAGGCGGTGCAAACCCGGAATCCTCAGTTGGAAACGGATGTGGTGGTTTATGAGCCAGTACGCGATCGCATTGAGTTCGTTGCTGACTTAGCCTCTAATTGGGTAAAACTACGCCAAACGCCACCATCTGAGCGGCGAATTGCCCTAATTTTGGCTAATTATCCCAACCGGGATGGGCGTCTTGCCAATGGTGTTGGGTTGGATACGCCAGAAAGTTGTGTGGAAATCCTCAAGGCGTTGCAGTTGGCTGGGTATCAGGTTGAAAATATCCCGGAAACTGGAGATGAATTGATTGGGCGTTTAACGGCTGGGGTGACGAACGATCTGGAGGGGGGATTGCGCCCAGTCGGGCAATTTGTCTATGAGGAAGAATATCAGGAGTATTTTGCGACGTTGCCAGTGGACGTGCAGAAGGGAATATGCGATCGCTGGAGTTTGGTTTTGGAGATGAACCGCACTAGCGAAGCCATGCGCGTTAGCGCTTTAGACGCGAAGGGCGCGAAGGAAGAGAGGGAAGAGAGATTTATTGAGTTAACGGGTTCCGTTTCAGAATTCCCAATTCCTGGTATTTATCTAGGTAATGTGTTTGTGGGGATTCAACCAGCGCGGGGTTACGATATTGACCCTAGTTTGAATTATCACGCTCCGGATTTGGAACCGCCTCATCATTATCTCGCTTTCTACTATTGGGTACGAGAACATTTTGGGGTTGATGCAATTGTCCATGTGGGAAAACATGGGAATTTGGAATGGTTGCCGGGGAAAAGTGTTGCTCTGTCTGAAAATTGTTATCCAGAGGTGGCGTTAGGGGCGTTGCCTCATCTTTATCCTTTTATTGTCAATGACCCTGGTGAAGGTTCGCAAGCTAAGCGTCGCGCCCAAGCGGTAATTATTGACCATTTAACGCCGCCGATGACTCGCGCTGAACTTTATGGTTCTTTGCAACAATTGGAAGGATTAATTGACGAGTATTATGAAGCGCAGAGTTTAGATCCGTCGCGCCTGCCAGTGATAAGCGATCGCATCACTCAGCTAATCCTTGAAGAAAACCTCCATCAGGATTTAGGGTTAGAAACTCTTAACAACAGGGGTGAGGAAATCCAAAATTTCCTTACTCGCGCTGATGGGTATCTGTGCGAATTGAAAGAAGCTCAAATTCGAGATGGTTTGCACATTTTTGGGCAATGTCCACAGGGGCGACAACTCAGGGATTTGATAGTAGCGATCGCTCGTCACCCCGGTACTCATCGGATTGGCTTAACCCGCGCGATCGCCCAAGATTGGGGTTTAGATTTCGACCCCTTGACAGCCGATCCCGCTCAACCGCTTCCTAGCAGCGCGGAACCCCCCCCTGTGAACGGTAGGGGGGGCAACGAGCATACAATTGCAGCCTATCGAACTGTCGGTGACGCAGTTGAAGCATTAGAACAACAAGCAGCTAACTTGGTGGAATATCTACTCATCGCCCCCTCCCTTTCCACCCCCTCTTACTCCCTCCCCGTTAACAGAGAGGCTTGTGGTGGGGTAGACGGTGATGCCACGCAAAGAGAACTGGAGTGGATACACAACTCCCTCCTGCCTTCCCTGCAACAAACTACCCAAGAAATCACCAATTTATTGCACGGCTTAGATGGGCGCTTTGTCCCTAGTGGTGCCTCTGGCGCACCAACACGAGGACGCCCAGACGTTCTGCCGACAGGTCGCAATTTTTACTCAGTTGATATTCGGGCGATTCCTACAGAAACCGCTTGGCTGGTTGGACGCAAAGCAGCAGAAGCCTTAATTGAACGATATACGCAAGAAAATGGTGAGTATCCTAAAACACTTGGATTATCCGTATGGGGAACTTCCACCATGCGGACTGGCGGCGATGATTTGGCAGAAGCGCTGGCATTGTTGGGAGTGCAACCTGTGTGGGATAGTCCGTCGCGGCGGGTAGTAGATTTTGAAATTTTGCCAATTTCTGTCTTAAAGCGTCCTCGCGTCGATGTTACGCTGAGAATCTCTGGCTTTTTCCGCGATGCTTTTCCGAACTTAATCGATCTCTTCGATCAAGCGGTGGCAGCGGTAGCGGCGTTGGATGAACCACCGGAACAAAACCCCCTAGCAGCGCAAGTTAAACAAGAAACCGAGTTATGGGAAGCGGCGGGGTTAAATCAGGAACAGGCAGAAATGCGATCGCGTTATCGCATTTTTGGTTCTAAACCTGGTGCCTACGGTGCGGGATTGCAGGGCTTAATCGAAGCCCAAAACTGGACAGATGAAGAAGATTTAGCCCGTGCCTACATCAACTGGAGTAGTTACGCCTACACTAGCACCGCAGATTCCTCGCCTCCCTTGTCAAAAGGAGTTGCGGGAGATGTTTCTTCTCCTTCCCTGAGCAAAAGAGGTTTAGGGGGAATCGCCGCCCCAGAAGCCTTTGAGCAGCGCCTACGCCAGATGCAAATCGTCTTGCACAATCAAGATAACCGGGAACACGATTTATTAGATTCAGATGATTACTATCAATTTCAAGGCGGTTTAACAGCAGCAGTTCGGGCAATGAGTGGCAAAAATCCTCAAACTTACTTTGGGGATAATTCCCTTCCTGAAAACCCAAAAGTGCGGCAACTGCGAGAAGAAATTGCGCGAGTATATCGTTCTCGTGTCGTGAATCCAAAATGGATTGCTGGAGTCATGCGCCACGGTTACAAAGGTGCATTTGAAATGGCAGCAACCGTGGATTATCTCTTTGCTTATGATGCCACAGCAAATTGTGTGGAAGATTTCATGTATCAAGGAGTTGCAGAAGCGTACTTATTCGACCAATCTGTGCAGGATTTCATCCAGCAGAAGAATCCTTGGGCATTGCGAGATATGGCAGAACGGTTGCTAGAAGCGAATCAGCGGGGATTGTGGCAAAACGTCGATCGAGAGATGGTGGATAAGTTAAGAAGCTTAGTTCACCAAGCCGAAGCCGTCATCGAATCTACCACTGCTCTCTAAGCTAGGAGATAACAACCGCTGCACAGCTGAAGAGTTTGTGCGATCGCGCTCATCTTTGTTACTTGGTTAAAGCTACTGTTTGAGTTGCCTACTCCGTCATGAACAAGACGAAAATATAAGTTTTGTGCGATCGCTTCCGTATCCATCCTAAGCCATCATCGCATCGCTTCCGCTGAAAGTCTAAAGCTACAGGAACAGTTAGCAACGGATACACAACTTGAATGTTTGGCTATCTTTGAGAAAGATTTTTCGAGTATTTTACTAATCTCCTCAGCCGCTTGAGGTCGCCAGAAAAAGTACCCTTGCATCTGTTCGCATTGGAGATTTTGCAAGAAATCTTTTTGCGCTTCTGTTTCCACGCCTTCCGCAACCAGTCTCAGATTGAGTACCTTTCCTAACGCTGCGATCGCTGTAATGATGGCTGCATCATTGGGGTCGCTTGTCAAGTCCCGAACAAAGGATTTGTCAATTTTTAAGGTATGGAAGGGAAACTTTTTCAAATAAGTCAGAGAAGAATATCCCGTCCCAAAATCATCTAGAGAAATGTAGACTCCTAGCCGATGCAACTCACTCAAAGTTTTTCGGGTAAATTCTACATTTTGCATCGTGATTGTTTCAGTAATTTCTAACTCCAGAAATTGCGCTTCGAGTCCAGTTTCTTCCAGAACTCGCGTCACCATTTTGACTAAATCGGGTTCCTGAAACTGTCGGGCAGAAAGGTTAACCGCCACTTGTAAGTCGGCAATTCCTGCATCGTGCCAAGCTTTATTTTGAGCGCAGGCAGTCTTTAACACCCATTCCCCAATTGGTACGATGAGTCCGGTTTCTTCCGCTAGGGGAATAAATATTCCTGGAGAAACTAGCCCAAATTTTGGATGCTGCCAGCGCAACAGGGCTTCAACGTGGGTGATTTCTCCAGTCGTTGTATTGACTTGAGGTTGGTAGTAAACGACAAATTCTCCCCGTTCTAGAGCATGGTGCAAATCGTTTTCGAGTACCAATAACTCAGAATTCTGAGAATTCATGGCTGGATTATAAAATTGATAGTTATTCCGACCTTTTTCTTTGGCACGATATAAGGCAGCATCGGCGTTTCTCAAAAGTGTTTCAGCATCTGCGCCATCACTGGGATAAAGTGCAATCCCAATACTGCTACTGATATGCAGGGAGTGCCCTTCTAAATAAAATTCTGGCTTTAAAGCTTCCAAGATTTTCTGGGCAATCTTAGCAGCGTCCTCTTTACAACGAATTTGGGGGATAAGTAGGGTAAATTCATCCCCTCCCCAACGAGCAACGGTGTCATCCTCCCCCAGACAGCCGATCATTCGTTCAGTCACGCTTTGCAACAAGCGATCGCCAAAAGCGTGCCCCAATGTATCGTTAATCGTCTTAAAACGATCCAAATCCAAAAACATTACGGCAAGCGTACTTTGGCTTTGACGTGCATACGCCAAGGACACAGACAGCCGCTCATTGAATAGCATCCGGTTCGGCAAGCCAGTCAGCAGGTCGTGCAACGCTTGATAGCGGATGGTTTCTTCTGCCTGTTGGCGCTCGGTGACATCGCGGAAGCTCCACACTCTACCGACGACTTTTCCCCCAATCCGTTGAGGCTGGGAATAGCGCTCGAAGATTCTTCTATCTTTAAATTCAAGGAGGTCGTAGCTTTCTGCGTCTGGTTCGCTATAGAGTTCCTGAATTTTGGTGATAAAGGTTTCCGGGTTTTTTAGCTGCTCAAGGACAAATGCTAAGGCTTGGTTGCTATTCCCTGCCGCGACAATAGAGTCGGGGATGCGCCACATTTGGACAAATTTTTGATTGAAACTGGCTATTTTTCCGGTTTTGTCAACTACGAGAATCCCATCAGCTGTTGATTCGAGCGTCGCCTTGAGCAGGGACAGGGATTTTTCCAGTTCCTCTTCTGCCCACTTGCGCTCGGCAATCTCGCCCTCCAATTGCGCGATCGCATTGTTTAATTCTGCTGTACGCTCAAGGACTCGTTTTTCTAAGTCTGCGTTGAGCTGTTTGAGAGCGTTTTCTGCTTGCTTGCGATCGCTAATATCGCGGGAGATGGTAGAAAGAAAGTCAACGCTTCCATCCAGCTTCTTGTGGGCAATAATCAGCTGCAAAACTGGAATCTCCCGTTTGTCGCGGGTCAAAAGTGCAGTTTCGCCACACCAGACGCCATCGCGAATCGCACTAGGAATTCCCTCCTCCAAGATGATTTGACCCGCCCATTTCGGGTGGCAACTGGCAACGCTGAGGTTTGAGATATCCTCTTCGAGAGGAATTCCGACCAAGCGACGACCTGCCTGGTTAATGTAAAATGCGCGTCCTCGATTGTCCGCACTGCCTACGAAATCACTCGTTGCTTCCAAAATCCCGGCAAGGCGTGTTACTGCTTCCTCTGCTTGCTTGCGTTCTTGAGTAAGAGAGATGGCGGCTGCCGCTGCACGCAGCAGGTTGATTTCCAAAGGTTCCCAAGCACGCGCTTCTATGCAGTTGTCAAAGCCGATAAACCCGAAGAATTCGCCCTTAACCATGATGGGCAAAATTAGGATGGAAAGAATTCCCTGCGGTTCTAAGATAAAACGCTCTGATTCGGGTAATTCAGCGACAATTCCGGCAACAATGTCACCTTTTTCTAGCAAATATGCCCAGCGGGGGAAGAAGTCGTCATAAGAAAGGTTTTGCAGCGCCGGATTGTCGATTTCTGGATGAACGCCCTCGGCACACCACTCCGCACGCTGACTCATCAGCAAGTTGCCTATTTGCGAACGATGGTTCTCGAATACATAAACGCGACTTGCGCCTGCTGCTTGTCCGAGTTGTACCAATATTTCCGTGTAGCAATTCGTGCCGCCATCAAAAGTCAGCAACCGGCGCTCAACTTCAACCAATGCTGATAAGTAGCGTTCGCGCTGCGCGAGTCTTTCCTCTGCTTGCTTGCGCTTGGTGATATCGCTGAAGGTGCAGATTACTTGTTCAAGGCGACCATCCGCTGCCAACTGAGGTTCGGCATTGACTAATAGCCAGATGCGATCGCCTACACTAGGACGATAAATGCCCATCACGACATTCCGCACGGCTTGACGAGTTGCGATCGCTTGCGACACCGGATGGGTTTCTCCGGGGAACGGTGTACCATCTTCATGAATGACATTCCAATTCAGATCGAAGGAAGTTTTCCCCAGCAGTTGGCTGTCAGTGATACCGAGAAGGTCGATAGCCGCTTGATTGCTCAGCAGGATTTCTGCGTTGGCTCCTTGCAGTAAAACGCCGACGTGAAGCTCCTGTATCAGCGTCCGAAACCGCTCCTCGCTTTCGCGCAGTGCTTCCTCTACCCGCTGACGCTCGACAATCTCGCCCTGAAATTGCCCAATTGCACGCTTTAACTCAGTTGTGCGCTCCTCAACTCTTATTTCTAGTTCTTCTTTCGCTTGTTTGATCGCCAACTCCGCTCGCTGCCGTTCCGTGATATCTTGGGCTACACAAACGATTCCCTGAATTCTATCCGATACGCTTGCGATCGCTGCACAGGAAAACAGCACCGAGATTCTTCTCCCGTCTTTGGACAGGTAAATTTTTTCCGCATCTCGGACAACCCTTTTTTGAGTTAAATCATCCAACTCCGACGCTGTGAAAGGAAATTTTTCATCGGCGAAAATAACTCCTATCGGTTGCCCAATTAATTCCTCTTTGTGATACCCCAAAAGTTCGCAGGTTGCTTTATTAACTGACTGAATCATGGTATCGGGCGTTACCACGATCAGAGATTCCACCATGCTTTCACAAACATTGATTACATCCGCTGTTTTTTGCCGCAAATCCTCAGCCATTTTATTGAAAGCATCAGCTAAGGCGCTCAGCTCATCTTTGGTGGAAACGTCTATTTTTGTCTCTAGCTTGCCCTTGCCTATCTCTACCGCAGCCGCTTTGAGTTTGTTTAGCCGACTCAATATAGACCGCGAGATAGAAAGACCAAGAAGTATAGCGATTAAGACGGTAGATAAACCGACGCCAAATATCATTCTGTCGGTCAAGAGCAGAATTTCATGAATCTTCTTTCTTTCCGTTTCCAACTCTTGCGATTGAGCCTGAATTTTTTGGTTAATAGTTCCTATAAATTGTTGGCTGGTTTTTTCCAGTTCGTTTTCTTTTGCCAGTAACTCTGGAGTTACCTTTCCCTGCTTTTTTAAGCCGATTACCTCATTGGATAATTTTAAAAGTCTCTCACCTGAAGTTTGGATTTCTTCTGGCAATCCTTGTTCAGATGGGAAAAAATAGTTCGCTAATTCTTTATAATCATTCAGAGCCTTGCGATAATTTTCCTGGCTAGTCTCCACCTTTTGATATTTTTGCGTCGATACAATATCTTTTGCAGATGGATTTCTTTCTATTTCTTGGAACTCTAATTCTTTACTATACAAAACTACTGTATCCGAAACATATTGCAACCGCTCTAACTCATAGTGAAAAGGAATTGTTCTATTAATAACTTCGTTGTATTTTTTTTCAAGATTATTCGTTCCTTTAATTCCGA
Source organism: Trichocoleus sp. Lan (assembly GCF_039961855.1). NCBI lineage: Bacteria > Bacillati > Cyanobacteriota > Cyanophyceae > Leptolyngbyales > Trichocoleusaceae > Trichocoleus > Trichocoleus sp. Lan. The sequence goes on along the minus strand of NZ_JAMPKA010000002.1, from coordinate 126,710 downwards.
CATATCCAACCACTTCAACAAGTAGAGCAACGGCTAAGTAACCTGTCATCAATTTGTGGCTGATTTTCATCTAAATGGGTTCCTGATGCTAAACCGTCTTGCTACTTGAAATAGTGTTTCAATAATAAATGCTTAGTAACAATTACCTATTCGTGAATGCTGGAATAGGCAAGGTAATGCCAGTTTAGAGAAGTCATCTCTCTGGCATAGAACTGGAAAACCTTAAAAAGACTTCCAAAAATATATGATTTTTTTATAAAAGATTAATAAAAAAGATACTAAAGTTAAATTTTAGACATAAAACTTTTATGAAAAGCCAGAGACCTAGAGGTAGCATTTATCGTTTGTAGAGACGCGAGATATGGAGTCTCTACAAAACCAACGTTAAGAAGGAGGTAGACCAACTTAATATCTAATCGCTGCGGCGTCGCCTAGAGGAAGGCCAAAAGCAAAAACCGATCGCCTCCTTAAGCTTCCCTAATGCATCCCTTCAACAATAAGAGGACAACGCCTAAGAAATTGCCATAGGTTTTGACCGATTTGACCTCTCTGGAACAGTTGCAGTAGAGCCTCTCTGGCTTTGACGCATCGGGATTTCAATCCAAAACTCTGCTCCCTGTCCCGCGTCGGAAATGCAGAGAAGCATTCCTGAATGCTTCTCTACTACAATTTGATAGCTAATTGATAGCCCCAGCCCCGTTCCTTGCCCAACTGGCTTGGTCGTAAAAAACGGATCGAATAGCCGTTTTCTTACCGCTTCCGTCATGCCTAGTCCATTATCAGCAATTCGCACAGCAACACGGTCGGGGTGCAAAACTTGAGTGCTAATCCGAATCGTTGGGGATGGTTCAAGATTACTTGTCGATTGTTCATTGTTACGAGCAATGAACGATAAGCCATCAAAGGCTTCTAGGGCATCAATAGCATTGCTAATAATATTCATAAATACCTGATTCATCTGACCCGCATAACACTCAACTAAAGGCAAATTTCCGTATTCTTTAACCACCTCAATAGCGGGATGCTCCGGCTTAGCTTTTAATCGATTTTGCAAGATTAAAAGAGTGCTATCTAATCCCTCGTGAATATCAACTGGCTTCATGTCTGCCTCGTCAAGGCGAGAGAAATTCCGCAAAGAAAGAACAATTTGACGGATACGTTCAGTGCCAATTTTCATCGAAGATAGGATTTTGTCTAAATCTGCAATAATAAAGTCAAGTTCGACAGTTTCTGCTTGCTCTTCGATCTCGGTAATTGGGTTAGGATAGTGTTTTTGGTAAAGCTGCACCAGTCTCAACAAATCTTGTGTATATTCACCCACATACACAAGGTTGCCGTGGATAAAATTAACGGGGTTATTAATTTCATGAGCTACCCCAGCAACCATTTGACCAAGGCTAGACATCTTTTCGGTTTGAATGAGCTGAGCTTGGGTTTGTTGCAAGTTTTGCAAAACTTGCTGAAGTTCTGTTTCTGCCTGCTTGCGTTCGGAAATTTCAATTTCTAAGTTTTGGTTTAACTCAATCAATTCGGCAGTCCGTTCAATTATTTTTTGCTCTAAAAAATAGTAAGATTCTGCAAGTTTTTTGGCCATTTGGTTGAACTCGCAAGACAATTTCTCAATTTCATCTCCTGTTTGAATATTTAGGCGATAATCTAAATTACCTGCACCAATTTTTGTCGCTCCTAACTGGAGTTTTTTTATAGATAAAATGACTGGGATTAATATTAATATCATCTGCCCAGTGAGAATTATAAGAATTAAACCTGTAGTGGCATATCTAATAATATGGGTGGTGTCTTTAAATTTATTTGATTCTTGCCTTGCTAGAGCATACTGTTGCTGAATATTACTAACTAGAGAGTTTAAAGAGAAATCAATATCTTCTTTGAAAGAATTGATGGTTCTGAAATCCTGCTGAGTCTGTTTAAGAGTAGAAGGTGTATCGCGAAGCTCTGTTGCTAAGCGGACGAGAAAACTATGGCGACGGCGAACAACTCTCAGTTCTGAATTTTCTGGCATCAGACTTTCTAAGTCATCCAAGCTAAGGATAAAGTCAGACATTGCCTTGTGATATTTTGCCATATCTGAGGGGTCGCGGTTGAGGATGAGATAGTTCCTCAGTGCTGCGATCTGGTCTCTTAAAGAAACTTTTAGATTTAAGACTATGCGGTCAGCTTGAGCGGCTCTTTCTCGGCTCGTTTCGGTAGATTTTTCTACTTGCTTAAGCCAGTCTTCACTGCCAACTGTAAGGCATAAAATTAGCCCTACTACGGCAATAGAAGATCCAATAAACTTAGTTAATATTTTCATTGCATTCGGCTTTATTTCAACTTAAGGCGCTCTTGGAGCTTTCTAATCGGTGTATAGTCTCGATCTTCTACCAGAGTATATCCAGCCGACTCAGAACCACTGGGATCTAGCAGTCCCTCTGGAGAGTTGACAAATGCTTTCTTGAGGTCGATTACCAGTTGAGATGGAAGCTTACTAGAGACGACAATGGGCGAAAGAGGAATTGGGTCAGATTCCCAAATAATTTTGTATTTTAAAGGGTCGATATTTCCCTCTTTCTGTTGCTGAAGATACGAGCGTTTATCATCCGCGATCGCATCCACCTTTCCTGCTAGTAAATCCGCTTTCACCTTGTCGTGACTACCCGCATACTTGACTGTAGCAAAGTCGCGTTCGGGGTTAATACCAATGTCTTGAAAGTGAGCTAAAGGCACTAAGTAACCCGAAGCTGAGGATTTACTGACGAAGGCAAATCTCTTACCTTTTAAATCTTTAATAGTTTTGATACCGCTGGCATTATTAACAACGATCGCGCTTGTATACCAAGGTCGTCCAGTTGTTCTTTCAATGGGCGCAACAATTGGCTTAAGTTGGGGATCTCGAAGATGTGCCTTCACATACGACAGGGGGCCTAGAAAAGCCATTTCTACTTTTCCTGTTACCAGTAAATCTATCGATGTGTCGTAGTCTTTTGTAATCTGAAATTTAACAGGCTTTCCTAATGTCTTGCTTAGATAGTCCGCTAGTGGCTGAAGTTGCTTTTCCTGTTCTGCTGAAACCTGCCACGGAATCACCGCCATATTTATGGTTTTTAGTTCGTCTCCTGTATTCCTATAACTATCGCTCAGTGGCTGAGAGCTGGGGCTTATTGGCGTTGTGGTATTTTCACTTGGCTGAGTACAGGCTACACAACTGTACGTAACGGACAAGGCTAGGATGAAGCAAGTCACTGCTCGTTTGTAAGAGCGATTCCGTATCCAAGATAGATGTTGTTGCATTCTGTTTAAGGCTATGTTTACCTTTTAAGTTTTTACCGTATTTGGAGAATAATACTGCTTTCCAAAATTATGAAAATAACACTTCAAGAAATGTTATTTTTTCACATCTTAAGTTAAGTGGTAATATGAGAGATTACTACTTAAATTTTGAGTCTGCTAATTTAGATTCATGCTTTCACTCAATCCTCATTCTCAGGAGGATTGGAGAAAATAAACACTGTGTTTTTACGGGTTTTTAAGATTTTCTTTCTCAAACCCAGAAATCTAGTTTTAAGCGATCGCTCATCTATCCACCCACAGATGCTCCTCAAGGGGGGGATTAACTTAGTAACAGGGAAAATTACTCCAAAGTCTGGCGATCAAAGGGATTCAGAGGTTCTCCCAGGATTACAACATTAACCAAAAAGGATTGCCTTAGAAATCCCTTCTGTCGTTTGAAATCGCGTAAAATGTCTCAATTCCCTTGCCTTGGACTTTGTGTTACTGGAATCTCTACAACGAACTCGGTTCCCTCTCCCACTGCTGATACACAACTGATCGACCCTCCATGTTTTTCTGTGACAATCTGATAGCTGATTGCCAATCCTAGCCCGGTGCCCTGACCGATTGGCTTGGTCGTGAAAAATGGGTCAAAAAGTCGCGCCTTGACATTCTCACGGATACCGGGGCCGTTATCTGCAATTCGCACAACAATTTTGTTCGCGTTCAAAACTTCAGTGCAAATCTGGATGGTCGGTAATTGAGAATTAGGAATGGGGAACTCGCTATTAGAACTTGTTTCTCCAGAATCCATGAGCTTTTGACGATTAGAGGGCAACCCTTCTAAAGCATCTATGGCATTGCTCAAGATATTCATAAATACTTGATTCAGTTGTCCTGCATAACACTCTACTTCTGGCAGCGTGCCATATTTCTTAATAACTGTAATTCCTGGAGAATCTGGTTTAGCTTTCAGCCGATTCTGCAAGATTAAGAGGGTGCTATCAATACCCTCGTGAATATCAACCGGCTTCATTTCTGCTTCATCCAGGCGGGAGAAGGTTCGCAAAGAGAGGACAATCTGGCGGATGCGGTCAGCGCCTAACTTCATTGAAGCGACCATTTTGGGCAGGTCTTCAAGAACAAACTCAATGTCTAAAGCCTCAACTTCTTCTTGAATCTCTGGCGCGGGATTGGGATAGTACCGTTGGTATACTTTCATTAGATTGAGCAAGTCTTGTGTATATTGCTCGGTGTGGATGAGATTGCCGTAGATAAAGTTAACGGGATTATTAATTTCATGCGCCACTCCAGCGACCAGTTGACCCAAACTGGACATTTTTTCAGTCTGAATCAGTTGAGATTGGGTCTTTTTGAGTTCGTGCAAAGTTTGTTGCAACTGCTGGGCTTTTTCTCGTTCCTTGGCTTCCGACTGGCGCAAGGCATCAAGAGCTTGCTTGCGATCGCTAATATCATTGTTAATTTCTAGTCTGGCGGACACCTGACCAAATTCATCTAATTGCAGCGTCCATCGGCTGGCTACCGTGATTTGAGTGCCATCACGCTTAGTGTGAATTAATTCGCCTTCCCAATTCCCTTCACGCAGGGATATCTCTAGAACTTCCTCTTTTGGTAGAGGAAAGACAGTTTTCAAGAAGGTGTGGATGTACTGACCTAGCGTTTCTGCTTTTGTCCAACCGTATAGCCGTTCAGCGCCCTGATTCCAATAGCTAATCTTGTCATTCAAATCTCGAATGATAATCGCGTCCGTGGCTAAGTCAAGCATCTCCATATTCTGCCGCAAGGCTTTCTCCGCCTGCTTGCGTTCGGTAACGTCTTCTATGGTGCTGAGGATACCGATTACTTTGCCCATCGCATCGTGAATGGGAACTTTGTTGATGTCTACCCAGAGTTCTTCATTGTTTGGCTGAATCAAGCGTTCGATAATATGCAGTTCCGGGGTATCCGTTGCCATCACGCGACGGTCGTCTTTGCGGTATTTTTCTGCTATTTCTTGCGACCACAAGTCATAATCCGTCTTGCCAATAATGTTTTCTGGATTGCTAATCCCAGTGATTTGACATGAAACCTTATTACAGCCTAAATAGACAGAGTTTCTATCCTTCCAGAAGATATATTGGGGAATATTATCTAAAATCAGTTGCAGCAGTTCTGCGCCTTTGCGAATGTCCTCAGCCGCTTTGCGATCGGTGATATCATTGCCAAATTGAATCACATCAACCAATTTGCCTCGCTCGTCAAACCGCTTCAGAACATTCCAATTGATAATCCGTTTTTCTCGATTCTGGATGGTCAAAACTGTTTCATAGTCGCGGACACCTCCATGCTTCAGGGTGGATAATAACTGCTCGATACCTCTGTATTCATCGTCAGCATAAAAGATTTCCCACCAGTTGCGTCCAATTAATTCTTCTGCGCAGTAGCCTGTCACCTGCTCAACAGCAGGATTGACAAATGTAATCACCCCATCAAGCTTTAGCCCAACGACCAGTGCTGGTGTAGTCTGAACAATAAATGATGTATAGTCGCGTTCTTTCTGAAGTTCATTTTCTGTCCGATAGCGATCGCTCATCTCCCCATAAATAAGCCTGTAAACCCATAAAGCAATAATAAAATTTAGGAATACACCGCTTAAAAATGTAATTAGAGAGTCACGAGCCTGGTCTTTTGCTTGTTGGTACCGCTCCTTCAACAAATGCTTTTGGTCATTTTCCAAATCATTGACAAGCAGGCGGATGTTATCCATCACTACCTTGCCTTCATTTGTCTTAACTAATTGTTGCGCGGCTTCAAATCCCTTGTTTTTTCGTAATTCGATTGACCGTTTCAATTCAGAAAATTTACTTGCAGTCAGAGATTCCAGAGTGCCGAGCTTCTGCTGTTGATTGAGGTTATTTCCCGCTAATCCCTTGAGAAACTCAACTTGTTGATTAACCTTAGCTGTTGCTGTGTAGTAGGGTTGTAAATAAGCCTCGTCTCCAGTGATTATGTAGCCACGCTGCCCAGTTTCTGCGTCCTTGATTCCGGAAAATACATCATCAAGCTGATTAATGAAGGTAAAGGTATCGTCTACTGAGTTATTCGCTTGCACAAGTTGCGTGATACTCCGGTACGAAATCCCACCAATGCTAACCAGTAGGACAGTTGCCACTCCCAGACCTCCCGCAACCTTGTAGAAGAATTTCCGATGCAAGTGCTTCGTTGAGCTGCCCTCAGTGGGTGCATACACTAGATCAGCTTCATTTTTAGGCAGAATCGCTTTCATCATGGCGTGTTTCGGTGAACTAAGGTTGAGGGTGAACGATAACCAGTAGCAGCTTCCAGACTTAGAAAGCGAAGCTTGATTGCATTTTTCGGATAGCGATGAAAAGCCTATAGTGTTCTCTTGATGAGGATTTTACTTGGGCAAGGGCATTGAGAAAAGATTTTGTAAATCTGATTCCATCCTTGTCTTAAAGGTATATTTGCCTAATAAAGTTCATTCTTTAGACAGATGTTTTCTCTTGATTTTATTTATAAGCGCAAGTTGAACAATATCGGCAGAATGAGGCAAATGTTAAGCCTTTTTGCGAGATAGAGTCCAAAAAACTTTTAGAGCCGCGTCATCAAACTCGGCTGCGACCTAATTTCGACTCAAAAAACGTCTAGATGGAAATCTCCGTTTCAGGGTTTTACACATCTTAAACGGGTCTAGAGCGCGATCGCCTTCTTGGTAGGCGGCGATGCAGCGACTCGCACCTGTTTTCTTTGCAAGCGATCGCGCTTTACCAAGCCGATGGTGCCCTCCTGACTCAATTAACTAGCTTAGGAATTTACTGAAATTCTTAATGATTTGGAGAATTTAACTAAATGTAAATTCCTAACAGCAAAACTGCCAAAAATCGAAAAGATACTTCATATCGTTTCTAAAAACAATTCGATAAGCTGAAAGAAGACAGAAAGTTGAGGAAATTATATGACCGCTTTTTCTAGCGCTGGATTAAAGCAACCAGCATGGCAAACAACCGTCACCTTTACGTTGGCTTTCTGGCTTAGCGGAAGCTTGCTTTTGGACTGGGTAATTATGCCCAGTTTGTTTGCAACCGGGATGATGACTCAACCTGGATTTGCAACAGCAGGTTATTCAATTTTCTGGATTTTTAATCGGATTGAATTATTATGTGCAGCCTTAGTGTTAACGGGGCTGTTGGTTCTTCACCGCACTCAGGCTGCTTCTAAGCTGGGAGGGCGCAAAGTAATTTTCTTATCCCTGTTCTTGCTGACAATTGCCATTATTGATACATATTTTTTAACCCCACAAATGAGCGCGCTGGGGCTACAGCTCAATCTTTTTGAACCCGTTGCTGAGATTCCTGCCGGGATGAATCAAATGCACGGGGGCTACTGGACATTAGAAGCGTTGAAGTTGATTGCTAGCGGTACGCTGTTGGGTTTGTGCTATCGCGATCGCGCTTAAACGCCAGTATTTCAATTAAAGCCCATCTCATCCGTCAGACTGAAGTCTACGGCTAGACAAAAAATTAGCCCGCGCAGGCAGGGCTAATTTTTTAGCGTTGAACTGGCAAATCGAGACGGGGTTTAAAGGTTTCGATTTGCCGCAGCTTTTCGTAGAGTTCCCGTTCTTGGGAAGTGACCGTTTTGGGAACCACAACCTGAATTTCAACTAACTGATCGCCGCGATCGCCTCTGCCTGTCGGGTAGCCTTTTCCGGCAAGGCGCAGGCGCTTCCCGTGCCCGACACCGCTAGGAAGCGTCATTTTCACCAAACCATCCAAGGTAGGAACTTCCACGGCTCCCCCCAAGACTGCCTCGCTGGGAGTGACTGGCAATTGGCAGAAAATATCCGAGCCTTCTACTTGAAAGAAAGCGTGGGGCGATACGGTAATTTTGAGGTACAAGTCGCCACCTTCAATGCCCTGACCCTTCAGCCGGATGCGTTGCTCGTTGACCATTCCGGGTGGCATATCCACTTCCAGCGATCGCCCATCTTCCAGCCGAATCCGCTCTCGTCCTCCCTGATAAGCTTTTTCGAGGGGCATCGTCAGTCTGGCTTCAACATCGCGCCGACTAGGGCGCGAATTCACGGTGTAGGATGTTTTCGTGTTACCAGGACGGAAGGTATCGGCTGAGGCAACTCGGTTGTTGGAACTGGGTGCCTGAGTAGCTACACGGGTTTCCCGACGTCCTAGCAGAGTATCGACAAAGCTGTTGAAGTCCGGGTAATCGTCATATTTTAATTCTTGCGTGCCGTTGCGACCGTTGGAGCGCGTCCCCCAGGCTTTAGTCCCCTTGGTCCCTTTAGCGCCCTTGAAACCGCTCCGGTTCCAGAAACGGCTGAACTGATCGTATTGCGATCGCTTACCCGGATCGGAAAGAACTTCGTAAGCCTCACCGATATCCTTGAACTTTTCTTCTGCTGTTTTGTCGCCAGGATTTAGATCGGGGTGATACTGCCGAGCTAGCCGCCGATAAACTTTCTTAATTTCGTCGCCGGAGGCATCACGAGCAACGCCCAGCATCTGGTAGTAGTCCCGAAAATTTTGCATAGTTAATTAACGATTAGCTGTTACCGATTAGCTGTTACCGATTAGCTGATTGAGCGTTGGATATTCACAGTTTTAGCAGACTAATCCTCTACTATTTGTGCCAGACCGCTTCAATAGCTAACAGCTAATCGCTAACAGCTATAGCTAATTTACAGCCAATCATCATCATCATCCCAATCATCCTCAGGTTGAACAATTCTCGAAGTCCGGCGGGGAGCCGCGTCACTATCCCGACTATACCGCTGACCGCCTGTAGAGCCGCTATTGCGACGGTCATCGTCATAGCGATCGCGCGAACGGCTACTCTCCGAGCGATCTTGATAGCGGCTACCCTCCGAGCGATCTTGATAGCGGTTACTTTCATAACGATCTTGATAGCGGCTACTCTCATAGCGGTCTTGTGTCGAGTTGCCAAACAAGGAATCGCCTTCACCGGAAAACGTGCGACGGATCGATCCGAAAAAGTCGTCCTCGTCCTCCATTGATTCCATCCGCACCTCTCGGTTCAGCTCGTAGAGAGCATCCTGGAGATCGCTTTGTGCCCGATCCACAGACCGATCGTCATCGCGGGCAATGCTCTGGCGCAGTTCCTGCACCATGTTCTCAATGCGACGCCGCTGACCGGCAGCAAACTGCATTCCATAGGTCAGCGCCACTTCTTTCAGTTGCCGTTCCGCACTGAAAGCCAGTGCTTCGGCGCGGTTGCGCTTCTCCACCCGTTCGCGCCGTTCCCGATCTGTTGAGGCATATTGCTCGGCTTCCTGAATCATCCGGTTAACTTCCGATTCGCTTAAAGTGGAAGCCCCTTGAACGGTGATGCTCTGCTCTCGCCCTGTCGTCCGGTCTAACGCCGTCACCTGTAAAATGCCGTTGGCATCAATATCAAAAGATACCTGAACTTGGGGCACTCCTCGCGGTGCTGGGGGAATGCCGGTAAGCTTAAATCGCCCTAGCGACTTGTTATCAGCCGCCATTTCCCGTTCCCCTTGAAGGACGTGAATTTCCACCAAGGTTTGGTTATTTTCAGCGGTTGAGAAAATATCCGAACGCCGCACGGGTATCGTCGTGTTGCGAGGGATGAGTTTTTTCATCACGCCGCCAATTGTTTCCAGTCCAAGTGACAAAGGCGTGACATCCAGCAACAGCACGTCTTTGACTTCACCGGCGAGGATTCCAGCTTGAATTGCGGCACCCACTGCCACAACTTCATCTGGGTTAACGTTCTCGTTCGGCTCCTTGTCAATTAAGCTACGAACCAGCTGTTTCACCAAGGGGATGCGAGTAGAACCGCCCACTAACACCACTTCGTCAATCTTTGAAGGGTTCAGACCAGAATCCACTAAAGCGCGTTTGACGGGTGCCTTCAATCGGCTCACCAAATCCCCACACAATCCTTCAAATTGCGCCCTCGTCAACCTGGTTTCTAAGTGTACGGGACCTTCTTCCGTGGCAGTGAGAAAAGGTAAGTTAATATCTGTGACCGTGACGCCAGACAGCTCAATTTTGGCTTTTTCGGCGGCTTCCGTGAGGCGTTGTAAGGCTTGGCGATCGCGTCTGAGATCTACCCCTTCTTTTTCCAGAAACTGCTCTGCCAGCCAATCTACAATTTTTCGGTCAAAATCGTTCCCGCCCAATTGGGTGTCGCCACTGGTGGCTTTTACCTCAAACACTCCATCCCCCACTTCCAGGATGGAAACGTCAAATGTACCGCCGCCCAAGTCAAACACCAGAATCGTCTGAGTATCCTTGCGATCCAAACCATAAGCCAAAGATGCAGCCGTTGGCTCGTTAAGAATCCGCAATACATCCAACCCGGCGATTCGCCCAGCATCTCGCGTCGCTTGCCGTTGGGAATCATTGAAATAAGCCGGAACTGTAATCACCGCGCCCGTCACCGGTTGTCCCAGATAACGACTCGCCTCATCTGCCAACTTTTGCAGCACCATTGCCGAGATTTCTTCTGGAGCAAATTCCCGCTTCAGTCTGGGGCATTTGACTTTAATATTGCCCTCGTCATCCCGCCGAATCGTGTAGGGAACTTGCTTCGAGGTGGGGCTGAGTTCCGCATACTTGCGTCCGATGTACCGTTTTACCGCATAAAACGTATTCTGCGGGTTTAGAACGGCTTGCCGCCGTGCCATTTGTCCAACTAGGCGTTCCCCGTCTTTGCTGAAGCCTACCACGGAGGGAGTAGTCCTCATGCCTTCCGCATTGGCAATGACAACGGGCTTGCCGCCTTCCATGACAGCTACGACTGAGTTGGTTGTTCCGAGGTCAATGCCGACTACCTTGCCCATGCGATTCGTGTTCTCCTTACCTAACTTAATATACTGAGAACAATTTGCTGGATTTATTCTATCTTGCTGTCAGGAATGAGCAGTATCAGGCAAGAGAGAAACTCAATGATATATCGACTCTTTATTATTTTTGCTGCGAATCATCGCTTCTTGTCCCGCTTTACTGCCGTCGTGGCAGGATGTTTGCTGGCGATTGGCTGTTCGACAACGCTAGTACCCCAAATTACCCATAGGAACCTGCTGGTTCAGCCCTTAGCTGCCACAACAGCAGCGACTAAGAGCGATTCCTTGTCGGAGGCAATTAACTACGCTAACAGGGCTGCTACCCTGGCTCAAACAGCTAGATCGGCGGCGGACTGGGATGAAGTTGCCCAAACATGGCTAAGCGCGATCGCATCCCTGCAAGCCATACCACCCGACAGTCCCCAACGAGTCTATGCCCAGAAGAAAATTATTGAGTATATGGCTTTTTTGCAGGTAGCCCAACAAAGAGCCGCTGCAACCAGCTTTCAGTTAAAATACCCCACCTTTAACAACCAATTGCTTGATAATCAGCTAGTTCTTTATCTGTCCTACATCGCTGCCCTTGGCCCACCCGATATTTTAATTGTAGGCAGTTCCCGCTCTTTGCAGGGAGTCGATTCCAAACAGATGCAGCAAGCTTTAGCGGGTAAAGGTTTTGGGGGATTGAAAATCTTTAACTTCGGGGTGAATGGTGCGACTGTCCAAGTGATTGATTTGTTGTTGCGGAAAATTTTAACCGAAGAGCAGTTGCCGAAACTCATTGTGTGGGCGGATGGAGTGAGAGCCTTTAACAGTGGGCGTGTAGATCGGACTTATAACTTGATTTTGGCTTCTCCAGGCTACAAGCGCTTATTAACGGGCAATCGCCCCTTAAGTGGTATTACACCCTCTAACCGCCCGGATACACTCTTAACGGCGACCCCACCTCCAAACCTCAACTCAGTTGCTGATACCAACCTAGACGAAATTCCCCAGAACGAAAGCCAATTTAATATCACCCTTTTGAATTCTCAGCCGTCCAGCGAGACAATACTGGCTCAAAATACTCTAGGAGGATTGACTCCCGACTACTCGGCAGGGGCAATCGACGCCAATGGATTCCTTCCCGTAAATATCCGATTTAATCCTGCTATTTACTATCGACAAAAGCCGCGAGTTGCAGGCGCTTATGACAGTGATTACAGTGCCTTCCAACTCGGAGGTAAGCAGGAGGTTGCGTTGAATAATTTAATGGTATTTGCCAAGCAGCGTCGGATTCCAGTATTCTTCATCAACCTGCCTTTAAGTAGGGATTATTTAGACCGAACTCGTCTTAGAGCTGAGCAACAATTTAGACCTTATATGGTTCGCCAATCTAGTGCTAAAGGATTCATCTTTCTCGACTTATCCAGACAGTGGACAAACCAAAATGGCTATTTTGCCGATCCCAGCCATCTAAATCGCTATGGTGCGGCTGTCATCGGTCGCCAAATTGCTGCCGATACTAGAATTCCCTGGCCTCGCTAGATAAAATATTGTCCGCACCATTGAATGCTAGAGCTAAACAAAGCTCGCAATGCGGACAATTAGCATCTATTTTTTCCTTATTGTCATTGCGACGATTTGGTACGATTGCACCCTTTGGGTTTAAGTTTTCTCTCCCTAATCTCCTAAAACTCCTCGTTCTCATCTAAATCTAAATAAGGATCAGGATTGAAATCTTGTTGTATTGTCACTTCATGCTCATAAAAAGCTTGAGGATTTGGAGGATAACAGAGAATAAATCTAGTCTGTTTAATTTCAACAGCATCTTCAAGCCGAGTTTGAATGGAAATTACTTTTTTTAATAGCCGTTGATAAATGACCAAGCTAGGGCAGATGACAACTAATTCTGTCATTCCAGTGTCGTGATGAGTGATTCTCCACTCACAATGGCTAAACAACGCTTTTAGGGAACCATTTAGCTTTTCATACAGGCGTTGTCTTTGAGCGCGTACTGCTGCAAGCTCCTTTGCCAGTGCCCTATCTCGTTCGCTGAGTGGTTGAGGTGCATCGGGATTGTCTTGACTCATCGGTCTTTCCTGCGGGTTCAGCTCGGACGATAATTTCTCATTATTGCCCCGATGCGATCGCAGCTAATATTCATCGATCGGGAGAGGGTGACAACTTTACAGAGATTTGCAGTGGGGTAGCGCTATCTTCTGTAACGAAATGCAACGTATAATGAGAGCGACCAAACACGCAAGCAGCTATAAGGGTAGACCATCAGATGCGAGTTGCGATCGCTGGGGCGGGTTTAGCAGGGCTTTCCTGCGCCAAATATTTGACAGATGCCGGTCACACTCCCATCGTTCTAGAACGTCAGGACGTTCTAGGCGGTAAGGTGGCAGCATGGAAAGACGAAGACGGCGACTGGTACGAAACCGGACTGCACATCTTTTTTGGGGCTTATCCCAATATGTTGCAGCTATTTAAGGAACTCGGTATTGAAGATCGATTGCAGTGGAAAGAACACACAATGATCTTCAACCAGCCCGATGCCCCCGGTACTTATTCTCGCTTTGACTTTCCGGACATTCCGGCACCATTTAATGGCGTCACAGCGATTTTGGGCAACAACGATATGTTGACTTGGCCTGAAAAAATTCGCTTCGGGATTGGTTTAATTCCGGCGATGGTTCAGGGGCAAAAATACGTTGAGGAGATGGATAAATACTCGTGGTCGGAATGGATGAAAAAGCAAAACATCCCCCCACGGGTAGAAAAAGAAGTTTTCATTGCCATGTCCAAAGCACTGAACTTCATTAACCCAGATGAGATTTCTGCCACGATATTGCTGACCGCTCTCAATCGCTTCCTTCAGGAAAAAAATGGCTCAAAAATGGCATTTTTGGATGGTTCCCCGACCGAGCGGTTGTGTCAGCCAATGGTAGATTACATCACCGAGCGCGGTGGGGAAGTGCTGTTGAATATGCCGATCAAGGAATTTTTGCTCAATGCCGATGGCACGGTGCGGGGATTCTTGATTCGAGGGTTGAATGGTGCTGCGGATGAAATTATTACGGCGGATGCTTATGTATCTGCAATGCCGGTTGACCCCCTGAAGGTGATGTTGCCTCAACCTTGGCGTCAGATGGAGTATTTCCAAAAGCTAGACGGCTTAGAGGGTGTCCCGGTCATCAACGTGCATCTGTGGTTTGACCGAAAATTAACTCAAATTGACCATCTGCTGTTTTCGCGATCGCCCTTGCTTAGTGTCTACGCGGACATGAGCAACACCTGTCGCGAATATGCGAACCCCGACCGCTCAATGTTGGAATTGGTGCTGGCACCAGCAAAAGATTGGATTAGCAAATCGGATGGGGAAATTGTAGACGCCACCGTTGCAGAATTGGAAAAACTTTTTCCCGATCATTTTGGGGGTGAGAACCCAGCCAAGTTGCTGAAATATCACGTTGTCAAAACCCCTCGTTCAGTCTACAAGGCAACTCCAGGGCGTCAGCAATATCGTCCTTCCCAAGAAACACCGATTGCGAATTTCTATTTGACGGGTGATTACACCATGCAGCGTTACCTAGCGAGTATGGAAGGTGCCGTACTTTCTGGTAAGCTGACAGCGCAGGCAATTGTGAGCAGTCAGTCGTCAGTAGTCACCGATCAATCGTCAACGGTCACCGATCAGGCGTTAGTCGTTAGTGGGTAATGGTTAGGGGGAAAGAGTCTACTCCCGAATATCTGACTATCTATTACCTGCTACCAAAGAACAACAGACTCAGGACAATTGACAATTGACAACGGAAAACTGACAATCTCTGGTGCCTGTACTGAATGCTGCAACTGTCTAATTTCCCGCGCATGAGAACGCTGGCTTCAATAGAGGACGCTTACCAACTCTGTCGCCAGATTACGGCTAAGTACGCAAAGACGTTTTATCTGGGTACGCTGCTGATGCCAGCAGCCAAGCGCCGTGCCATCTGGGCAATTTATGCTTGGTGTCGTCGCACCGATGAACTGGTAGACGGTGCCTCAGCTGCGATTACGACTCCTGAAACTTTGGATCGATGGGAAAAACAGCTAGAATCTGTTTTTGCCGGCGAACCCCTAGACGACCCGGATGTGGCTTTGGTAGATACGCTGAAACGCTTCCCGATGGATATTGAACCATTTCGGGATATGATTGCGGGTCAGCGAATGGATCTCTACCGCAGCCGATACAAGACCTTTGAGGAACTTAATCTTTACTGCTATCGGGTTGCCGGTACGGTGGGGTTGATGTCTACTGCGGTGATGGGTGTCGATACGGAACCGTATACAGCACCCTGGAAACGCAATCAAGAGATTTATATTCCGACCTCGGAAGCGATCGCACTTGGCATTGCTAACCAACTCACTAACATCCTGCGAGATGTCGGAGAAGACGCCCGTCGGGGTCGCATTTACCTGCCCCTCGAAGAATTAGCGTTATTTAACTACACCGAACAGGATCTGATGAATGGGGTAGTCGATGAGCGATGGCGCGAATTGATGCGTTTCCAAATTCAACGGGCACGCAAATTCTACGTTGAAGCCGAACAGGGAATTGGTGCCCTTAGCCCCGATGCTCGTTGGCCCGTTGCGGCGGCTTTAATGCTCTATAGCCAAATTCTCGATCGGATTGAACGCAATCAATACGATGTATTTAGCACCAGAGCTTACGTCCCGACTTCCCGGAAGCTGCTGAGTTTGCCAGCGGCTTGGTTGAGGGCGCAGGTGCTATAACTCTGTGGCGCTGGCGGCTTGTGGCGCTGGCGACAACCAGAGGAAAATCAACTCACGTCTGTAAACTTTATGTTTTTTGGGATTAGCCATTCCCGATTTCAAGTCCGTTTATTGAGCAATCGATAAGCGGACTTGCTCCTATTCAATCCATAGATAGCCCCAAATCAACCAGGAATGCGGCTCAGGTTGCCTCTAATGGACAACGGATGCGGCTAGATGAGGATGCGATCGCTCTCGTTCTTCAAGCCTTATTAGCACTACCAGCAATCTCTGGCGGCAATTCAAAGCAGCCATCATCCCCCGGAGAGAAATCCAGCACTTGCACCACAGCATTGATATTTAAAGGCCCATAGATATGAGGAAATCGTTCTCCTTCGTCTAATCCCTCGTATCGGATTTCTGCCTCAACTGCCTCTGAATCAAGGCACAGGAGGACTAAGCCACTTTGGGAATGAAAAAAGCTATTCGCTACATTAATAACTTGCTCTGGCGTTGAGCAGTGGATAAAACCCTCCGATTCCAGCGTATCGCCACAATATTTGTTAGTTGATTTTGCTTCTTCCCACTGTTCGCGCTTCGTGATGTGCAAAATAATACTCATAAAATTTCTCAAAAATTGTTGATTTTCTAATCCAATTGGTAAGAGATAGGCTCTTCTTTACTTGCACAAATAGAGGCAAAATCCGGTCGGCTTAAGACTAAAAACCTTCCCTGTGTAGATCGCCTTGAAGCCTGTAACCACGCATCTTAAGGCATTTGATGGGTTTGTCTAACCCGAAGCCAATCTATAATTATGCTAAACCAAACCGGATTGAGTCGAAGCAAATCTTACCCGTTAGACGAATTCTCCTTTGGCAACTAAAATTACTTTACCACCCACCGATACTTCAATGAAATCAGACTTTTTGTGAGCCTTTAACAACAACAAAGAAGGTCTGCCAATTTCATACCCTTGCTCAACTCTGACATCAATTGTCTCTGCTCCAAAATAGGAATGCTGAACCAAATAACCAGCTAAACAACCATTCGCACTTCCTGTAGCAGGGTCTTCGGGAATGCCTGCATACTCGGCAAACACGCGCACGCTCAAGTTATTCTCTGGATGATAAGTTTCAGGGCAGAAAACCAATATACATTTGCCTTGAGTATGACTAACTAAATCAAAATATTTGTCCTTATTTACCTTGATTCGCTTTAAGGATTGGTGCGTTTTCAAGGGAACGATAATAAAGGGAACCCCGGTAGAAACTTCTTGAATTGGGAATCGAGGATCTATCTCGCTGGGTTCTAAATTCAAAACTTGGGCAAGTGTCTCTCCCTCGAAGGTTTGGGTAAAAATCGGTGGTTTTTGCTGCATCCACACCCATTCTACTCCTTGCTCTGCGTAATGCAGCGATACGGGAATTTGCCCAATTTTCAGATTTAAAATTAAGTTTTCAACCGGCTGATTAATAATTTCTTGCTGCAAAATATAGGCGGTTCCTAAGGTAGGATGACCCGCAAACGGTAATTCTTGCTCAGGCGTAAAAATCCGCACATCATAACCTCCATTCCGAACCTCTGGAGAGGTTATAAAAGTGGTTTCCGAGTAGTTTGTCTCTTTAGCAACTCTTTGCATTTGAACATCAGAAAGCTCACCGGCATCCGTAAAAACTGCTAGTTGATTACCCGTGTATTTTTCTACGGCAAATACATCAACAATGTAAAAGTGAAGTCGCTTCATACTTGTCAAAATCGCTGCTATATGGTTTATTAGCAAAAGGCTGGGATCGCGTCTAAATGCACAACTCAGCCAGAGGGCAGATATACCAAATAAGGAGGTTGGTATACTAGAGAACGTTTGCAAATCCAGAGTGCATTGTAACTAAAGATTTTTTTGCCAATGCCATTTTTCGGACTTGTTTGGGTAACTTCTTGGGTCAGCTGTTTTCTCTCTAACCAGGCGTTGTCGAGTATACCTGATTACCTCTCGATAACACTTCCAGCCAAGGTTTTTTCATCTGTCAATAATCCCCTGGATAGCGATAAACCTCTGTTTGTTCAGGCTGTAGGAACGGGGAAACCCTACTCGTATTTAAGCGGTTTACATTCTCAAAAATTCAGTGCGTTCTTGCCTTCCTGGGATTTCCAACTAGGAGGAAATCAGAGCCAATCTTCATCAAACAAAGCCAAAACGCCCGAACAATCTAGGCGGAAGCTAGAGACGGTGGATAATGTGCTTTGCCGCCCCGGCTCGGCACCCACAAAGGAAGCGCCAGTAGCACCAACTATCCTATCTCAGTCGGCTTCATGGGTTGAAGTTCCTGTCAGTCGAGCGTCAAAGCCGAGTTTTCCAGACAGAATCATGCAGGTGATGCAGAATTTATTGAAATTGCCTGCTTGGGCTGAATCTCGCGATACAAAGCCTTCGCAGGTTGCAGTCGTTCAGATTCGCGACCAAGGCGCATTGGGCGATCGCTTAATCAATGAAAAAATTGGAAAACGGCAAGGTTTTTGGATGTCATTGGCTGGGCGCAAAACCAAGAGCGTCACCACATCCGGCGGAGAACCGGAGCAGTTTCAAGTCTGGGTGAAGGGTCATTTGGTGGCTCAAATCCCCGAAAAACCCCAAGCTGAGCGATTTGCCAAGCACGTCGCGCAACTCCTACAAAACTCCAATCTAGACGCTTCGCAACTGAAACCAACGCTGGTGGATGGGAAGCCAGGGGGTAAGCTAGGCAACGACCAGTTGTTTGTAATTGACGACGCGATCGGTGCCGACTTCAATCGCGATCGCCAACTCTTAGCAATCGAATGGGTAAATAATCTCCGTGTCGCCTTGGGGGAAAAGCCCTTAACCTTGGTGGAAGCTCAAGCCCAAATGCACGGATTAATCCAGACAGATACCAAACTGGAGGGTTTAGCCTCTTGGTATGGGGGCTATTTTCACGGACGCCAAACGGCAAACGGCGAAATCTATAACCAGGATGCACTGACAGCAGCTCATCCCTCTCTGCCTTTTAATACCTTTTTGAAAGTGACAAACTTGAAAAATGGGGATGCTGTCATCGTGCGGGTTACTGACCGTGGCCCTTACATTGCGCCGAGAACGCTGGATTTGTCGCGGGGAGCCGCTCGCTGCGTTAAGAGCGAAGAAGTGGGCGTGATTCCCTATGAAGCCGTGGTGATGAAACCGCTCTAACTTCCATCAAAGGCTGTTCTTGAAATAGAGACGCGATTCATTGCGTCTCTACACTCCATTAACGGTTTAGCCTCTATTCAAGACAGCGGATAGCCTCTAGCAATCCCTTAGCTTTGTTGAGGGTTTCTTGGTACTCGGTTTCGGGCTGAGAATCTGCAACCAGACCTGCCCCCGCTTGGACTGACACCTGATGTTTCCCACTGGCTTGAGAGCGAACAACCATCGTGCGAATCGCGATCGCTGTATTTAATTGCCCCTCAAAGTCATACCAGCCATAAGCCCCCGAATAAGGGCCGCGACGGCAGGGTTCGAGTTCGTGAATAATCTCCATCGCCCGAATCTTCGGGGCACCGCTGACGGTTCCGGCGGGGAAGCAGGCTTTGAGTAAATCCCAGGCGGTTTTATCGGGCGCGAGTTCTCCTAGCACGTTGCTGACGATGTGCATCACATGAGAGTAACGCTCGATTAGCATCAATTCATCGACTCTCACCGTGCCGCTGGTGCAGACGCGCCCCAAATCATTGCGACCTAAGTCAACTAGCATGACGTGTTCGGCAATTTCCTTTGGGTCTTGAAGTAAGTCCTCGGCAAAGGCGTCATCTTCTTTAGGCGTCTTCCCTCGCGGGCGCGTCCCTGCAATCGGGCGCACGGTCGCGCTCATCCCCTCCTCTGTTAGCGCCGCATCGCCTCCGTAAGAACTCAGCACCGCCTTCACCATCACTTCCGGGCTAGAACCAATAATCTGCCAATCGCCGAAGTTGAAATAAGCCATATAAGGCGAGGGATTAATGAGGCGCAAAGAGCGATATAAGGCAAAGGGTTCTCCGCTATATTCGGCACAGAGTTGTTGAGACAGGACGACTTGGAATATATCTCCGGCGCGAATATAATCTTTTGCCTTTTCGACATTGGCGCAGAATTGTTCGCGTCCGGTGTTGCTGGTGTAGGTGAGTTGCTTCTCCCGATTTTCAGGGGGCGTCCATTGCAACAAAGTATCTTTTCCCGACAGAGGTAGCTGGAGTTTACTGACCAGCTGAGTAACGCGATCGCACGCTTGTTGATATGCCTGAGCCAAATCCACATCTGGGTCGCGCAAATCTGCATACGCGATCGCCCAAATCTTCCGCTTCACCTGATCGAAAATAATCAGGTTATCTACCTGCATCCACAATCCATCCGGTAAATCGTCCTCTGAGGCGGGATAAATCGGCACGCGCGGCTCTATCCAGTTAATCAGTTCATAACCCCAGAAGCCAAATAATCCGCCGATTCCGGGCGGCAATTGGGGCAACGTAACCGGATGAAACGGCTTTAGACAATAAGCTAATGCCTGAAATGGATCGCCTTCAAACGCGATCGCTCTCCCGTCACGGTGGGTTTGCGTCGTTTTATTTCCTCTCGCCTCCAACACCCACAAAGGATCGCAGCCGACAAAACTGTAGCGACCTACTTTTTCCCCACCTTCCACGGATTCCAGTAAAAAGCTATAAGGCTGTCCAGCACAGACTTTGTACCAAGCAGACACGGGTGTATCTAGGTCTGCCACCCATTCTTGATACACCGGCACAAAATTACCCTGTTTAGCCAGATCGGAAAATTGGGAAAAATCAGGAAAAATCATAATTTTCTTGCGTTCTGGATCGAGGCGATTCGCCCTAGCGCCGCCATTATTCATCCAGGTTAAAACAGAAATGGGCGCAAATGGGAAAAGGGAAGAACCAGACGCTTTAGTTCATCCTTCATCTTTCTCCTTTAGACTCTCGTATTTTTGTTTTATCTAATTTCCCCAACTTATCGGGGAGTCTTGGAGGATAAGTCGTGGGGAGCAAATATAGCAGTTCTCAGTTGGGTGAAATATCTTGCGGTTCTAATGTTTGATAGGGGCTTTTGGATTGTCATGCTCCTACAGATGTATCGCACCCAAATGAGAATTGCGATATCTGAATTCAAACTGTTAACCCAACAGAATTGCCCTTGCTTCGCCCATTTATCGCATTATCTTTAACGAAAAAGTAGGGTGGATGCCCACCCTACTAATGCTAAATAATTAAAAAGGTGCTAAACGTCGTAAGTCGCACGACCGCTAAACTTAATCGTTGGCGGTTCCGGGTTGCTACCAATGTTCCGTTCTACCTTATTCACATAAGGACGACCTTGATTGACTTTCTCTGGGAAGACGCCATCCTTCGGATGCAGATACTCCATTTCACCGTTCGGGAAGACACGGTAAATCTTGTAGTTGTTGATTTTGAACTTCGCTCGGAGTACCTGACCGCCTAACATGATGCAGTATTCTTTACGTGCTAGGTATAGCACGTTATCACCTTGGTTCATGATGGCAGAGCCACCAGTGGGCAATTCAAATACTTGCTGTTTCGGGCTTGTCCAAGTGATGGCGTACTTTTCTTCTAGTTCAGCTTTGGTGAGCAAACCGCCGGTACCGCCGCCAAATATGGGGGTTTGTCCAGTAAGAGTTTCTGGCATAGATTTTTCTCCCAACGTTTTAGGGCATCCTATCACCGAGGCAAGGCCTGTCTTGCGAGTCTGTCAAGAACTGTAACAGTTTGTCATTAGCCATTTAGTCATGAGTCATTTAGTCATTAGTCATGGGTCATTAGTCAAGCACTGCTGACTACTAATTGCTGACTAATTTCATCAAAGACTACTGACTGCTGACTGTCTTGCCGCGATAGGGACGGTAAAGTGAAACTGACTACCTTGGTCTTTACCGGCGGATTCAGCCCAAATTTCACCGCCCCAACCCGTGACAACTTGGCGACAAATCGCAAGTCCCAGACCAGTACCGCCAGTAGTTCGCCGCAGAGCGCCTTCTTCCTGATAGAACCGATCGAAGACAGCCTCCAGCCGGTTGGGTTCAATGCCACGACCTGTATCGGCAACCGTAACTTCAAGCATTGAGCTGTCGTTACACTCAGCGAGTATCGTAATTTTTCCTTGAGGCGTTGTAAATTTGCAAGCGTTGTCCAGCAGTTTGGCAAGCACCTCGACCAGCCACTCCCCATCCGCTCGTACTAAAGGCAGCGAATCAGACACTTTAGTAATAATCTTTGGTAGCTGACCATCGGAATTGCGGGCGCGGATACTGCTGAGGGCAAGATCGATGCACTCTGGCAGCGCTAGGGGTTCTGGATGCCATTGCACCCGACCACTTTCTAGGCGAGAAAGGGTGAGGAAATCTTGAACCAGTTTACGCATCCGCTCGGCGTCGGTGAGAGCGGTACTGAGCATCACTTGCCGCATCTCCGGGGGCATATCAGGTTCGCTCGCTAGACTTTCCAGGCAGACTTGGATAGTAGAGAGGGGGGTGCGGAGTTCGTGACCCGTAATTGCGACTAAGTTGCTGCGAGTGCGATCGAGAGCTTCTAGCTGTTGGTTGAGGTCTTCCAGGTTCGCGTAGGCTTCGGCTTGAATCAACGCCCCGGCGATTTGAATAGAAATGGCTTCTACAAGTTCTAGTTCGTCGTCCTGCCACTCGTAGGGGGTAGCACCGCAATGATGCAGCTCTACTATCCCCAGTAGTCGATCCTGATATAGCACTGGCATCATCAGCCAAGACTGAATAGCAAAGCGGCTCGCCAGAGTTTGAAGTGGGCGATTGGAAGGAAGTTCCGACACTCCTACCGATATTCCTGCCGACACTTCTACAATGCGAGGGTCGATATGAGTATCGGCAACATAAACTCGCTCTCGGTTCTGCACAACTTCCTGAAATAGAGGATTTTCCTGTAAAGGCCAATTCTGACCGAGTGCAGAGGCAAGTCGAGAATTCCCGTTATCGGTCACTTTCAAAAATTCATGGTTAATCGTGGCAGAAGTATCGATTTCCCCGGCACGATAAATCAGACACCGGCAAGCAAACAATGCCTGTCCTAATTCCTGTACGGCAATGGATAGAATTTCATCCGGGTGTAACGGCTGTCCCGTATGGCTACCCCGCCGGATGGCAGCCGTAATCGAGTTGACTAGGCGTTCTTTGCGTTCTTGGGCGGAAATTGAGCGATAAGCTTTGAGCAGCTTGTACTGCCCCGCTTGCAAGTAAGTGACTAGGCACTGAACAAAGGGGTCGGGATTGTCGGTTAGAGACTCTGGAGTTTGGGCGGAGGGTTCCTTTGCCGCCTGTGGCTGTACGGAGTTTTGAACTAAAAGATTCTGCCGATTCGCTGCTTCCCGATCGGTTTTTCCAAAGGAAGTTTCTAAAAACTCTCCCCTCGAAGGAATGCCGTAAATATTTCGTGCTTGAGCGAGCTTTTGAGCCAATTCCGGACGGTACTGCGAAATCCGATTGAGTAATAATTCAGCAACGATGCAACTGACTTGCCGATCGAACGTCCAGATTCCCTCAAACCGGCGGGCGGGGTCTATCCCTTCAAACGATGACATCCGCAATCGGGAGGTGGTTCGAGGAAGGTCAGAAGTGCGGCGGCTAGGGGAAAACGCGGGTGCGATTCCTTTTCTAGCTGCGGTCTTTCCTCTTACACCCTGACGCGATCGCCCATCCTCTGTTAGGCTTCGTTCTCGACAAACCAAGCAAGTAGCATAATTCTGCCCGATCACCACTAAGTGCCACTCTTGACTTAAACCATCGGTCGGCTCAAAAGCAACAGTTTCATAAGCTTCCGAACTGTTGCTAAAGTCGGTTTCTGGGGCTGCCAGCACATATAACTGCTCTGTCCGTTCTGCAATCCGTCGATAACGGTGAGCTTCCTGACGATAGAAGCGCTCTCGCTGGAAACTGGCAATCACCAGATGCTGGTCTAAAGATGCCAGAACCTGGTCTTCCATCGCATGAGATAAGGCGATTAAGGAAGACTTGAAATACATTTGAGGTCGCAGCTGGGGCAGGACTTGCAGCAAATCTGCCAGCACAGAAGTCGGGATGATCATTTAGTAATTTGCCGAGTTTCGTACCCGTTCTATGCCTATCGTACAAAAGAGCGTTCCCTACTAACGGTTTGAATATTTCCTTGTAATCCGGTTTTAACGATTGTAAATTCTCACAAAATTGCTTAACTCCACGTTCAAGAGGAGGAAAATCACGTTTTTGTGAGTTCTAGTATTGGATGGCTGTGAGTTGAGGGAAACTCAATGGTTGCATTAATAAGGGTTTTGGGGAAGCGATCGCGACTCCAAAACCCCTCGCCACAAGAATTTCTTATGTAAATCATTAATCCTCCTTAAGGGGGATGTCATGACTAAATGGCATCCGATCGATGCAAAAACTTCATTTGTATTAACATTTTGTAATTTCTTATACGAATTTCATAGTTGAGTTTGCATAACTTATCATCAACGAGCAATTGACAAACACAAGATTATCCGTTTGCGGGCATTCGAGCGCCACGTAATGAGGACACACCCATGACAAGCACAGCCACGCCCACAGCAAGTCTTAATAAATTTGAAAAATTCAAAGCAGAGAAAGATGGTCTGGCGGTAAAGGCAGAAATTGAACATTTCGCCCAGGTTGGCTGGGAGGCGATGGACGAAACAGACCGCGACCACCGACTCAAGTGGGTAGGGATTTTCTTCAGACCCGTTACGCCCGGAAAATTTATGATGCGGATGCGGATGCCCAGCGGTCTCCTCACCAGCGATCAAATGCGAATGCTCGCCGAGATTGTGCAGCGTTACGGCGAAGATGGCAGCGGCGACATCACCACCCGGCAAAATATCCAACTGCGGGGAGTCCGAATCGAGGATGTGCCAGAAATTTTCCGACGGTTAGAGCGAGTCGGGATGACCAGCATTCAGTCGGGGATGGATAACGTCCGCAACATCACGGGTTCGCCAGTTGCGGGGATTGATGCGGATGAATTGTTTGATACGCGAAGTCTGGTGCAGCAAGTCCAGGACATGATTACGAATCATGGGGAAGGCAACAAAGCTTTCAGCAATCTGCCTCGGAAATTCAATATTGCGATCGCCGGTTGTCGCGACAACTCGGTTCACGCTGAAATCAACGACCTTGCCTTCGTCCCCGCTTACAAAAATGGCGTCTTCGGGTTTAATGTCCTCGTCGGTGGTTTGTTCTCTGCCAAACGGTGCGATGCTGCCATTCCCCTCAACGCTTGGGTGCATCCCGACGATGTTGTAGAGGTATGCCGAGCTGTTTTAGAAGTTTTTCGCGATCGCGGTCCCCGATCGAATCGGCACAAAGCACGGCTGATGTGGCTGATCGATGAATTGGGGTTAGGACAATTCCGAGCCTTGGTAGAAGAATATCTGGAGAAGCCCCTCCAACCAGCCGCCGAAAAGGACGAAATTGACTGGGAAAAGCGCGACCACATCGGCGTGTACCCCCAAAAGCAACCCGGCTTAAACTACGTCGGCTTACACGTTCCCGTGGGGCGTCTCTATGCCCAGGATATGTTTGACCTGGCTCGGATGGCTGAAGTTTACGGCAACGGCGAAATGCGGTTCACCGTTGAGCAAAATGTCATCATCCCGAATATTCCCGACTCGCGCTTAGACGCCTGCTTAGCCGAACCCCTGCTAGAACGATTCTCGATCAATCCCGATCCTTTAGCGCGATCGCTAGTCTCCTGCACCGGATCGCAGTTCTGCAACTTTGCCTTAATTGAAACTAAAAACCGTGCCCTGGCAACGATTGAAGAACTGGGAGCAGAATTATCTCTAACTAAACCCGTGCGGATTCACTGGACTGGTTGCCCCAACTCCTGCGGTCAGCCTCAAGTAGCCGACATCGGTTTGATGGGGACAAAAGTTCGCAAAAACGGCAAAACCTTAGAAGGTGTCGATCTTTACATGGGAGGCACAGTTGGTAAAGAAGCCCATTTGGGTACCTGCGTCCAGAAAAGCATTCCCTGCGAAGACCTCAAACCTGTATTGCGGAATTTATTGATCAAACAGTTTGGGGCGACTCCTCGCTTCTAGGAGTTGCAAAGAAGCTTTTAGCGACTCCCTACCACTAATTCCCGACTACGTACCACCGAGTTACCACTTCCAAGAGAAATATGAGCAGAGTTTCTAGACGGCAATTTATCATTACAGCAGGCGCAGCCACAGCCGGAAGCTTGCTAGCTCATGGCTGTAGTTCCGGCCCGACCGATAGCGCCAAGTCCGCTTCAAAATCCTCCCCCGTTGCCACCAGCACGGCAGCCAACGCGCCGAAAGTAGAAACAACCACCGCCAAGCTAGGATTTATTGCTCTAACGGATTCCGCGCCCCTAGTTGTAGCCCAGGAAAAAGGGTTGTTTGCCAAATACGGCATGACAGAGGTTGAGGTTGTCAAGCAAGCTTCCTGGCCCGTCACCCGCGATAACTTGGAGCTAGGCACAGCCGGTAACGCCGGTGGCATTGATGGGGCGCATATTTTATCCCCCATGCCTTACTTTATGAGCTTGGGACAAACCAAGAACAAGCAGCCAGTGCCGATGTACATCCTGGCGCGGTTGAATACCAATGGTCAAGCAATTTCTGTTGCCAATACTTACAAAGAATCCAAAGTCGGCTTAGACAGCAAAGGACTTAAAGAAGCCTTTACCAAAGCTGGGGGCAAAAATGACTTCAAGGCAGCCATTACCTATCCTGGTGGCACCCACGACCTCTGGATGCGCTACTGGTTAGCCGCAGGCGGCATCGATCCAAACAAGGATATTTCTACAGTCCCCGTACCACCGCCTCAGATGGTGGCGAATATGAAAACGGGCAACATGGAAGCCTTCTGTGTAGGCGAACCGTGGAACGCCCAGCTGGTGAACCAAGGGCAGGGTTACACCGCCTTGGTAACGGGAGAACTGTGGAAAGACCATCCCGAAAAAGCTTTTGCGATGCGGGCTGATTGGGTAGATAAAAATCCCAATTCTGCCAAAGCGCTGCTAATGGCAATCCAAGAAGCCCAGCAGTGGTGCGACAAGGCAGAAAACAAAGAAGAGATGTGCCAAATTGTCTCCCAAGCAAAATGGTTTAAAGTCCCAGCCAAAGATATTATCGAACGCTCCAAAGGCAACATTGACTACGGCGATGGTCGCCCGGTCGTGCAAAATAGTCCGCTACTGATGAAGTTCTGGTCAGATAACGCTTCTTATCCCTACAAGAGTCACGACACCTGGTTCCTAACTGAAAACATCCGTTGGGGGAATATTCCTGCTGACACCAACATTAAAGAACTTGTTGACAAAGTGAACCGGGAAGACCTCTGGAAAGAGGCAGCCAAAGCACTAGGAGTTCCTGCTTCAGAAATTCCGACTAGCAGTTCTCGCGGTGTTGAAACATTCTTTGATGGTGTCAAATTTGACCCCGAAAAGCCAGAGGAATACTTGAAGAGTCTCAAGATTAAGAAGGCATAAATCACGAATAGCGAATAGTTCAAGAGGAATCGGCTATTCGCTGTTCGCTAGCCAATGACGAATCAATATGATTAACAATTAGGAGCGAGAATGACCGCTAGAACTGAGAATCGCCTTTCAAGTAATAATCCCCAGAAATTAATCGGAACCTTCTTTCAGAAGAAACTTAAACATATTGTGCCACCGCTGCTAGCACTTGCAGCTTTTATGATCCTTTGGCAAATCCTCTGCCCTCCGGGTTCTAAAGGGTTGCCAGGGCCAATCCAAGTACTAAGAGAAACTTGGAATCCCTATATTATCAATCCATTTTTTGATAATGGCGGTACGGATAAAGGCTTGGCGTTGCAAATTTTCGCCAGTTTACAACGGGTAGCGATTGGCTTCTCTCTGTCTACCTTAGTTGGGATTGGGTTGGGGATTTTGATTGGTACCAATCAGTTTACTTACCGCGCTTTAGACCCCCTCTTTCAGGTTCTGCGTACCATTCCCCCTCTGGCATGGCTACCGATTTCTCTGGCAGCATTTCAACAAAGTAATCCCTCAGCTATTTTCGTAATTTTTATCACGTCGATATGGCCCATTATTATTAACACCACGGTGGGAGTACAGCAAATTCCTCAAGATTACCGAAACGTTGCCAGAGTGTTGCGGCTTTCTAAGCAGAAGTATTTCTTTAAGATTCTCTTTCCCGCAGCGGTTCCTTATATCTTTACTGGACTGAGAATTGGTATTGGTTTGTCTTGGCTGGCAATTGTTGCGGCTGAAATGCTAGTCGGCGGCGTGGGAATTGGTTTCTTCATCTGGGACGCTTACAACAACTCTTTACTGAGCCAAATTATTCTCGCACTTGTGTATGTCGGTGTTGTTGGTTTGCTGCTAGATAGGCTGGTCGGTTTCGTTGCCTCTAAAGTCGTACCAGAAGAACAGAAGTAGAAGTAATGACTGAGGACTTGAGGACTGAGTAGGAAGTATAAGTCAACTTTTTGACCTTAACTTGCTCAACTCATCTTCAATTTTTATTCCTCAGTCCTCAGCCCTAAATCTTCAACCCTCCTACCTCAGTCCTCAGTCCTCAGTCCTCCTACCTCAGTCCTCTCTTATGTCTGTCTTTGTAGAAATTGACCATGTTGACCGGGTGTACTCGCTTGCGAATGGCGGTACTTATGTGGCACTCAAGAATATTGACCTGAAAATCAAACAAGGTGAATTTGTTTCTTTAATTGGACACTCTGGATGCGGCAAATCTACCCTACTCAATATGGTTGCTGGTCTAGATAGACCTACGAGTGGGGGTGTGATTTTAGAAGGGCGACAGGTGACTTCGCCTGGACCCGACCGAATGGTAGTGTTCCAAAATTATTCGTTGCTTCCCTGGCTCACCGTGCGGGAAAACATCGCTCTAGGGGTAGATGAAGTATTGCAGGACAAGCCAAGGGGTGAACGTAAGGGAATTGTAGAGCATCACATTGATTTGGTGGGGTTGCGGCAGGCTGCGGATAAACGACCCGGTCAGCTATCGGGAGGAATGAGACAGCGGGTAGCGATCGCGCGTGCCCTCGCCCTTCGTCCTAAGTTGTTGCTACTCGATGAACCGTTTGGGGCACTGGATGCCCTGACACGAGGCGGTTTGCAAGAAAAGTTGATGCAAATCTGCCAGGAAAGCAAAGTTACCGCGATCATGGTGACGCACGATGTGGACGAAGCGCTGCTACTGTCTGACCGAATTGTGATGCTGACCAACGGCCCAGATGCTCATATCGGACAAATTCTGGACGTTCCCATCCCCCGCCCGCGCAAGCGGATGGAGGTCGTTAATCATCCCAGCTACTACGGCTTGCGAAATGAGATAATTTACTTCCTCAACCAGCAGAAAAAAGCCAAGCAGCGCAAGGCAACGCAACCTGCGGTGGTTGCCCGGAATGGATTGGAGAAAGTCAATCTGGAAATTGGCTTTATTCCCCTAACTGACTGCGCCCCGTTGGTGGTGGCAAAGGAGAAGGGTTTCTTCGCCAAGCACGGGTTAGAAGATGTGACGCTGAATCGCGAACCGAGTTGGAAAGCGATCGCGCAAGGGGTGGCAACGGGACGCCTGGATGCCGCTCAGATGGTTGCCGGGATGCCAATGTCAATGACCTTGGGTGGTGGTGGGAAGCCTCCAGTACCCGTGTGTACGGCGATGACGTTATCGCGCAATGGCAATGCGATTACCTTAAGTAAGGATTTATACGATCGCGGCGTTCGCACCTTGGCAGATTTCAAGGAAGCGATCGCCCAAACTCCCGACAAAATCCATACGCTAGGAGTGGTGCATCCTGCCTCTATGCACAACATGATGCTGCGCTACTGGCTGGCAAGTGGTGGCATCGATCCCGATCGAGATGTCAGCTTGACGGTGATTCCACCCGCCCAGATGGTCGCCAATCTGAAATCTGGCAGTATTGATGGCTACTGTGTCGGCGAACCTTGGAACTCTCGCGCCGTTCAGGAAAAACTTGGTTTTGTGATTGCCACCGATCTGGAGTTGTGGGCGGGACATCCGGAGAAGGTACTCGGATGCAAGGAAGAATGGGCAAATCAGTACCCGCAAACTCATATCGCCTTAATCAAAGCGCTTTTGGAAGCTTGCGAATACTGCGATGACCGACGCAATCGGGAAGAAATTGTCACCTTACTGTGTCAGCCAGAATACATCGGCTCCGCCCCAGAATACACCCGTCCCGGCTTTATCGATCCCTACGTTCGCGGGACGGGTGCTGCACCCGAACAGCTATTGCGTTATAACCAGTTCTTTGTCGATAAAGCCAACTTCCCAGAACCGGAGGAAGGACTGTGGGTGATGACTCAGCTAGCACGGTGGGGAATTGTTCCATTCCCCAAAAACTGGCTAGAAATTCAAGAACGAGTGCGGCGCATTGATGTATTTAGGGAAGCGGCGCGGCAACTCGGCTTAATGGATATCGGACGCGATCGCGCACCTATGCAAATGTTTGATGGGACTATCTTCAATCCCGACGATCCCATTAAGTACCTCAATAGCTTGGAAATTAAGCGTCCCATTCGCATCGAAGAAATTAACATCGACCCCTTAGTGGTGAGTCGGTAGTTATCACTCATTAGCCATTCGCGATTAAAAACCTTCAACCTCCCCATGCACACCTTGAACAACACTGGCGTCGTTACCCAACTCACCCAAGAAACCGTCAACCGCGACCCGTTTTTGGTAATTGAAGACGTTTCTAAGGTTTATCCCACTGCCACTGGGCCGTATACCGTTCTGGATGGGGTGAACCTCACCGTCTATGAAGGCGAATTTATCTGCCTGATCGGGCACTCTGGTTGCGGCAAATCCACTCTGTTAAACATGGTGTCAGGTTTCAACAAGCCCACTGACGGTGAAGTGCGGCTGGAAACCCTGAAAATCCGCGAACCCGGTCCAGACCGGATGATGGTATTCCAGAACTATTGTCTGCTTCCCTGGCTGACTGCCTTCGAGAACGTTTACCTGGCAGTGGATTCTGTCTATCCCGGTAAACCCCGGTCGGAAAAAGTTACCATCGTCCGGGAGCATCTGGCAATGGTAGGGCTGACCGAAGCGGCTGACAAAAAACCGTCTCAGCTGTCTGGGGGGATGAAACAGCGAGTCGCGATCGCGCGTGCCCTCTCGATTCGTCCTAAAGTATTAATTCTGGATGAGCCATTCGGAGCCTTGGATGCCATCACCAAGGAAGAATTACAAGAAGAACTGCTGACCATCTGGCGCGAACATCAAGTTACGGTCTTGATGATTACCCACGATATCGACGAAGCACTCTTCCTAGCAGATCGGCTGGTGATGATGACCAACGGGCCATCGGCAAGCATTGGCGAAGTTTTGAAGATTCCTTTCCCCCGTCCCCGCAATCGCGCCCGGATTATGGAAGACCCGGAATATTACAACCTGCGGAACTACGCCCTCGACTTCCTGTTCAACCGATTTGCTCATGATGATGATTAGTCATTGGTGATTGGAAATTAGCCATTAGTTAATAGAGAATCTCCAATCACCAATGGAAGTATGGCTAATAGCAATAAGCAATTAGCAATTAGCAACGGACGACTGACGAATGACAACTGACAGTACAAAAACCCTTTGCCCTTACTGCGGCGTCGGCTGTGGCTTGGAGGTGACACCTCCAGCGCAAGCCGGGAAGCCAACGAATCGGGATGCCCAAGGGAATCCTATCTGGAAAGTGCAGGGCGATCGCGCGCACCCTTCCAGTCGCGGGATGGTGTGTGTCAAAGGTGCTACCGTTGCCGAGTCTCTTTCCAAAGACCGCCTTCTCCATCCGATGATCCGCGACTCCCTGGATGAACCTTTCCGCCGTGCCACCTGGGAGGAAGCCTTGGATCTCGTCGCGAGCAAGATTCAAAACGTTCTGGCAACTCAAGGAGCGGATGCCGTGTGTATGTACGGCTCCGGGCAACTGCAAACTGAAGATTACTACGTTGCTCAGAAACTGCTCAAAGGGTGCCTGGGCACGAATAATTTTGATTCCAACTCGCGCTTGTGTATGTCCTCCGCCGTTGCGGGTTATATGCAAAGCTTTGGTTCAGATGGCCCCCCTTGCTGCTACGAAGATTTAGACTTAACCGACTGTGCTTTTATCATCGGCAGCAACACCGCCGACTGTCACCCGATCGTTTTTAACCGCCTGCGGAAACACCACAAAAAAAATTCCCACGTCAAAATGATTGTGGTCGATCCGCGCCGGACGAACACCGCTGAGGCAGCAGATTTGCACTTAGCGATTCGCTCAGGCACCGATATGGATCTACTCAATGGCATCGCTCACCTGCTGATGCGTTGGGGCGAGATTGATACTTATTTCATTGAAGACTGCACGACGAATTTTCCGGCTTTTGCAGAAGTCATCCAGCACTATCCACCGGAAGTCGTCGCCGAACGATGCGGTATTTCCATCTCTGACCTGGAAACAGCAGCTCGATACTGGGCACAGTCGAAGCGCGTGCTGTCTCTGTGGTCGATGGGCGTGAATCAGTCTTCTGAAGGTACTGCCAAG
Source organism: Trichocoleus sp. Lan (assembly GCF_039961855.1). Classification (NCBI taxonomy): domain Bacteria; kingdom Bacillati; phylum Cyanobacteriota; class Cyanophyceae; order Leptolyngbyales; family Trichocoleusaceae; genus Trichocoleus; species Trichocoleus sp. Lan. The sequence continues at coordinate 94,244 of NZ_JAMPKA010000002.1, read as the reverse complement.
GTGCGAACGATCGTGAATCTGCACCTGATGACCGCTCAGATTGGCAAACCCGGTGCGGGGCCGTTTTCGCTGACGGGTCAACCGAATGCGATGGGCGGTAGGGAAACCGGGGGACTTTGCCACATTCTGCCCGGATATCGAGTGGTCAAAAATCCCCAACATCGAGCGGAACTTGAAGCGTTTTGGCAACTCCCCGCCGGACAAATTTCGCCCTATCCGGGTCGCACGGCGTGGGACATTATTACGGGTTTGGAAACCGGAGATGTGGGTGTTCTCTGGATTGCTGCTACGAACCCGGCTGTCAGTTTACCTGACTTGGAACGTGCGAAAGCTGCATTACAGCGATCGCCTTTTACGGTCTATCAAGACGCCTACTACCCCACTGAAACCGCCGATTTTGCTCACGTTTTGCTCCCGGCAGCGCAGTGGAGCGAGAAAACTGGCACGATGACTAACTCCGAGCGAGTGGTCACGCTGTGTCAGGCATTTCGCACTCCCCCAGGAGAAGCCAAACCCGATTGGCAAATCTTTACAGAAGTCGCACGGCGCTTAGGTTTTGCTGAAAAATTTCCTTACGAGACGCCAGCCTCCATCTATGCCGAATATGTGAAGCTGACACGCGATCGCGTTTGCGATATGAGCGGTCTCAGTCACGAACGACTGGCGCAAGAAGGTCCGCTTCAGTGGCCCTGTCCCGATCGTAGTTTTGATACCCCAAGTTTGAGTTCTCCGTTAAACTCTTCAACTCAAAACTCAAAATGTGCTACGCACCGCTACGCTAACAAAACTCAAAACTCAAAACGGCTTTACACTGATTTTCGCTTTCCGACGCCGGATGGTCGGGCGCGTTTTGGTGCCTATCATTCGCGGGGACTAGCAGAACCGCCCGATCCTAATTATCCTTTCGTTCTGACGACGGGCAGACTTTACGGACACTGGCACACCCAAACCCGTACCGGACGAATTGATAAAATTCGGCAGATGCACCCGCAGCCATTCATTGAAATTCATCCCCGCGACGCGGCTTCTCTGAAGATTCAGGAAAATGATTGGGTGGAAGTGCGAACCCGTCGAGGCACGGCGCGATTCCCTGCCAGAGTCACCAAGGCGATCGCTCCCGGTGTTACCTTTGTCCCCATGCACTGGGGCGCTCTTTGGGCAGATGGTGCCGAAGCGAACGCCCTCACCCATGCCGAATCTTGTCCCGAATCACTGCAACCGGAACTGAAAGCTTGTGCGGTGCAACTGGTACCCTTGACTGCTGAAAAAGTTGACTCTGAGTATCTACTCCACCCCACTCAGTCCAAGGCTTTTTCCTCCGCCTTGTCTGTTTAAAATTGCCCCTAAGCTGAGGTAATTTATTCTCAATTCTGGCGTTTGAAATTCAATTTTTTTAGGCTTAAAAAGGGGGACGGCATTACCGTATCCCTTTTTTTATCAATCACGTCGGTCTGCTCTCCAGTGAGAAGATTGGGGCGAGGCGCGGTTGGATTTCTTCTTTTGTCAATAATTAGATCGCCTGGTGATACCAATTCTCTATGAAGTGACGCGGAAAAAAGCACAGATAGCGTCATCCCATATACCAATAGAAGCGATCGCAGACTCGCCTTATTTTCTCACTACTGGAGTATCTTCCAACGCAGCTCGCTCCCAATCTCCCAAATTTGCCCCTGCCTCATAAGTGCTTTGTAGGAATTGCAGCACGGCTGTATCTGGATCGTCTGCTTGTCGCACCGCCTCATAGGGCAGGACAAATTCTTGCAGCTCCGGGCTATAGAATGCAGACTGTGGTTGAATTGGATAATCCTTGAATCCTCTTGGTGTTGGGTAGGCGTAGGCATAAAATAAGGCTTCTGTTGAACCACCCCCAAACCAAAAACCACAACTGCTGACTTCATGGGAATAAGCCTCTCGCGTTACCCAATCTGCCATGTTAGGTACACCCCCTGGATGTTCGGGTGCCCTTCTTCCAGAGAAGCGAGTCACAGCTAGGTCGAAACTGCCCCAGAAGAAATGGACAGGACTGCACTTTCCGATATAGTGGGAGCGAAATACGGTCATGATGCGATTGGCTTGTACCAGAATTTGCCAGAAGCGTTGAGCAGATTCTGGATCGTAAGCATGATGTTGATGGTCTTGCTCAAAGGGAATCGCATCGGCAATTTCTTGGGGCATTGTCCAGATTTGCACTTCGATACCGAGATCCTTCAGGGTGTTCATCACTTCCTGATAAAAATCAGCTACCGAGCGAGGAGAAAGTGCAATACTTCTGGTTGTACCTTCGCTTGTCTCGATTTTGAGTTGGTGAGCGAGAAAATCAAAGGTGATTTGAAAGCTGCTTGTTCCGTTAGGAATTGGACCAGTGGTGAGTCCAGGGGTGGTGACATACAGCGTCGAGTGCCACCAATGGTTAATTTTTGGAGCTAATGCTAACCGGATTTTACCAATAATTTGTGTCCACAAATGCAGCGTTTGATAGGTATCTTGCCAAGCTGAGAGTGACAAAGGGAGCCAAACAGCGTTCGATGAGCGGTGAGCGGAAGTCGTCATGAGATGAATCTCCAGGCTCAGGATTGGCGGTAGATACTATAAACAGTATCAGGCTTTGAAAAAGATTTGATTACCCAACTGTTTAGAGAGGAGATGATGCAAGGATCGGTAATTTATCAAAATATCCTCTAAAAGTGACAGCAAGGAGAAAGGGTAGCATTGATTATGCATCAGCTTATCCGTCGGTTTGGCGCGATCGCTCCCGAACTACAAACTAAAATTCAGCAATTATCCATTCCCCAGCAAGAAGATTTGGGCGAGGCGCTGTTGGACTTCTCCTCTGTAAATGATTGAGCGCTTGGTTAGAAACTTAGGAGCAATAGACAATTGGATTTAAAAGAAAACTTGCGATCGCATCTCACCCAGATAGTACGCGATCGCGACCCCTATCTCGCCAGTTCCGGGCATTTCTACGTCCAGCACTACATCCGCGAACAACTACAACAATGGGGAACGGTAGAAACCCATGAGTTCAACATTCGCGGTCAAAACCATCAGAATCTCATTCTGAATCTACCGGCGGCGACGAATAACCAAAAGCCACCAATTCTCATTGGCGCACATTATGACGCTGTACCCGGAACCCCAGGTGCAGATGATAATGCCACGGGTGTCGCCGCACTATTAGAATTGGCGAGAATTTTCGCAGCAGAACCCGCAAAATACCCAGTGCGATTGGTTGCTTTTGACATGGAAGAATACGGAATGTTGGGAAGTCAGCAATATGCAGCTGATTTGAAGCAACAAGGACAATCGCTTCGCTTGATGCTTTCCTTAGAAATGCTGGGATATTGCAACTCCGCCCCTGGTTCGCAACGCTATCCGGCCGGATTAGAACGCTTTTACCCGAATCGGGGTGATTACATTGCTTTGATTGGCAATTTGCCGAGCATTCCCGATCTAATTCACCTTAGCCGCAACATTCGTAAAGTTGGAGTTCCAAGCGAATGGTTGCCGGTGCCGAATAAAGGTTTAATCGTCCGCTCAACGCGACTGAGCGATCATTCGCCCTTCTGGGATCTGGGTTATAAAGCAATGATGGTGACAGATACGGCATTTATGCGGAATCCACACTACCATCAGCCGAGCGACACCATAGAAACCCTGGATTTAGACTTTCTGACCGGCGTCTGTCGCGGTTTGGCTTCTGGCATTAGCCGTCTGTAAAAGATTGGCTTGCATAGCGCAAAACTAATTTGATAAGTTTCTAATTAGATATTTATCTAATTAGAAGTAAGACGATGGAAAAAGCGGAATTTCAAACCCTGCTACGCTTCTTCAAGGTTCTCGCTGACGAAAGCCGATTGAAGATTTTGGGGATTCTGGCGAATCGGGAATGCAGCGTCGAGGAATTAGCCGCGATTGTGAAACTGAAGGAGCCGACTGTCTCCCATCATTTGGGTAAACTGAAAGAACTAAATTTGGTGAATATGCGCCCTGACGGCAATACTCACTTGTATCGACTCAATAGCGAGGCGCTGCAAAACTTTAGCAAAGAGATTTTCACCCCAGATAACATGGCTTCTCTCGTCGAAGATGTAGAAGGGGAAGCATGGGAGAGCAAGGTATTAAAAAACTTTTTTGAGGACGTTAGCGAAGCGGGATGCGATCGCGTCCTTCGTTTGAAAGAAATTCCTGCCAGTCGTAAAAAACGCCAAGTGATTCTCAAGTGGTTGGCAAACCAATTTGAAATCGGGATTAATTACCCAGAACTTCAGGTGAATGAAATCATCAAGCGCCACCATCCTGACTCCGCCACTCTGCGACGAGAGTTGATAGCTTCTAAACTGATGCAGCCGGAAAATGGTGTGTATTGGCGTTTAGAGACCAGTATTGAGTAAGTAGGGACACGACACTGCCGTGTCTCTACCTCTGAGGGTGAATAAGTTTAAACTAGCGCGTAAACCTTCGCTTCCCACGGGAAGATGCCTTCTCTGCCTACCCATTCAGCAGGAACCATACGATCTTGCGCGATCTCTTTCCACTGTTTACCTGCCGGAGTTGCAGGCCAATTAGGTATTTTATACTCAGAACCTGGAGGAGTCCCGTACTCAGAGAAATTCGCCACCACAATCACTAATCGATCGTCTTTGCCTCGCTGCCAAACGATAACTCGCTTGCCTTCATTGAAGTCAGAATGGATAAAATGAGTGTCATTTACGGCTAAAGCATCAGAAGTAGTCCGAAACTTCACTAATCTACAAACATAATTGAAAATACGCTGTCGCCAATCATCCGTCAGACGGCTGTAGTTGACCGGATCAACCTGTTTTTTATGGTCATCTGAAGTTGGCAAGTCATTTTGATCGGCGAATTCATCTCCTGCCAAAATCATCGGAATCCCGACAGCAGTGAGCAAACAAACAAATGCTAGCTTGATGCGCTTTTCTGTATCAAAAACTTGATTATTATTTAGGTAGCTGTAGAAGCGTTCGTTGCCAAAGCCTCCTACATCATGGGAAGTCAGATAATTAACTGCTTGAGAACCATCTGCAAACCCTAAATTACGACAGTCAATGAGTTTGCGGACGCTCCATTCAAAGCTAGGCTCATCAGACGAATTTTGTCCTAGAATGACGCTACGGATAATATGCTTAAACTTTTCGTTCCACAACCCATCGAGACGATTCTGTGAAATTAAAGCGAGAGGTACGCTTAATTCTTCACCGACTACGAGAAATTTATCGCCGCTTCCTTCCCGTTCCTGCCAAAGCGATCGCGCATAATCTTTGAATTCCTGTAAAAAGTCATAATTGCCGATATTGTTGACGCTATCGAGGCGCAAACCATCTACCCGATAGTAATCCATCCAGTGGGCGATGTAGGCTTTCATATATTCGCGGGCAGGAACGAAACGCGATCGCGTACCTGCAAGCGGATGATACCCTTCTACCCAATAGTTGTACTTAAACAAATCACCGCCAAATCCGTCCCGATTTCCTTGTTCTGGATCGCCACTATTAAACTTGATATAAAATTCTAGATAATTAACGTTGCGGTAAGGATTGTTGTAAGAAAAAGCCATTACCGCATCAACAAAAAAGCGCACGCCGTGTTGATGACAAACTTTGATGAGATTGATTAAATCGGTGGAAGCCGTGGGTGCTTCTTGACCGTCCGGGCGACCTAAGTCATAATCGGCTGCAAAATAATTAGCCGTACCATAGCCCCAATTATCTGTTTGATTGCTATCAGATGGCGGTAAAAGTTCCAAAGCATTGACACCTAATTCCACCAGATGAGCGCGGTTTTGTAAGGCGCGGACTGAGGAAAAAGTAGGTGCGATCGCTTCTTCCACAAATAGAGAAACTACGTCTCGAAAAGTCCCGTTTCCTTCTTGAATTCCTCCAGTTGAACGAATTCGAGTCCAGCGAGTGGGCAACTCGTAAATCACTAGCCGATTATTCGGTTGTAGGTTTTCTATCGTATCTCCTTCCCAGTCCGCTGTTTGCCCCTTCGGATCGCACGGAACCAGCATTTTATCTCGGTAGAGGATGACGCTAGCTGGATCTAGGTCGGACATTCCCTCTTCTGAAAGGATTTTCGGTGCAGAGAAACGCCGATCCACCGTGTAAGCGGTAGGATCGGTGCAGTAGAGAATTCGATGGGTGTTGGTGTAGGCGTCAGTGTCGCGGACTTTAAACCAGTAAAAATAAACCTCTCCGTCTGTTAAATTGCAGTTTTCCGCTGGTATTTCCCAAAGTTCTGGAAAATCTGTTGATTGGATTAAGTCTAATTCTTGAAAATTTTCAAATGAGCTTGGATTATCTCCAGCGAAGTCGCCGATGTAAAGCGTTGGAGGGGGTTGAATATCTCCTGGACGCCACAAAACGAAATGTGTCTGTTTGCGATGCAATAAATCAGGAAGCATTACAGAAACCCCTTGAATACGAAGGTTAGCTACGAGCTTTTACACACGAGAACAGACTGCTATTCCAGATAAAAGGTGAATCCCAAGACTGGAAGAAAGAGATAGTTACTTGAATTAACAGAATATTCTTTAAAATGGAATCCCATCATCCTCTTCATCTTCCTGCTCTTTGGGATTCAACCGCCAGATAGTAGTTTTCTCTTCTTCCACGGGAAGTTCCGCGACCAATTCTCCTAAGTCCTTCTGAAGATTTTGGGTTAGCGTTACCGGAAACTCTAAATCAATTCCATGAATTTCCGCCATTCTTGCCAACTGGTTAAACGGAATCTTCTTTGTAGTTCGCTCATAACTGGATAATTGGAAATCTTTCGTTTCTGATAGTTCTTGTGCTTGCATCGCGGCTTTGAGCCTATTTTGGATGTGGTCAATTTCGGTATCTAGCAACTTCCATTCCTGCTCAATTTCTCGATAGCGTTGGGCTAGAGCTGTTACATCTTCCTGTTCTGGATCTGGACTACTCAATTGAGTTAATTCCAACAGCCGCTGATGCACGTGAGCCAGATAAATCGGGTCCATTTTTGCATACTGTAGCTGACTTTCTGTCAGCGGTCGCTGTCCCCAATCGCTGCTTTGTTCGGTTTTGTCTATATTGGGAAAATAGCACAGTTTTTCTGCCAGAGTTCTCAATTGTAAATTTGGTACTGGCAATAAATAGTAAGGGATTGATTTGGCAATCTCTAAGGTGCAACTTACATTTTTAGCTTTGGTTTTACCTAATAACTTCAGATCGTAGCTGGAATTGTGGAAGACCTTTTCAATTGCAGGATTAACCATGATTTCTTTAATAAAGATTTCTGCAATTTCAGGATTATCTAAAACATCTAAAATGCAAACGCTATCTCCGCTTACATCGGTAAAGTCATCTAATATTTGAATTAAAGAGAGTTTAGGCTTGCGAGTATTATAATCGGCAACTTCCGTATCTAAGTACAAAAGCTGGCGTTTTGAATATTCATCAATTAGAACTTTAGCTTTCTCTGTTTCTGTGAAGTAAAGCATTCTCTAAAACATCCTTTTTGTAAATAAAAGTTAAATAAAAGGTTAGATTATTTATTTTACTTTTAGAAGTTACAGCAATTAATATTGATAAATATTCCTTCTACAAAAGCTATTTTTATATCAAAAAATATGTTTATTAAAATAGGTTGGATGTTTTCAAACTAAAACCGGACAAACTAGCAACGGTATTTATAATAAGAATTAATTAGAAAGATTTTATCATCAACATCGCGCAATTATTTTTTATTATGCATTCCAATCTACCTTCCGACGTAAATAACCGCTGGCAATTCTGGATCGATCGGGGTGGTACGTTTACTGATATTGTGGCGCGGCGTCCGGATGGACAACTGGTGATTCATAAGCTGCTGTCGGAGAATCCCGAACGGTATACTGACGCGCCAATACAGGGAATTCGAGACATTTTGGGAGTTGCGGCAGATGCACCTATTCCATCGGAACAGATTGCAGTTGTCAAGATGGGAACCACTGTGGCGACAAATGCGCTTCTGGAACGCAAGGGCGATCGCACTCTTCTGGTCATTACTCAGGGATTTCGGGATGCCCTTCGCATCGGCTACCAAAATCGCCCCGATATCTTCGCCCGTCACATTGTATTGCCAGAGATGCTCTACGAGCGAGTGATTGAGGTCGAGGAACGCTACAGCGCCCAAGGCGAAGAATTAATCCCCATAGAAACAGGATATATCGCATCTCTACAAGAAGCGTACAACGACGGGATTCGCTCCTGTGCCATTGTCTTCATGCACGGCTATCGCTATCCCAAACACGAGAAACAAATAGCAGATGCAGCGCGGAAAATTGGATTTACCCAAGTCTCGGTATCGCACGAAGTTAGCCCGTTGATGAAGTTGGTGAGTCGCGGTGATACTACCGTTGTTGATGCTTATTTATCGCCTATTTTGCGGCGTTATGTAGATCGAGTTGCCAGTCAGCTAGCCAGTTTGGAATCAGAATTTTCAACTCAAAACTCTCCCCAGTTGATGTTCATGCAGTCCAACGGTGGACTTACTGATGCCCAACAGTTTCAAGGGAAAGACAGTATTTTATCTGGCCCTGCTGGGGGCATCGTCGGCGCGGTACAGACAAGCTTGATGGCGGGATTCGACAAAATTATCAGCTTTGATATGGGCGGAACTTCTACGGATGTCGCCCACTATAACGGCGAATACGAACGCACCTTTGAAACGGAAGTTGCCGGAGTGCGGCTGCGGACGCCGATGATGGCAATTCATACGGTGGCTGCTGGTGGCGGTTCGATTCTCTTTTTTGATGGGGCGAGGTATCGCGTGGGACCCGAATCAGCGGGGGCGAATCCGGGTCCCGCTGCCTATGGAAAAGGCGGTTTGCTGACGGTGACGGATTGCAATGTGATGGTGGGCAAGTTGCAACCGGAGTTTTTTCCGAAATTGTTTGGATCGAACGGAGATTTGCCGCTAGATGCAGAAGTAGTGCGGCAAAAGTTTAGTCAACTGGCGGCAGAAATTGGCGACAACCGGATGCCGGAACAGGTGGCGGCTGGATTTCTCGCGATCGCAGTTGAAACAATGGCGAGTGCAATTAAAAAAATCTCTCTCCAGCGCGGTTATGACGTTTCGGAATATACTTTGTGCTGCTTTGGGGGCGCAGGAGGACAACACGCTTGTCTGATTGCCGATGCGTTGGGGATGAAGCAGGTGTTTCTTCATCCCTACGCTGGTGTGTTATCGGCTTATGGTATGGGTTTGGCAGACATGCGGGTGCTGCGAGAACGGGCGGTGGAGGCACCTCTGAGTGAGGAGTTAGTGCTGAGTTTGGAGGGGATGTTAAGCCAGTTGGCAAGGCAGGGGGAGGAGGAAACGAACCGCCACGACGCCAAGGACGCAGAGGAAAGACAGGAAGAAGAGAGAAGGGAGGATGTTGAGATTGAGGTTTTTCGGAAGGTGCATCTACGGTATGAGGGGACTGATTCGGCGCTGATTGTGGATTTTGGGGATACGGCGGCGATGAGGGGGCGGTTTGAGGAGTTGCACCGGCAGCGTTACGGCTTTGTCGTGGAAGATAAAAGGCTGATTGTAGAGGCGGTTTCGGTTGAGGTGGTGGCGAAGACAGAGAGAGTAGAGGAAGCAGTCATTCAGCGTCGCAGCGATGAACTTCCCTCGCCGGTGGCAACTGTACAGATGTATGCGGCGGATCGGTGGCACGAGACGCCAGTGTATAAGCGAGAGGATTTGCAACCCGGAGACTGGATTTCTAGCCCTGCTATCATTGCCGATGCGACGGGTACGAATGTGATTGAACCCGGTTGGCAAGCACAACTAAGCGATCGCAATCATCTGATTTTGCAGCGTTCGGCAGATTTACAATTTTCAATCCAAAATCTAGAATCGAGAATCCTCAATCGTCCCGATCCGGTGATGCTGGAGATTTTCAATAATTTGTTTCGCGCGATCGCCGAACAAATGGGTATCACTCTGCAAAATACCAGTTCCTCAGTCAACATCAAAGAACGCTTAGATTTCTCCTGTGCAATTTTTGACCAACACGGGCAGTTAGTCGCCAACGCCCCCCATATTCCCGTACATTTGGGTTCGATGAGTGAAAGTGTCAAAAGTTTAATTGACACTTATGGCGACACTATCCAACCCGGAAATGTCTTTGCCTCAAATAATCCTTATAACGGCGGCACGCACCTACCCGATATCACTGTAATTACCCCTGTATTTGCTTCCTCTCCAGACGCGATAAATCGCGTCTCTACAACCTCCCTTCCCACGCTTCCCCTCTTCTACGTTGCCTCGCGGGGACATCATGCAGATATTGGGGGGATTACCCCAGGTTCCATGCCTCCAAACAGCACCACAGTAGAACAAGAAGGAGTGCTACTTGATAATTTCCAACTAGGAGAGGGAGGACATTTTCGAGAAAAAGAATTGCTGGAACTGCTGGCATCCAGCGCTTATCCAGCCCGAAATCCCAGTAAAAATATTGCAGATTTGCAAGCACAAATTGCGGCGAACGAACGCGGCGTGCAGGAACTCCACAAGATGATGGAGCATTATGGTTTAGAGACTGTGCAAGCGTATATGGGCTTTGTACAGGACAATGCGGAAGAGTCGGTACGTCGGGTTATCGAAGTTCTCAAAGATGGCAGTTTCACCTGTTCTCTGGATAATGGCAGCGCGATCGCAGTTACCATCACCATCAACAAATCGACTCGCAGCGCCAAAATAGATTTTACCGGTACTTCTCCTCAGCAACCGAGTAATTTAAACGCACCAGCAGCCGTGTGCAAGGCAGCAGTATTGTATGTCTTCCGCACTTTAGTGAATGACAATATTCCCCTCAATGCGGGTTGTCTCAAACCTTTGGAAATTATTATTCCCGAAGGCTGTATGTTAAATCCGCGTTATCCTGCTGCTGTGGTGGCGGGAAATGTAGAGACTTCGCAAAACATTACCGATGCTTTGTATGGGGCGCTGGGGGTGATGGCAGCTTCCCAAGGAACGATGAATAATTTCACCTTTGGAAGCGATCGCTATCAATATTACGAAACCATCTGTGGCGGTTCCGGCGCTGGCGCTGACTTCGACGGCACCGACGCCGTACAAACTCACATGACAAACTCCCGTCTTACCGACCCAGAAGTATTGGAATGGCGATTTCCTGTCCTTTTAGAAAGTTTTGCGATTCGTCCCAATAGCGGCGGGAATGGACATCATCATGGAGGGAATGGTGTTATCCGTCGCCTGCGTTTTCTTGAACCCATGACTGCTGGAATTTTATCAAGTCGTCGTGTCATTTCTCCCTTTGGTTTGCATGGTGGTCAAGCGGGTGCAGTCGGGAAAAATTATGTGCAGCGTACTGATGAAACTATAGAGGAATTAGGCGGTACAGGGGTTGTAGAAATGCAGCGTGACGATGTATTTGTTATCGAAACACCAGGAGGTGGAGGTTATGGAATTGCCAAGAATTTGTAACCTAATTGATACATGATAAAAGCGCGATCGCAACCTTTGACCTTTGATAGATGATTATATTCGACCCAAACAGCAAGTAGGAAAAGTAGGAAAAGTAGGGAATTATACTTAGTAATTTATTTGCTTGAACTGGGAAAACTGCTGAAACCCTTTGTTTGCGCGGCTTGTAAACGAATCGCTTAAAGCAATAAGGTTAGCGCCTATCTGTAAGTGATTCTTAATAAGGCATATTTAATTAAAGAATGCTAGTTTAGGTAGTTGACAGAACTTTATACTGCCTCCATCCGACGCTTTAGTTGAAGTAGTATCTTATGAAATCAAAAAAATCAAGTACAAACTTACAGATTTTAAAGCAAATTCTCAAAAAAATTTAATTGTCCGATTCGGGCAATGTTTACTGATTCGTCTAAACACAGAGGAAGTTCTTTCTTTCGGCGGGCTAATTCGATACGACTTACACGGAGGTTCCCCTAAATCTCATTTTTCAAGGGGAACTTTGACTATATTTCCCCTCCTTTTTCTACCGTTTTGTAGCAGCGCGAATGCGATAGGCTATGCCTGCCATTATGTGGGGGTTGGTAGGAATCGAAACGGGACTTGTAAGTTCAAAAAAACTCGTGGGGCGAGATTAAGGAAGCCATTCACAAATGCATTCCTTTCGCTGAAAAACTTTTTTATATCGATTGATTTTTAGAAATCCGCGACATTGAAAAAGATATGCATAGCGCAATGGCTGGCACTTATAACCTAGGTTTAGTAATCCTTTCTTTTGCGATCGCGGTAATTGCCTCTTATACAGCCCTAGACTTAGCCGGACGAGTGCGGTCTGCTGTGGAACGGGGACGATGGCGCTGGCTTCTGGGTGGAGCAGGGGCAATGGGAACTGGAATTTGGTCAATGCACTTCATTGCCATGCTGGCTTTCCAACTGCCACAGTCTGTCAATTATGATGTGTGGATCACCCTGTTCTCCTTGATGTGCGCGATTCTTGCCTCAAGCATTGCTTTGTGGCTGCTGAGTCGCGCTGTTTCAATCCCGCTGGTCATCGGCGGCGGGGTTTGTATGGGAATTGCCATTGCATGGATGCACTACACAGGGATGGCAGCCATGCAAGTCCAGGCGACGATTGAGTATGACTGGAGATTGGTGAGCCTATCGGTAGCGATCGCCATCATCGCTTCTTTTGCCGCGCTTTGGCTGGCATTTCGGCTACAAGAGCAATCCTTAAAAGGTTTGCTATGGCAGAAATTCGGCAGCGCTCTCCTGATGGGAATTGCCATCAGTGGGATGCACTACACGGGAATGTGGGCGACTCACTTTACTCCTCACAAAGTCTTTCCACTAGAGCCGTCCCCCCCCATCACTCAGTCTTGGTTGGCGATCGCTATCGGGATTGCTACCTTGTTCATTTTGAGCTTAGCCCTATTAACCTCTCTATTCGATCGGCGTTTAACAGCGCAGTTAGTTCGAGAGCAAGCGTTACAGGAAAGTGAGAACCGCTTTCGGATGCTGATCCGAGAAATGCAGGTAGGAGTATTACTGCTCAATGCTAATGCCGAAATTCTCACCTACAATCAAGCTGCAATTAATCTCCTCAATCTCAACTCAGAGGATTTATCGCATCAGGTATTTGGTGCAAATTGGCTGTTGCAGCAAGAAGATGGTACACCCTTCCCAACGCCAGAGCTACCCGTTCAGTCCAGCATTGCCCAGCGCCAACCGATTCATAATATTGTCGTGAGAATCGACCATCCTGAGAGCCATAATCAACGCTGGCTGCTAGTAAATGCCGACCCGCAACTAGCAGAGGACGGGAGTGTAGAGCGAATTGTTTGTACCCTCAGCAATATTACGAACCAAAAGCAAGCGGAAGCCGCACTCCGCCAAAGTGAAGAACGATTTGCTTTAGCGGTAGAAGGAGTTAATGGCGGGATTTGGGATTGGAATATTCCAGCAAATTATGTATATCTGTCGCCTCGCTGGAAAAGTATGTTGGGCTATGAAGACTTAGAAATTCCGAATAGCATCGATACTTTCAACCAAGTTCTGCACCCAGAAGACTCAGAGCGAGTGTTAGCGGTGATGCTTGCCTATTTAGCGAAGAAAATCCCCAACTACGAGGTAGAGTTTCGGGCATCCCATAAAGATGGCAGCTGGCGCTGGATTCTGACCCGTGGCGTGGCATTGTGGGATGAAACCGGCACAGCCTATCGCATAGCAGGTTCCCATACTGATATTACCGATCGCAAGCAGAGGGAAGAGGCACTGCACTTAATGGTTGAGGGAACAGCTTCTGCAACTGGCAATGAGTTCTTTCGCTCTTGTGTCCGCTATCTCGCCCAAGTTTTGGGAGTCCGCTACGCTGTAGTCGGTAAGTTTGCAGATGATACTGAAACTAGAGTGCGGACTTTGGCATTCTGGACGGGTGAAGGCTTTGGCGAAAATTTCGAGTACGACTTGGCGGGTAGTCCCTGCGAAAACGTCTTGAAGGGAACGAGCGGTTTTTATCCATCCGAGGTACAAGAACTTTTTCCTAACTTCCCAGCGTTAGAGAAATTAGGCGCACAAAGCTACTGGGGAATTCCATTAAGAGACTCGGCTGGCAATACAATTGGCAATTTGGCGGTGTTGGATGTGCAGCCAATGGCTCACGATCCTGGCAAAGAAATGATTATGAAAATTTTTGTTGCCAGAGCGGGAGCCGAGCTGGAGCGGAACTTAGCGGAGGAATTGCTGACAAAACGAGCAGCGATGGACAGTTGCTTGAGCCGGATTTCTGGGATGCTGATTGACGAAAACTTAGATACTGCGATCGCTTTCACGCTGCAAGCCGTTGGCGAGTTTTTGGGGTGCGATCGCACTTACCTGTTTGATTACTCCGATCGCCAAAACGGCTGGAATATGACCCACGAGTGGTGCGGCTTTGGCATTCAGCCAGCGATCGAGCGGTTTCAAGGTTTACCTGTTGAAAATCACCACTGGGTTCACAACCAACTTTTGAGTGGCAAAACGGTTCAATTTCCTGCCGAACGCCCACCTGTCACCGCCGAACCAACCTTGACGAAACTCCAGTGTATCCAGTCCCGGCTTGCCGTTCCGACACTTTACGCTGGTACGGTTGTCGGTTTTATGGGTTTGGATGCCATAAGCTCTTCCAAAGTCTGGAGTCAAGAAGAAATTAATTGGCTTAAATTAGTCAACGAATTCATTGCAGTGACTCAGGCACGTCAAGCAGCACAAGCCGCATTACGGGAGAGTGCAGAACGGGAAAAAGCGATCGCTTTCGTGATTCAGCGAATGCGCCAAACCTTAGAAATTGACAAAATTTTTAGCGCTACGACTGAAGAATTACGCCATGCGATTAATTGCGATCGCGTTGGTCTCTATCGTTTCCATCCCGACTGGAGTGGGGATTTTGTATCGGAGTCGGTAGCAGAAGGCTGGAATTTGCTAGTTCCCGAACAAATTCATCAATCTCAGCTGCCCAAGGTTGCCGTTAACCAGGTGGGTTGTGCTGGCAAAACTTTGGGAAGTGCAGAGGAGCCAATCCAAGATACTTATTTGCAAGCAAATCAAGGCGGGACTTATCGCCAAGGAACCAGTTATCGTTGTGTCCCAGACATCTACCAAGCTGGATTTGACGCTTGTTACCTAGAACTGTTGGAGCGCTTTCAAGCACGAGCTTATATCATTGTTCCGATTTTCCATAGCAATCAACTGTGGGGCTTGCTAGCAACATACCAAAATTCCGGTTCTCGCCAATGGCAAGAGGCAGAAATCAAGATGGTTGTTCAAATTGGGGCACAGTTAGGCGTTGCGATCCAACAGGCAGAATTGCTAGCGCGAACTCAACAGCAGTCAATTGAATTGATGATCGCCAAGGAAGCCGCCGATGCTGCCAACAGTGCTAAAAGCGAATTTCTTGCCAATATGAGCCACGAACTAAGGACACCTCTCAACGCCATCCTTGGTTTTACCCAATTGATGAGCCTTGATACCTCCCTATCTGCCGAACATCAGAAATACCTGGAGATCATCAGTCGCAGTGGCGATCATCTGCTGGCATTGATTAACGATGTTTTAGAGATGGCTAAAATCGAGGCAGGGCGAGTCACGCTACATGAAAATGACTTTGACCTGTATTGTCTGCTCAATAGTCTCGAACAGATGCTACAACTCAAAGCCACAAGCAAGGGACTCTTGCTTAACTTTGAATGCACGGCTGCTGTCCCCCAGTACGTCAGAACCGACGAAAGTAAGCTGCGTCAGGTCTTGATTAACCTTCTCGGTAATGCCATCAAATTTACTGACAAAGGGAGCGTAACCCTGCGCGTTACAGGGGAGGAAGGAGAGGCGGAAAGCAGGAGTGTCGGGGAACAAGCAGACTCCTCACCTGTGCCTTTTATCCGCCTGCTCTTTGAAGTGGAAGATACTGGCCCCGGTATTGACCCAAATGAATTCGATCGGTTATTTGAAGCTTTTGGACAAACCTCAGTTGGGCTGAAGTCCTGTCAAGGCACGGGTTTGGGTTTACCGATCAGTCAAAAGTTTGTCCAACTGATGGGGGGAGGAGCGATCGCAGTCAGTAGTCATCCAGGTCAGGGAGCCAAATTTACCTTTGACATTCAGGCAGGTTTGGTTGAGCAGATGGAAATTGAAACATCCCAATCTATCTATAAAAAAGTTATTGGTTTAGCTCCTGACCAACCCATCTATCGTGTTCTAGTTGTGGAGGATAAGCCCACAAATCGTCTCCTCCTAGTTAAGCTTCTTACTTACTTGGGCTTTGAGGTGCAAGAAGCTGAAAATGGTCAAGAAGCTGTGGCAATTTGGGAGAGTTGGGAACCCCATCTAATCTGGATGGATATGCGGATGCCTGTGATGAACGGCTATGAAGCTACCAAAAAAATTAGAGCTTCCTTAAAAGGTGAGGCAACCATAATTATTGCCCTAACTGCCAGCGTTTTTGAAGAAGACAGACAAATTATCTTGTCAGCGGGATGCGATGACTTCGTGCGTAAACCTTTTCGAGAAGAGGAACTACTCTTTAAAATGAATAAATATCTAGGGGTGCAATATCTCTATGAGGAGGAAGCATTACCCACCGAAAGCAGGAAAGATAATTTACCAGAGACTTCCGATTCTGACATCCCCCTTCAGATTTCCACTATGCCCTCTGAATGGATACAACAGCTACACTATGCAGCTTCCCAAGGCAGCGATTTCTTGCTCCTTCAACTCCTTCAGGAAATTCCCCCAGAAAATTCGTTTGTTATAAATGCTTTGACCAATTTGGTCGAAAATTTTCAGTTTGAGCAAATTATGGAATTAATTCAATCAACTGAAACACAGCTTCCTGGTAAAAACTCACAGCAAACCTCCCTCAATTTTTCGCCTCTTCTATCACATTCCCAGCAGGAGTAGGATATTGAAAAATTTTGTTGCAGGATGGCAAATAGGTTTTTTCCCATTGCCTTCCTCTACTCTCATACCTGTGGAAGATGATTGCAGAATGTCTAAGATAAGTGGTTAAATAATATTTAACGCTGCAATCAATTCGTTCAAAACTTTTTAAACCTTTATCATTAACTGCAAACAGGAAATATAAAAAAGATGACTTTTAAATAATATTCCAAACTAACGAATTTTCCAAAATCGATGATAAAAGAATTGAAATAAATAATTTCTCCCTCGTTATGGCAAAAGAAGATATTCTCATCGTTGATGACACCCCTGAAAACTTGCGTTTTCTGTCTGGTCTGCTAATGAAGCAAGGCTATACCATTCGCAAGGCATTAAGCGGGCAAATGGCACTGACAGCAATACAAACTGTTATCCCCGATCTAATTTTGCTTGATATTATGATGCCTAGCATGGATGGTTATGAAGTTTGCGAAAAACTGAAAGCCGATCCAAAAACTGCTGCAATTCCTGTAATTTTCTTAAGCGCTCTCAGCGAGGCTTTTGATAAAGTAAAAGCTTTTTCGGTTGGCGGAGCAGATTATGTTGCCAAACCTTTTCAATTTGAAGAAGTTTTAGCTCGTGTTCAGAATCAACTAGAGTTAAGAGCCGCAAAAATCCAAAACCAACAACTAAATGCTCAACTTGAAGAACGAGTTAAAGAGCGGACTTTTCAGCTAGAAGTAGCAAATCAAGAACTGAGGCGAGAAATCAACGAGCGGATGCTCCTTCAAGAACAACTCATAAAAATGGCACTTTATGACGATCTTACAGGATTGCCCAATCGAGCTTTATTCATGGAGCGTCTAGAACAAGCTCTCAAACGCACCAAAGAACATTCAGGAGAGGCGTTTGCCGTGTTGTTTCTTGATTGCGATCGCTTTAAAGTAGTCAATGATTCTCTCGGTCATCTTGCCGGTAACGAACTGTTGATTAATTTAGCTCGTCGCTTAGAAAAATTACTCAGTCAACATCATACTTTGGCTCGGTTGGGCGGTGATGAATTTGCGATTATCTTGACAGACGTTGGAAATATCAGCAGTGTACTCCTTATCGCTGATCAAATCCTTCAATCTTTTGCTTCTCCGTTTCAACTAAATAAACAGGAAATTTTCATCAACGCTAGTGTTGGAATTGCTATGAGCAATCCTAATTATGAGCGAGCAGAACATATATTGCGAGATGCAGACATCGCAATGTATCGTGCCAAAACCTTAGGAAAAGGTCAATACCAAATTTTTGACCCAAAGATGCACGATGCTGTGATTCAAGTTTTACAGCTTGAAAATGACCTGCGTAGAGCCATCGAACGACAAGAATTCATTGTTCACTATCAGCCAATTATTGCCCTTGATACCAGCAAGATTGTTGGGTTTGAAGCATTAGTTCGCTGGTATCATCCTCAACGAGGAATGGTATCGCCTGGATTGTTTATTCCTGTAGCAGAAGAAACAGGTTTGATTAACCAACTTGGCAATTGGGTTTTGCGGGAAGCTTGCCATCAACTTCAGCAATGGTATCAGGAAAAATTGCTCGATCATTTCCTATTTATGAGTGTCAATCTTTCAGCGCGGCAATTTGCTCAGCCAGATTTAATTGAGCAAATTGACCAAATCCTTGCGGAAACCCAACTGAATCCTCAAAACTTAAAGTTAGAAATCACAGAAAGTGTTCTGATGAATAATACTCAATCTGTAAAAGCGATTATGCAGCAACTTCGAGAACGTAAGATTCAGTTATGTATTGATGACTTTGGTACCGGGTATTCTTCTCTGAGTTATTTATATAATTTCCCTGTTGATACTCTCAAAATCGACCGTTCCTTTATTAGTTATTTAGATGAAAAAACAGATAGCTTAGGACTAATTCCGGCGATCATGAAGATTGCTCAAACTCTAAATATGAGTGTAATTGCGGAAGGAATTGAAACGGGCGAACAGCTATCTCAGCTAAGAAACTTAAATTGTGAATTTGGACAGGGATATCTATTTTCCAAACCCGTAGAGGGAAAAAAAGCAACAAACTTAATCGTATCGGATACACAGCAATAATATTTAAGCTAGACGTGTAGTCTATGTTACTAGATATAAGTTTAAATTAAATAAAGATAGTTGATAAAATTGAAATAGCAACTATTTTTTTACAAAGATTAACTATTTGGGATGCAGCGATAATCAGCAGGTTGACAATTTTGATATCCTTTTAATTCAAAGCCCAATGGATTCCAAATTAGCAAATACCTTCAAAGCCGATATTCTGATAGTTGATGATACACCAGACAATATTCGATTTTTATCTTCCCTGCTGTTAGATAAAGGATATAACGTTCGTAAATCGATTAATGGTCAAATGGCTTTAACCGCAGTTAAGACACTTCAGCCGGATCTAATATTGTTAGATATTAATATGTCGGGCATGAATGGTTATGAAGTTTGCGAAAGGTTAAAGGAAGATACTGAAACTTCCTCTGTACCTGTAATTTTTTTAAGTGCTTTGGATGATGTTTTAGATAAAGTGAAAGCTTTTCAAGTTGGGGGCGTAGACTATATTACTAAGCCTTTTCAAATTGAGGAGGTTTTGGCGAGGATTCAAAATCAACTAACAATTCAAAGCCTTCAAACTCAGTTGAAAAATCAGAACTCACAACTTCAACAAGCCTTAGGCGATCTCAAGAAGGCTCAAGCACAACTGGTTCAAAAAGAAAAAATGCTTGGGTTGGGTCAATTAGCCGCAGGAATGGCTCACGAAATCAATAATTCTATTGGCTTTATTTCTGGCAATCTCGATCCAGCACGCAAATATATTCAAGACTTGCTAAATCTGGTTCGTATCTATCAACAAGAGTACCCAAAGCCTACTCTTTCCATCCAAAAAGCAATTCAAGAAATCGATCTAGATTTTCTGAATTCAGATATTCAAAACCTTGTAGGCTCAATGCAAACGGGTGTAGAGCGAATCTGCACAATGCTCCTGGCTTTACGAATTTTCTCCCGCCTTAATGAATCAGATATTAAAGCTGTAGACATCCATGAAGGGTTGAATAGCACTTTATTATTGTTGCAGCATCGACTTAGAGGAGAAGGGAAACGCCCGGAGATTCAGGTGATCAAAAAATATGAAGATTTACCCTTAGTTAATTGTTATGCTAGCCAGCTTAACCAGGCCTTTCTTAATATTTTAAATAATGCTATTGATGCTCTAGAATTGAGGATTGGGCAAGAGTTTTCTGAATCTTCCAGCCCAACAATTTGGATTAGTACAGAGTTTAGTGCTTGGGAAACGATAATTATCCGAATTAAAGACAATGGAATTGGCATTGCTGAAGAAATGCGATCGCGTTTATTCGACCCATTTTTTACGACAAAGCCTATAGGTCAAGGCAGCGGGTTAGGGTTATTGACGACTTATGAGATTATAGTAGAAAAGCATAAAGGTCAACTGACGTGTCATTCATTCCCCGGACAGGGTGCAGAGTTTACGATTGAAATTCCAGTACATCTTGTTAAGACCACATAGGCTTAAACGAAGCCGAAAGCGGAAGAGACGCTACGCGCAACTTTTTTAGTCACCAATTCATCTTCGGTTGGAGGCTCGAAATGTCAAGCAAAATTTTTTCAAATTCCCTAAGATTGGTGATGTAAATGGCGTTCCTGTGGAGGAACCCGTCCCGGTGAGTGATTGAATGGCAACGTGACGATAAATGTTGTTCCAATACCGACTTCACTTTCTACTTGAATCTCTCCCCGATGTAAATCTACACACATTTTGGCAATGGAAAGACCTAATCCGGTTCCTTGAATTGGTCCTACATTGCTACAGCGATGGAAGGTTTCAAACAGACGTTGTTGATCTTTTAAAGGAATACCAATTCCTTCATCTTTTAAGCGGAAAGTAGCTTCTCCATTTTGGAAAACTAAATCAAAGTAGATATTGCCACCTTGGGGCGAATACTTAATCGCGTTGGAAAGTAAATTAGTGAAGATATGCCGCAGCAAGACTTCATCCATTTCAACTTGGGGCCGTTTCCCTTGACAGGTAAAGATAATGTTGTGCTGTCTAGTAGCACAAGCTTGTAAAGTTGCTGTGAGATCCCAGCAAAATTTTTCTAAATCGAGTCGTGCGGGTTTAAACTGAAGTCCACCTGCCTGAGTTTGACCCAAGATCAATACCTCATCTAATAGGTGGAGCATATTGCCGATGGCACCTTCAATCCGCTCGAAGTATTCATTTCTCTTCTGTTCGGTTAAGCTCTGATTGTAGGCTCGAAGTAACTCCGCAGACATCCGAATTGTCGTCATGGGAGTGCGGAACTCATGGGAAACGATGGAAACGAAGTTTGATTTGAGTTGGTTGAGTTCTCGTTCCTGTTCCAGGGCTTTGAGGATTTCTGTCATTGCGAGTTTGCGATCGCTAATATCTCTGCCTTCCACAATCAGCAACACCACTTTCCCCGTTTCGTCCGTCAAGGGCTTTAAGGAAAAATCAATCCACAGCATCACATTCAATTCGCCCTGTACCTGGATCTCATGGCGGACAAAATGACCGTTCGCGGCGTAGGCGATCGCATTTTTCAACCAATCCTGGCTTTCCTGGCAATAATTCCAACATTTTGTCTGCCACATCAAGTGACCAACATAATCTTCTAATTGAAGACCGCTGAAGTTAAGAACTGTTTGGTTAACTTCCAGGATCTTTCCTTCTGGTGTCAACAACCCCATTAATTGAAATGTCTGCTCAAAAATCCCTCGGAAGCGTCGTTCGCTTTCGTGCAGTTGCTTGAGAATTTGTCCGCGTTCAATGGCGTAGCGGATCGTCCGCACTAGCAATTGCATTGTAATTTGATTTTTGACGAGATAATCCTGTGCCCCTGTTGCCACCGCTTGTAGGGCAAGTTCCTCATCATCAAACCCGGTCAGCACCACAATGGGGATATCTGGTGCAGCTATCCGGAATTGTGCTACTGTGTCCAATCCATCTGAGTCAGGAAGAGAAAGATCCAATAAAGCAACATCCCAGGAATCAGCGCTACAAGCCTCAATTGCGTCGCCCAGCCGCTCAACGTGTACTAATTGCCATCCCTCCTGATTTGAGCGCGAGAACAGTTGGCGTAGCAAGTTGGCATCGCTGGGGCTATCTTCCACTAGGAGGACTTGAATCGGCGTTTTGTACATAACTGGGGTTACTCTAGTGGGAGTCTTACTGCTGCCAGCCAGAAATCATTGATCAATTGCACAATCCGAATAAATTGCTGCATATCAACCGGCTTGGTTACGTAGCAGTTGGCACTGAGGTTATAAGACTTAAGTACATCCTCTTCATCGGCTGAGGTGGTGAGAACGACAACTGGGATACGTTTAAGATCGGGGTCTGATTTGACTTCCATAAGGACTTCTCGCCCATCCATCCCTGGTAAATTGAGATCGAGTAAAATCAGGTCTGGACGTGGAGCATTGGCATATTCACCTTCCTGTCGCAGAAATTCCATTCCCGCCTCGCCATATTCAACCCAGTGCAGGTTGTTAGCAATCTTAGCTTTTTTAAATTCTCGGATGGTTAAATTCGCATCGCTGGGAGAGTCTTCAATCAGCAAAATTTCCACGGATCGGAAGGTATAGCGGCTATTCATGCGAGTTCGTGGCTTCTAAGAGTGAAGGGTCAGGCGTGAGGGGAATGGTAAAGTAAAATGTCGTTCCTACTCCTGGTTGCGATTCGGCCCAGATGCTTCCACCGTGACGCTCGACAATTTTTTTGCACATAGCCAGACCAATGCCAGTACCAGGAAACTCTCGACGGGTATGAAGACGCTTGAATATCTCAAAAATGCGATCGAGATACTGTGGCTTGATACCAATTCCATTATCACGTACCGAAAAAAGCCATTCCCGATCTTTTAACTCCGCTGTAATGTGAACTTGGGGCGGTTCCTCACGGCGGAACTTAATGGCGTTGGCGATTAAATTTTGAAATAACTGGAGCCATTGGGTTTTGTCACCGTTTACTTGGGGCAGAGGGTCGTGGGTGATGGTGGCGTTACTTTCTGCGATCGCGACTTGCAAATTGTTTATCGCCTGAAGCAACACCTTCTCCCCATCAATGGAGACAAACGCTTGAGTTCGAGTGCTGACGCGGGAATAGGCGAGCAAGTCTTGAATCAACTGCTGCATCCGCGTTGCACCGTCTATTACATAAGCCATATATTCCTGTGCAGACTCATCCAGACTGTTTTGATACTCCTGCACTAACAGTTGGGTATAACCTGACACTGCCCGTAATGGCTCTTGCAAATCATGGGAAGCTACATAAGCAAACTGCTCTAGTTCTCGATTGGAGCGCTGCAAGTTGGTTGTGAGTTGCTCTAATTTCCGCTCTGCTTCTAACCGTTCCGCAATCTCAGTTTCTAAAGCAGCGTTTGTCTGAGCAAGTTTCTCGGTTGCTAGGATGCGATCGCGAATTTGCTTTCGCAATAGAAAGTAAATCGCAATCAGTAGGCTGAAACTCAACAAACCGCCAATACAAACAACCAGAATGGTATAACGAACGCTTCTATTTGTTGCCGCTGCGCGACGCTGCAATAACATTTGCTCTTCTTTTTGCATTGCAGCCAGTAGCTCTTTAATTTTCTCGTATATCGCTGAGTTCCTATCTGTAAAGGCAATTTGAGCGTTCCTGTCTTCTCCTAAATTCCGCTGTCGCAGCTCAATGGATTCTTGCAGCCCCTTCAGTTTTTCGGCAATCAGAGGTTCGAGGAGAGCGAGCCTCTGCTGTTGGAGAGGGTTATCAGCCGTTAATGTCCGAAGGGTTGTGAAGCCCCGGTTACTTTCTTGAATGCCCTGCCGGTAATTGATCAGGTAAGTGTCTTGTCCTGTGATGATGTAGCCTCGCCTTGCTTTTTCGGCACTGTTGATTCCCGAAAGGGTATGCTCGATCTCTTCCCGGACTTGATAAGTGTGATCTACCCATCTAGAGTTATTCAACAGCCTTTGGACGCTCCAGGAGAAAGTGACACCGACGCCAAACAACAAAAGCAGCGCCAGAGTAAATCCACCGCTAACCATTTTTTCTGATGGTTCTTTCATGCCTGTTTTTTCTTTCGAGCGATTGACTAGTGCAATTGGCAACGCTGGGAATAGGGAGCGACTGAGTTTCCGTCCCAACGAAGGCTCAATCTCTTTGAGCAGATGAAGATGACCTAGAAATACTATAAACAACTAAAAAAAATCTAGCAGTCGATAGATTCATTTGAACAACACCCACTTAGGGAACAAGCCGGACGCGAATCGCTAAACCTTGCTACAGAAAAAAGCGGGCAGATTTTCATCCAACCGCTTATCTCTTAGTGGAGAATAGATTTTGCTTGCGTGCGTAGCTTGTGAGAGATTGGCAGCACGCACAAGCGCGATCGCGTACCCAAAAATTAGCCGTTCAGCACTCAGTCGTTCCTTATGGAGCAAGTCCCGCAAACTTTAACAAGTCAACCATCTTGAAGTCGTGCTTTTGCCCTAAAACTGGCTTCCACTTGGGGTCTTGCCGAAGATAGGATTTGCGATCGCCTTGTAGCAGACCGATGAACACCTCCGCAACAATGCGTCCGCCGACAGGCCCCAGTGTCTTGCCTTGCGCTCTCAGCTCCGCTTCCTTCAAAATATAGAACCACAAGGGTGTTCGCTTGTCGAATCCCAAATCTTTGAGGTCGCGCAGATCGGATGGACTCAGAGGCTCGATTTCCATCGCTCTGGCTACATCCTGACCAGACGGCAAGCTGAAGGTGAGGTGACGCAGCAGATTGCGCTGCGCCAGCGACCGGATTGGCTCTTCTTGTCCTGGCAAACCAGGTGCTGGAAAAGGCAGCGTGAATAATGCACTTGAGAGTTTAGGATCGATCTTTTTGTTGGGCTTGACTTTTCCGTTTTTGAAATCAAAGAAGGTATCCCAGTCAACAAATCGTCGGGGTGCGCGTTTCCCACCGCGCAGGTCATCCGGGTCACAAAGATTAGGGTCTAAACTGAAATTGAAAATTGGTGCCCTAAACTCTGGCATATCCTGAGTGCCATGATTGGCGATGTATCCCGGTCTGACTTGGCTGTGACCGAAGCGATAGGCAGCGACCGAGAACTCAACTGGGATAAATGGCTGGTTGCGCCAGTTGTAGAACCGCCGACCTTTTTTCAGAATGTCATCCACCAAATCCTGTCCTACGGTTGTGGGCAGGAACTCATGCACGATAATCCACTGGTAGTGCCAGCGAACTAGCTTCTGTGCCTCGGTGAATGCATCATTCGGATCTTTGATTCCACTATCGATAACGTAATCCACAACATGATTGTGGAATTTCAGAAATGCCAATTGCATCTGAGAAATAATCGTGTTCTCATCATTCCTTGGGTCGCCGATGAGCGCCATATTTTGGCTATTTCGAGGGAGATCGTCCTTCGACCCTTCCCCACCCAATTTCTCAATCAGGAACTTGATGCCTCCCGTTGTTTTGTCATACAAGTGAGGACTGGCTGCACGACCCGAACCATAAACGTTATCTAGCTCTAAGAAAGGCGTTCGGAAATTTTCAATAGATTCCGGGTCATTTTGTCGCTCAAGGCTAGAGGTGGAATCGAAGGTCATATCATGATCTAGAAACTGCCCCAAAAAAGTGAACCCTGCGGTCATATTGGGGTTATCGGTGTTGCTAGGACTTCCAGGTACGGGGTCTGTTGCGTTTAAATCGTCTTTTGCATCCATCAAACCGCCTGGTTTCCCAAGCTCCATCAGCCTCTGGCGCACTGATTTGGAGTCGCTAGCAAAGGGAGGTAAGGACGGGAATAGCCGACCAAATTTTCCTTGATCGTAAGCAGTGGAACGAGGTGGAACTTGGTCTCTTAGATAGAGTTGTCCGTGTCTAGTCATTATGTTTCCTCCTTGTTGATTACCGTTTTATGTGGCGCTGGTTTTGACCTCTACCTCAAGCGAAATTTCTGTTTTTCTTGCGTCCAGATTCCACAAAATTGAATTTTCAGTGTTTCTAATCGCCTAAGTTTTTTGAAAAATCACGATCTGATTATCGATTTAGGAAGAGGTCGCAAAATTCGGATTCCTCAAAATAAATTTGGAATTTACCCTACTTATCAGTAATTTAAAAAAAATGGGGATTTATGAAACTGGTATCTAGTTAGACGATTTAAAATTGCAGATTGTGAAAGATTAGATAGTAAGTAATTTCGGCAATTTAAATCGGCAATCGTAAAATAAGATGGTACTGCTCTCAGCCGATACTAATTTTCAGGTTGCCAGCCAAATCTCTTTGCTTTACAGATATAACCTTTGCTGAAAGTTTCTTGCCAGTCGCTTATTTTTGGTAACTCAGTTGAGTGTCAGTCGATTGGGCGACTTGAAAATTTTTTAATATTGTGCTAGCAAAATCAAGCAATTGGGCGCGATCGCTACCAGGTAAATTTAAGTACGAACTAATGTAGTGAGCTGTACTCGCAGCTAGGCGCACTAGCGATCGCGCAATTTATTTTGAAATGAAATAATCAGTTTCCTGGCAATCAACCACTTACAAAAGGCATATTTGTCGCAACAAATTTCGGGCGGCTAATCTGCAACTAGACTGATTACTCCCTGAAAATCAGCCACCATAATGTGACAGTTAGTAGATAAAGAAATATTAAGTAGGAGTCAAACTTTGAGCGATCAATTGAAGAAAGGCGACAAGGTTACATGGAAGACCTCACAAGGTGAAACCAGCGGCACTGTGAAGAAAAAGCTCACTTCACCCACAGAGATCAAAGGGCACCACGTTGCCGCATCCAAAGATAATCCTGAATATCTAGTTGAAAGCGAAAAAACTGGAAAAGAAGCTGCTCACAAGCCTGAATCCCTCAAGAAAGAGGAGTAATGCTGAACTATGAATAATGATGTGAAATCAGCCATCGACGAGTTTCACAGCGTTGTTAACATGACTCCGCAGGAACTTGAGTCCTGGCTTAAAACTGACGATTCTAAAGCTGTTGGACAAAAGGACGGAGAGGAAGAATCAACAGGTCACAAATCCGGTAAGCGTATCATCGAGCTGTTGCACAAGAAGAAGGATGAGTACAGCGAAGATGATATATCGCACCTTAAGAAAGTGATTAGTTACGTCCACCGCCACAGCGCACAGCAGCCGTCAGGCGATATAGAACACACGCGCTGGCGCTACTCACTGATGAATTGGGGTCACGATCCGCTCAAGTAACTGTAGTTTTACCAAGAAATTGCAAAAACTCTCTCCAATTTCCCAAAAAAATTTCTCGTTTCTTACGCCTGGAAACGAGAACCTACAATTAACAGCACCGACATAGAATTGCAGCGATACGTGCTAAGCGTATCGCTTCGAGTGTTAAAACCATTTTTTCTATAAATGCCTGCTACAAATAAATGCTCCTGAGCAGTAACGAGAAAACAATTACCAATTGCCCTTTAGTTCATGTTGTAGCCACAGATACAAATGGTAGAAGTATCGCCAAGGATGCCAGCTAGTTAACTTATTCGTGAATTGTGCCATCCGGGAGGATTGCACCCGTTAAGATTGCTTGTTGCCAGTCAGAGTCTTCCAGGTAGGCTCCCCGCAGGCTAGCACCAGTCAAATCGGCTCCCCGCATTTCTGCCACATTCAAGTTAGCTCCCCACAAATAGGCTCCCCGCAAACTTGCTTCACTTAGGTTGGCTTCACGCAAGCTTGCCATATTCAGGTTTGCTCCCGTCATGTCAGCTTCACTCAAATTGGCTTGACTCAAGTCTGCCTTACTTAAGTTCGCTTCACATAAGTCTGCTTTGGCAAGTGAGGAGTGATTTAGATTGGATGCGTGCAAATTTGCTCTAGATAGAATCGTTACACGCATCTGGGCTTCAGACAGATTTGTGGCTGCTAGGTTGGCACCACTCAGATTAGCTCCATTCAGTTTGGTCTCGCTGAGGTTGACGCCATCCAAGTCTATGCCATTGAGATCGACGCCATTTAAGTAAGCTCCTCTCAGGTGTACGCCGTTGAGTATCGTTCCTCGCAGCAATGCGCCGCTCAATCTGGCTCCACTCAGATTTGCCCAACTTAGGTTAGCATCCACCAAGTTAGCCGACCGCAAGTTTATCCCCCGCAGGTCCGAACCGCACAGGTTAACTCCGCGCAAGTTTGACAAACGCAGATTTACTGATGTCAGGATTGCACCACTTAGTTTTGCTCCGACCAGCACCGACTTAACGAGGACAGCTCCTCTTAAGTTGGCTTTTGTCAAGTCTGTCTCGATGAATCGTGCTTCGTTGACTTTGGCAAAACTCAGATCGGCTCGATGCAGGCAGGCTCCACTGAAGTTTGCTCCGATTAGGACTGCGCGACTAAGGTTTGCCGCTGATAGATAGGCTCCTGAAAAGTCTGACCCTGATAGATTGGCTCTTTCCAGGTTTATCCCTATAAGATTTTCGCCGCTAAAATCTCTTTGTCCTTCTTCATAGCGCTGTTTCAGTTCTTGTGAATCCATAGGGTTTCTCCAGATTCGCTTACAGATAACTTGTCTATTTTTAGAGTTCCCAAATATATCGCCAAAAATGCATTAACTTTTGGATCATTTTTGGATTTAAGTAGTTTAAATTTTATGAATTTTTTTACATAAAAATTAAGACAATGCGATTGCTCTGTTAGTGGCTTAATTCTCTTTACTGAAGCGAACCGAATTTTGCCACTCTAGATGCGATCGCTCTCTTTCCATTGCCAAGAGCAAGTCGCGGACTACAGCCCCGAACTAAATGGGCTAAAAGCTAACATCCGTTGAAACGGGTTCAACCGCTTACCAGTAAGCTAAAGCTTACTTTAGCTTCTCGTCGAAATTGATTTCTAGGCTCGCGTCAGTGCGATGAGATTACTCAAAGGATGCGATCGCTCAAAACGGAATATCATCGTCGTAGTCAATCTCATTGGAAAATGGATCGAACGAGTTGGGCTGAGGATTTTCTGGTGCTGTTTGCAGGTCGATCCAACGCTTCGCCAACTCCAGTGCTTCTGCCTCAGTTTTGGCATTATGGACGGGAATCAGGCATTCTCCACCAGCACTCCAAACCTGAACGCAGAATACTGGTCGTGCTTCAATTAGCCAACCCCTGTAAATTTCTGGTGAACTCATAGCTGATACCACCCAGAGCGATTTTATTGATTATTTTGCTAACCTATCGCGCTCACTTTCGATATAACCGAAAAAAGGCTATTTTTAAAAACTAACACGTTCGCTTCACCGAAAGTGAGTTTTCGGGGAGTTTGTGTAGTATTTTTTGAAAAAAGTCATTTTTGTCATTTCATCCAATGAGACAATTCCTCACTCAAGTCTTTCGTCGAATAAAATTCCAGACGCGCCTGATAGTAGCCATTGCCCTGATGGTTCTGGCTACTCAGCTAATCGCAGCGCCAGTAAATGCTACAGGCGTTTATCAAATTCCCAATTTAGCAGCAGGCGATCGCAACTGGATTCTCGATAAAGCTGAAATTCTCAGTCGCCTTACCGAAGGTCAAATTAACACCGAGTTGGATAAATTAGCCAACGACACAGGCAATCAAGTCCGATTTGTGACCATCCGCCACCTCGATTATGGCGAAACAGTGGAAAGTTTTACCAATCAGTTGTTTGAAAAATGGTTTCCGACGCCAGAAGCGCAAGCAAATCAAATTTTACTGGTGATTGATAGCGTCACGAACAACACTGCGATTCGCACAGGTGAAAAGGTCAAGTCTATCTTGAGCGATGAGATCGCCAATAGCATTGCCCAAGAAACCGTGCTGGTGCCACTGAAGGAAGGCGACAAATACAATCAAGCTTTTTCGGATGCAGGCGATCGCTTAATTGCCGTACTAACAGGTGAGCCAGACCCAGGTCCGCCGGAAGTCAAAGATACGGTTAACGTCGAAAGAACCTTTAAAAAGGCAGAAGAAACCGACACTGGCAACGCGACTATCTGGGTGGTTGGCTTACTGCTCGCTGCCACTGTCATTCCAATGGTGACTTACTTTTTCTATCAAGGCTTCTCCGGCTAGTCTTGAACGTACTCCTGCCCGTTAATTAGAGCAAACTCAGCCCTGACAAATTCGCGCCCCAAATAAGCGGCATGATCCAGCATGGTGAGTGGGGCGGACTGAGTTTGCTCAAAAATTTTTATGCAAAGCTCTTTAGCTGTTCTGCCACTATAGACAGCGGTGTGGGTACGTTCTACCTTGCCTCGCACCGGGATGGGTTTGCCAGTTTCGGGATCGACTGCTAAACCGCGTTCGTTAATGATATTCGTGAAATGTTTAGCGCAAATTAGCCCCGCTTCCCGATCCAGGTAAATGATGAAATATCCAGCCGGATCGAGGTGAATATAACGTTTGGAAAGCTGGTCATCAATGGCAGCTAAATCTTGAGCAGTTTGAGGCATAAAAATCAAGAGATTTCTAAACAATCGACACTGTAAACAGGCTTACAGCCTATCTCAAGTTTAGTTCGTTCCTCTATTTCTCCAGAGCTTTCGTGCCTCTTAAGGTTGTTTTATTCATCGCGCTGGGCAAAAGGTAACTCCTGGTTAATTGCATCAATTTCCAGTTGCTCCATTTCGTTGATTTGATGGATGTGAGTCCGCAGAACTTGACCCAAACGCGGATTATAGAATCGATGCATACTGTAGTTGGAAGTAGCTGGGAAACCGCGACGTTTTTTATGACGTCCACCAGCACCGGGGTCGAAGCTTTGGATGCCATGCGCGATCGCCCACTCAATTGGCGTATAGTAGCAGGCATTAAAATGCAGACAGTCAATGTCCTGGTAGCTACCCCAATAGCGCCCATACATTTGATCGCCCTTGGTGAGGCAAAAAGACATTCCAATGGGGTGCAGGTCATTCTGCTCGTCGTAGGCTGCTACAAATAACACTCGATGGCTATAGCGGGGATGCAGCTGTTCAAAAAATCGCCGAGTTAAAT
Source organism: Trichocoleus sp. Lan (assembly GCF_039961855.1). Lineage (NCBI taxonomy): Bacteria > Bacillati > Cyanobacteriota > Cyanophyceae > Leptolyngbyales > Trichocoleusaceae > Trichocoleus > Trichocoleus sp. Lan. The sequence continues at coordinate 63,355 of NZ_JAMPKA010000002.1, read as the reverse complement.
ACTTACTTCCCCACCAACCAAACTTGTCACAGGTATCGGCGTAGAAGTCATACATTAACGAAAATAGTGGCTTCGGAATCTCATCACCCGTGAGGGTTCTGATTTGCAAACCGGCTTTTTCTACCGCCTTGCGTTCCCGTTTGATGTTGCGGCGCTGATTCGCGTTAAACGCGCCCAGGTAATCATCAAAAGTATTAAAGCCCGTGTTTTGCCAAATGAAACTATGGTGCAGCCACGGCGTAAAACCGTGTCGTTCCAGAATCGGTCGCCATTCGGGGTCTACATAGAGGAAATGACAGCCACTAATCCGATTTTTTTGGCAAAAATGGTCAATCGCCTCCACCATTAGCTCGGTTAGTTCATCCTCATCTTCACCAGGCGCAATTAAGAAGCGATAGCCTTCCGCTGGGGTCATCGGAGACATTCCCAGTAATTTTGGATAGTATTGCACCCCTAAGCGTTGGGCTAAATCTGCCCACTGATGGTCAAATACAAATTCACCATAACTATGTCCTTTCAGATAAAGCGGTGCAGCCCCAATTAGCTGCCTGTCCCGCCATATCGTTAGGTGAGTGGGTAGCCAACCCGTTTTAGCGCCGACGCTACCAGAAGTTTCCATATTGTTGAGCCAATCCCATTCTAGGAAAGGCGTTTTCAACGGCAGAGCGATCGCGTCCCACTCGGCTTGGGGCACTTCAGCGATTTTACTAATCCAAGCAACAGAATAGCGGGGTTTAAGTTGTTCCACCATTTAAGAAATTGGGGGTAGAGCGTTGGTTGCGACTCAGACTGGATGAGAAAGCCTCTTCTAGGGTAATGGAACTTTCCCCATCTCATCAAAGAGAAAGCGATCGCTAGAGCAAAAACTTCTATATTATTCAGGACTGACTCACTGAAAGCTTAAAACCTAAATCCCCGTAACTTCTTGATAAATTGATGAAAATCGAGTTAAAGTCCCCTAATTTATCGGGGGATGCAAGGGGTATCTCTGTGTAAGTCCGATTATTTTAAAAATTAGCAATGCCTGCTAGCTGCTATCAAGATGCAATTCCATAGAAAATAGACCTATTAACTAAGCTTCTAGCGCTGTAAACCATTAAGGCTTTTTGTGTTCAAGCTCACTTATAAACTTCATAGTGAACTCATTCCCCAGCTAGAAGATGGGTGCAACACGAGTAGTTACATTAGTTATAAGTAAGCCAAAGCTTTAAAAATTCCACTGCCTTGCAAGCTTTACAGGAAAGGCAGAAAATAGTGGTTCTCTCAAGAAGATGCTTGGCGAGAGAAGGATAGAGCTTCTCGCCAAGCACATTTTCCTTGTAGAAATTCAGCTAAAACCGCCGTAGGTACAATCATCACTAATTGAGCAGAGTTTTCACCCCATTCCATCAATCGGATGGATTTTTCCGCAGTGTTCCATCAGGAGAGGCAAATGCCTGGTCACGACATTATCGTTCTTGGAGCTTCCGCCGGGGGGGTAGAAGCCTTGACTCAATTGGTCGCTGATTTGCCGTCGGATCTTCCGGCTGCGATTTTCGTCGTCGTTCACTTTCCAGCGTGGGGTAAGAGTATTCTGCCGCAGCTTTTGAATGGTTCCTTGCACGCAGACCATGCTAAAAACAATGAGAAGATTGAGTATGGGCGAATCTATGTAGCACCGCCAGATTATCACCTGCTGGTGAAGCGCGGATATATCCGCTTGGTGCAGGGGCCAAAAGAGAACAACGCTCGTCCGGCAGTCGATCCCCTGTTTCGCACCGCAGGGAGGGCGTATAAACGCCGGGTAGTCGGGGTGGTATTGTCGGGTACCCTCGACGATGGCACGGCGGGACTGATCGATTTAAAGCGGCAAGGGGGCGTGGCAGTCGTTCAAGACCCAACGGACGCTTTTTTCTCAGGGATGCCAAAGAGCGCCATCGAACACGCAGATGTTGATTTTATCCTGCCGCTGTCGTCAATCGCCCCTGCTTTAGTGCGTCTAGCCCATGAAACTGTGGCAGAGGAAGGAGCCAGCACTGTGTCTAGCGAAAGCGAATTTGATACGGATACCGATATTGTGGAAGTGGATGGAGCCGCTTTACGGGAACGGGGAAAGCCTGGAACCCACTCAAGCTTTACTTGTCCAGATTGTGGCGGGAGTTTGTTCCAACTGAATGAGAGAGGATTGCTCCAGTACCGCTGTCGCGTGGGGCACGCTTATTCAGCAGAGACTCTGGTAGCGGGGCAGTCTCAGGCTCAGGAGGAGGCGCTGTGGGCCGCAATCCGTTCTCTAGAAGAGCGTGCGGAGCTGATGTATAAGATGGCGAAGTATTCGCGCGATCGCAACAAAACCTTGTCAGCACAGCGTTATGAAGCAAAAGCTAAAGAAGCGGAACAACGCTCTGATTTCATCCGGCAGGGGCTTTTCCAAGGTCAATTGCCTGCGACAGTACCCCTAGCCGAGAGTGAGGAATCAGGCGAGAGTGCAGACGGAAATGGAAATCCGCACTCCCCTTTCAAAGTAGTGGTGCTGGCGGCATCTGAGGGTGGGCTGAGAGCCTTAAGCCACATCCTGCCTGCCTTCCCCCCGGACTTTCCGGCAGCGATTATTGTGGTGCAAAAACCCGACATTCAGTCTGCCTCCAGTTTGATAACCGACGCTTTAAATCGCCCTACGACCTTGCCACTCAAGCAGGCACAAGAAGGAGAGCTATTAAAACCGGGGATGGTCTACGTGGCTCCTCCAAATCAGCATCTACTCGTCACCCCGGAGGGGACTTTTTGCCTGTCTGGGGCGGTACTCGTGGACTTTGCACGCCCCTCTGCTGACTTGCTATTGCAGTCACTGGCGGCGAGTTTTAAAGAACGGGCGATCGCGGTTATTCTCTCTGGAATAGGCAGCGATGGTGCAACCGGGGTGCAGGCAATTCATAAGATGGGTGGATTAGCGATCGCCCAAGATGAAAGTACATCGGAATTTTTTGAGATGCCTCGCGCCGCCATTGAGACGGGAAGTGTAGATTTCGTTCTCCCCCTCCACGAGATCGGGTCTACCCTCGTAAATCTCGTGGTTTCTCCAGTGTAGATTTGAGAAGTAGAGGCGAACAACTGTTCGCCCCTAAAGCCGATCGCAACATTTAATCAAGGTGAGGCAGTTCCAGCCTCGATCAAGCCGTCACGATATAGGGTGAGTTGATAGCTGAGACTCGGTTAGCATTCACCAAGGCTTGATAAACGATTGCCGCTACTTCCGCCCGCGTTGCATCGCGGGTGGGGTTAAGTTTTTTGAGCGTTGGATGATTGACAACCAGCTGCTTTTGGGCGGCTGTTGCGACCTCGTCCTTGGCATAGTCAGGAATGCCCGTGCGGTCATCGAAGAAGTTTAACGCGGTGACAGCGCCCCCGGTTAACTTTAGTCCATTCACCAAGGAGACAATCACTTGGACGCGCTGGACATTGTCGTTCGGTTTGAAGGTTTTATCGGGAAACCCAGAGAGAAATTCACCGCGATAGGCTTGTTGAATCGCAGCGTAACCCCAGAAACTGTTTGCCACATCTTTGAAAGCGATCGCTTCTCGTTTGGCAGGTGGAGTAAAGGCTTTGGTCAATAAGGCAGCATATTGCGCTCGTGTCAGACTAGCATCAGGTCTAAAGGTTTTGTCAGGAAACCCGCTGATAATCTCTTGCTTCACTAATTCTTGAATAAAAGTCTCAGCCCAATGACCTTTAATATCGGTTAGCTCAAGGACTGGAGAGCCACCGCCACCACCGCCACTACCACCGCCACTGCCACCGCCACCGCCACTACCACCGCCACTACCACCGCCACTGCCAGCCGTATCAGTAGGAGGAAGCTGATTGTCGAGCAAGTTTACGCTTCCCTTTACTTTGTCGGGATTCATTTGATTTCCCGCCACAACCAGCTGGTTTGAGCTGCTATTTTGTAAATCAAATTTAGTGTTGTAGCGCAGGATATTTTTTCCTGCTTCGGTGGCACTGCCCAGATCCGGTAAGGCATTTCCAATCACTGTCACACCATCATCAGAGTTTCGTTCGCTCAGATTATTCCGCAGCTTGGGACGCGCATTTCCAGAGATGACAATCCCAGATCGGTTACCAGAAATTTGGTTATCTACCACCAATGGAGAGGCACTATCGGCAATGCTCATGCCATAACCCGTATTCTGGCAGGTATTGGCTCGAATTTCGCCTTTGGCATTTCCTGCTAGCGAGATGCCATTGCCCAGATTTTTAGTAAATACATTATTGGTGATGACCGGGTTGCCATCACCAGTTACAAAGACTCCCTCGCGCTTGCTATTGGTGAAGGTGCAATTGGCAACCGTGGAGCCATTCGATTCTATCCAGACGGCAGTTCCGCGTGTAGCCAGATTGGTTGCAGTTACGCCCCGGAGTTGAGCATTATTCGCTAAAGTGACCGTCACATTTTGACCGCCAGAAGAGTTGGGGCTACTGTAGGTTCCACTTCCTTCAATCAAGATGCCACTGCCTTTATTGGCTTCATTCCCCACAACCTTGACCCCAGCCGGCACCTTGAGGGGAAAGACTTCACCGCTGGCTGCATTGTAGTTCCCCACTGCCAGTTGAATGGTCGTATCAGATTGTGCTTGTTGGAGAGCTTTGGTAATCGTTTTAAACGGCGCTGACTGGCTGCCAGCAGCGCTATCATTTCCGGTCGCTGGATTGATAAAAAAAGTTTGAGCCATAGTGATATTGAAACAGAGTAATTGGGGTGTGGTAACAAAAATCTGCAACCAGAGCAGCGATCGCTTGCAAATTTACTTGTTTTATGCAGGCAATTCAGACGGCTACATCCCCTATAAGAGCCTATCCGGAAAATTCGGCAATGATGGTTAAGAGAAAGACAAGCTTTTAAAAGGGCGAATAGAAGTGCAGACGTCCTACTCCCAAATCTAAACCGTAAGCTTTCTCTCCGGCTGGGAAAGCTTTGATTCGGAACAGATATACGCCGCTACTGAAGGGGTTACGTACCGGATCGAGACCAATCGTAACGGTTTTACCTGGAGGTACGGGAGGATCAAACATGACTGAAATGGTGTTTGTCTGACTATCTCTTATGACTTTTCCCAGCCCTAACTTCTCGCCTTTGTTTCCAGGCTTCCCTACAAATGCTTCGCTGTCGTTAAGTTTAAATCGAATTATCTCTAATCCCTCGTTTTGGGTAATCGTCACTTGCCCAAGCGGTTCACCAGCATTTTCTGGCAGACTGACGGTGAAATAATAGGTAGCTCCCCAGACATTAATCCGGTCAAAGGTAGTCGTAGCATCTATTAAGCGAGGCGGTTTTTCAAAGGAAACAGTTCCATCTGCTAGCTGAATCGCCCTAGATGAAGGACTCAAGACTCCCCAAATGCTAGCGATTACCGCTAGGGTTGAGCTGAAAACTAAAAAAGAACGCATAGCCAAGTACCAAAGACAAGAAAAGATTCATTTACTCGGAACTATTTTGAATTTAATTTTGTCGTGATCTATGGCAAAATCCCTCTACAGTGGGAGGTAATTCTCAGCCATGATGTAGATGAACTACATTTTTGTTGGGCATTATCTTTAAAGTAGGAAGGCTAAAATCGGTGATTCTAGGGCGGGGCAAAAACCGGGTGGCAACTATGCACGAATCGGGTTCTGATGGTTTGAAGGTTTTATCAGCAATCGAGTTTCAAGGGAGAGGGTGGAGTCAGAGGACTGCTAATTTGATGAAGTCTTTTGCAGCTAAGCGAATTGCACCCATTAGTTTAGTGACATTGCTCGGTTGTGGGGGAGCAACTTGGCTGGCAACGGCTGCTTTTGTACCGCAGATTGCCCAAGCTTACACTGCTCGCTCTGAAGTTGCCTTGGTTCGTCAGCCAGCAGAAACTTACGAAGGTTTTGTCCGCAGAGCCGAGGTAGTGGCTAGGGCGGCGGCGCAGCGCAGCTTCGATCGCGACATCTTAGTGACTGATGTTGCCGTGATGATTCTGGGGCAAAATCAGGGAGCGATCGCGCCGATTCTTTCTTTAAAAGTAACTCGCGGAGCCTGGAGAAGCCGCCCCGATACCCCGCGCTGGGCAACCTACTTCCCCAATACCAAGTCTTTACTCGGTTTTGTGGATGACGTGACGCCTTCCGATCAGCCCGTCCCCGCTACTGCCGAACCCCCCCCAGCACCAGCACAGGGGGCACCTGCTACACCTCCCCCACCAACCGCAGTGCCCGGTAACATTAGAGATGTCGCGCCCGGAGCGCCTACAGGGACTCCTCAGAACCAGACACCGGGAACAGCCGCTCCCGCAGCCCCCGGTACTCCTCAGAACCAGGCACCCGGAACCGCAGCCCCAACTGCACCAAATGCACCAACTGCTCCCACCTCGCCAACGATTCCCTCTTCACCAGCATTTCCTGGCGGTAATGTAAATCCCACGGAAACGATTCCCAATCCAACAGAAAACATTCCCAATCCAACAGAGAACATTCCCAATCCCACTACGCCAACCACTGGAACGGGAACCACCGGACAGGGGCGATAAAAACCGCCCAAATCAGCGTGTGAACCACCGCGCACACCTCTCTGCTCAGTGCCTCATCGGGAACGAACAAGGGTGAGACAGTCGAGAAATTCGCCCGACTAGATTGAACTGGTCAAGGGATCTCTTAGAATAGGAAGGCTGTAAACGATTGCTGGAGTTACGATCATGGCGGTTCCTAAGAAGAAAACATCAAAATCCAAGCGCGATAAGCGCAAAGCCACCTGGAAGCACAAGGCGACAATTCAAGCTCAGAAAGCTCTGTCTTTGGGCAAATCGATTCTGACTGGGCGTTCTAAGTTTGTGTATCCAACCCAGGAAGAAGAAGCCGAAGAAGAATAATTATCCTAGAGGTTGCTTTTCGTCTCAGCTTCCTAGAATTTCCGAGCGCCTTTGGGCGCTATTTTTTTGGATATAAGTGCATATTAAGAATTAGAGTACACAAAACGCCATCTCTACTAGACTCATGCTAGGAAAATTTTTCAAAAAACCAGAATCGGAGGAGAGCGAACGGGTTCCTCCCGGTCAATATCTGACGAAAGGCTTCCCGGTGCTGACCTACGGCAACACTCCGCAGATCGATACTGACAACTGGCAATTTCGCGTCTGGGGTTTGGCAACCGAAAAGACTTTCAGCTTGGCAGATTTTATGGCTCTGCCCCAACATAACTTTACTGCCGATTTCCATTGCGTCACCCGCTGGTCTAAACTCGACGTGCAGTGGACTGGCGTTAAGGTGACAGACTTTATGAAGCTGGTGGAAGTTGACCCGAAAGCTGTTCATGTTATGGAACACTGTTACGGTGGCTACACCACGAATATTCCTTTAGAAGACTTTCTGCGAGAAGAAAACTTTTTTGCTCACACTCTATTTGGGGAACCGCTACCGGCGGAACATGGCGGACCGATGCGGCTAGTTGTCCCTCATCTTTATGCCTGGAAAAGCGCCAAATGGATTAACGGCTTAGAATTTCTTCGGCAAGAAGAGTCGGGTTTTTGGGAGCGCAATGGCTACCACCGGCGGGGAGAACCGTGGGCAGAAGAGCGATATAGCTATTAAGGGAGTAGGAAAAGAGAGTTTTGAGTTTTGAGTTATAAAAGAATTCTTTAATTCAAAACTCAGACGCAATAAATCGCGCCTCTACAATTTAAAACTTTTTTCTCATTACTAATTATTTCATTAGCCACTTCAGGATTTTGAGCTTGTCCTTATAGGGAGCGTATCTCAACTTCACATCAACGAGAAAAGATTTGTGGAGTACGCTTTTTTGATGGGAGAATGTCTCAAAACTTGCCTTGCCGTGATAACGACCGATGCCGCTCTCTCCAACGCCACCGAAGGGTAAATCTAGGACGCCAACTTGCATAACGGTGTCATTGATGCAAACACCCCCTGAAGAGGTTTGTTGCAAGACGGTTTGTTGCTTTTGTTTGTCTTTCGAGAAGAAGTAGAGGGCTAAGGGTTTCGGTTTGGCGTTGACAAGCGCGATCGCTTCGTTCAACTCTGTATATTCTAGGACTGGCAGAATTGGACCAAAGATTTCTTCTTGCATGACTGGATCTTCCCAGCCCACGCGATCGATGACGGTAGGAGCAATGTATCGCTCAGATGGATTAGTCTCTCCACCAATCAAAACATCCCCATCTAGATATTTACAAAGACGGTTAAAGTGTTTTTGATTAATAATTCTGCCATAATCAGGGCTTTTTTCCGGTTCATCTCCATAAAAATCGTGAATACAATTTTTGATTTGTGCGAGCAAATCTCTTTTAATTCTTTTATCTACTAAAAGATAATCTGGGGCAATACAAGTTTGACCTGCATTCATGAATTTACCCCAAACAATCCTTTTGGCAGTGTATTCCAGATGAGTATCGGCATCTACAATACAAGGACTTTTGCCGCCCAATTCTAGGGTAACGGGCGTCAGATGTTTGGCTGCTGCCGCCATAACAATTTTTCCAACTTCGCTGCCGCCTGTAAAAAAGATATAGTCAAACTTTTCTTCCAGTAGCTGCTGGCTGGTTTCGATACCGCCTTCTACAACAGCCACTACTTCTGGATTAAAGTATTTAGGGATAATCTCAGTTAATAGATGCGATGTATTTGTAGCGAGTTCTGACGGTTTTAGAATCGCACAGTTACCGGCTGCGAGCGCACCCACTAGAGGGGAAATTAGTAGCTGCAAGGGATAGTTCCAAGCTCCCACGATTAGAACTACACCCAACGGCTCAGAATAAACCTGAGCGGAGGCTATAAATTGGGTAATTGGTGCCTTTATTTTCTTGGGTTTTGTCCAAGTATTAATATTTTTTAACGCATAATTAATTTCTTCTAAGCAAACTCCTATTTCTGATAAAGCAGCTTCAAACACTGATTTGTTAAGGTCGGTTTGCAGAGCCTTAAAAATAGCGGCTTCATTCTCTAATAATGCTCTTTTTAAAAGCTTTAAATGTTGAATCCTAAATGATATGTCTTTAGTTTTTCCAGTTGCAAAAAACTTTCGTTGCTGAAATACGATGTTACTAACTTTTGGTGGTACTAGCATTTTTTCTCCAATGTTGGATTTTAAATTTTAGACTCTATACCCTTTGAAATCCAAAATCTAAAATCCAACAGTAAAATTTCATATTTGAGCAGGCAAGCGAACTCTAAATAAACTACCTTTACCCAACTCGGATTTGACTTCTATTTCACCTTGATGAGCTTCCACAATTCTACGCGATAGATGCAGCCCTAAACCGCTGCCAGAACGCTTGTGGTTCCCTTGGCGAAATCGCTCAAATAAAACTTTCTGGTCTTCTAGGGTGATACCAGGACCTGTGTCGTTAACGTCAATAACGATGGCAGGATTCGCGGAGTTACTTGTATGGGAGCCTACCGACGCATGGACAGCAACTGAACCGTTATCTGTAAATTTGATAGCATTTCCGATTAAGTTCGTTAGAACCCGATGGATTTCCATGCGATCGCCGACTACTTTGAAATCAAGCGGATGATTGTCGGCGCTGTCCCCTAAATCCAGCTTCAGGGTGAGATTCTTTTCCTCTGCTAAGGGAGAAAGTTCTTGAACTACTTCCTGAAGTAGTTTCCGCAGGTCAATTGGTGAGAAGCTCAGGGTTTTACGACCGGCTTCATAGCGATAGACTTCTAATAAAGTATTCACCATCGCCAGCAAGTTGCGGTTGCTGCGATCCATTGTAGCGATCGCTTCTTGCATTCCTGGCGAGAGTTCTCCTAAGGCTCCTTGCCTAAATAAAGCCAGCATCCGCTCTGCGGCGACGATCGGCGTCCGCAAGTCGTGGGTGAGCCAGGAAACGAAATCTTCTCGCTGACGGGCAATTTGATCGCGTTCGTCCACACTATGCTTCAGCCGCAGAAGCGATCGCACCCGCGCCAGCAATTCGTCAACTTGCACTGGCTTGCGAATAAAATCATCTGCTCCGGTATCTAATCCCTCTACCACGCTGGCGTGATCGTGGGCTGTGATCAGTAAAATCGGGATAAATGGCAACTTAGTATTATCACGGACTCGCCTCGTGACTTCATATCCATCCATCCCCGGCATCATCACATCCAACAAAACCAAGTCTGGTGGAGATTGTTCAATCTCGTTTAAGGCAGAACGACCATTTTCCGCCAAGGTAATTTGATATCCCTCTTCTTCTAAAATGGTTTGAACCAAAAACAAGTTATCGGGAGAATCATCCACAACGAGAATGCGGTCAGTTTTAGAAGGTTGATTGAGACTCGAATGATTCTTCATGGAAGCGATAGGTTAACAACTCAAGTTTATTGAAATTAATTTTTGTAAATTAATCGTGCATCACGTAACATTCTTTACGCCTAAGGTATCATTTTGCCTCATTCTACAGAAGGATTGTTGGGGATCTTTACCGAATCTTTGCTTCTTTGGCTTCTATCCAGTGTCTGGACTAGCCAAATGACCTTAGCAACAGAAAATTAATTATAAACCTTTAGGATGACGGTCATACTTTTCTGTCATCTGATACATCTGGCTGCTCATTGCTGGAAAGAAAAAATCGCAGATATCTAGTTTATTTACATCTATAAATTAAGCAAAACGGGAAAGATAGGCAGTAGCGAAGTCAATTTCCTCGTGCGGATGGATAGGTAAAAGAGGTCTTTTGGGCGATCGCGCTCAAGATAGAAACTTGAGTGGTTGGTAATAAGACAGCTTTATCTACAGGATGGACGTGCAAGCGATCGCTTTAAACTCTCTGCTACTTGGCGGTCTGCGTTTTATGTTGACTGCGTTATTTCCCTCTCTTTAAATTTTTACGCCTCAGGATAGATTGACCGACCCCCCCAATTTCAGTCATCAATGAAGAGCAGATTCAAAGTTGGAAAGTATGGGTCGCTTAGCACCTGAATCTAGTCGAACCATTCGCAAACAACAACGCCCTGATTATCGTCCTTCGCCTAAAGTTCCTGTAAAACTGATCGCGGGCATCTACTTTTCTATACTTTTATCTATCTTTCTAGGGGTGCTACTACTGAGCAGTGGCAGGATGACGATTGGCGGAGTTCCGTTGCCAATCTTGATGAGCTTCTTGAGCGATGATGCGGCACGAAATGCTTATTTAGCAGGAGAACCCGCAGCACTTCACGACCGTCTTGAGGTGATGGGCATCGAGGAGCAAATCAAAGAATATTATCGACCTCAAATTTCTGATGAAGCAAAACTAGACCAACACATTCACCAAATTCTGTATGACCGCACTGGTTATGTGGGGGCACAATACGAGGTGAATCCGGAAGGGGTATTAGTTTTGAAAAATAGATAAGTAGAGAAGCGATTAGTTGCATCTCTAGCAAGTTAATCGCTTCTCTACTACCAATTTAATCAGAATAAAAAGTAGCGTTGTGCTAATGGGAGAACGGTTGCCGGTTCGCAAGTCAGCAATTCCCCATCGGCTCGCACTTCGTAGGTTTCCGGATTTACTTCCATGTGAGGCAGGGCATCGTTTAATTTCATGTCTCGCTTACTGAGCTGCCGCGTACCGCTGACGGCAACGGCTGGCTTTTGTAGCTTAAGCTGGCTGGGAATCTCTTGTTCGAGTGCCGCTTGGGAAATAAAAGTTAGAGAAGTGGCAGCGATCGCTCCTCCAAAACAGCCGAACATCGGGCGCATATGCACGGGTTGCGGTGTGGGGATACTAGCGTTGGCATCGCCCATTTGAGCGTAAGCGATCGCACCCCCTTTGATGACTATCTCTGGCTTGACGCCAAAAAATGCCGGACGCCAGAGGCACAAATCCGCCAATTTCCCCGCTTCTACGGAACCAACATACTGCGAAATCCCGTGGGTAATGGCTGGATTGATTGTATATTTAGCAACGTAGCGCTTTGCCCGGAAATTATCTGCCCTCTCTTGCCCCTCTCCTAGCAGCAATGGGGAGAGGTTTCCCCGCTGCACTTTCATTTTGTGTGCCGTTTGCCAGGTGCGAATGATTACCTCGCCTACCCGCCCCATCGCCTGAGAATCAGAGGAAATCATGCTGAATGCGCCCAAATCGTGCAGGATATCTTCAGCGGCAATGGTTTCCCGGCGAATCCGGGACTCGGCAAAGGCGACATCTTCGGGAATGCTGGGGTCGAGGTGATGACACACCATTAGCATATCCAGGTGTTCGTCTAGGGTATTGACGGTATAAGGGCGCGTCGGGTTGGTGGAAGAGGGCAGGACGTTCGCTTCGCCGCATACTTTGATAATGTCCGGCGCGTGACCTCCACCGGCTCCCTCGGTGTGGTAAGTGTGAATAACACGATTCTTAAATGCGGCGATGGTGGTTTCTACAAAACCGGCCTCGTTCAAGGTATCGGTATGAATGGCTACCTGCACATCATAATTATCCGCAACGTTCAAGCAAGTATCAATCGTCGCGGGTGTGGTGCCCCAGTCTTCGTGCAGTTTTAAACCTATCGCCCCGGCTAAGACTTGTTCGATTAGTCCTTGGGGTTGGCTGCTATTCCCTTTCCCCAAGAAGCCTAGATTTACCGGGAAGGCGTCAGCGGCTTGCAGCATCCGGTACATATTCCACGGGCCAGGAGTGCAAGTGGTCGCATTTGTACCCGTAGCGGGGCCAGTACCACCGCCGATCATGGTAGTGATGCCGGATGCGATCGCGACTTCTATCTGTTGCGGACAAATAAAGTGAATGTGGCTGTCAATCCCGCCAGCGGTGAGAATCATCCCTTCCCCGGCAACGACCTCGGTTCCAGGGCCAATAATAATATCTACCTTGTCTTGAATATAGGGATTTCCAGCTTTCCCAATTTTGAAAATATTGCCATCTTTAATGCCAATATCGGCTTTGACAATCCCCCACCAGTCGAGGATTAAGGCGTTGGTAATCACCAGATCGACGGCACCGTCGGCATTAGAAATGGGGGATTGTCCCATACCATCCCGGATGACTTTGCCGCCACCGAATTTCACTTCATCGCCGTAGGTCGTGAAGTCTTGTTCGACTTCGATGAATAATTCGGTGTCAGCAAGACGAACGCGATCGCCGACTGTCGGGCCATAGGTTTCGGCGTAAGCGCGGCGATCCATTCTGTAACTCATCCTTGACTCCTCTAGAGTGGTACATTTTTAACGCAAAGATACGCAAAGGTTAGCGCAAAGGTACGCAAAGTTTTGGGCTATTCTTGGCGTTTTTTGGGTTACAAGCGATTAATTTTAAATCCCTCAAATTTCATTGAGAAGCCATTTCCCTCTGGAGAAGCACACATTATTCCTACATTCACCGTCTCAACTGGCGTGAGATAACCAAGGCGTAGCATCGTGTACTGAGTGCCATCCAGAGAGTATTGCACCTCTACAGCAGTGCCACGTCGATGTACGCGCATCCAAAGAGAAGTCGGGTTATCTGGCAGCGGGACAACAGACCAATCTGAGTAATCTCTTGTTACCACAGCGCTGACTTGTTGTACACCCTCGACAAATTCAATGCCACATTTTAACCAATTCGCCTCATCTAAGCGCAGCATCAATCCGGCTTGATCGTACAAATCTCGATACTCACCGCTAACTTTCACCTCAACCATGAAGTCTTTGTTTGCTTGCTGATAAAAAAAGTGACCATTATCTCGAATGAAGCCGTAGTGAGTCTCTCGCCAAAAATCAGTTTTGCTAGCGGAAGTGATAGTAATTGTATTGCCTTGGACGTTCCAAATCGGCGGTTCGTTATACCATTCCATCGCCATTCTTTTCTAAATTTCCACTGGTTCCTGGTCGAATCTCCGCATTAACTCAAGCAAAGCTTTCCGATCGGGTTTTTGTCCGTCTTTCATCAGTTCAGCCAGTCCCTCAAAATACTTCTCGCGTTCTCCTCCCGGACAAAACATTATTAACAGCTTTGCTGGCTTTGTGCTGCGGTTGGCGAATCCGTGAGGTGTACCGCGAGGGACAAGCACAAATGCCCCTGGTTGTCCTTTTACTGTTTTATCCCCGACGAGGATTTCCACTTCGCCTTCTAGGACATAAAACATCTCGTCCATCTGGCGATGGATATGTGGTTGCGCCCCGGTTCCATCTGGTTCTAGGCTAAACTCAAACAGTCCTAAGTTTCCGTGGGTATCGGCACCAACCGCTTTAAATGTAGCTTCGCTGTTACCAATAGTAAGGTGCTTGCCTTCTCCTGGCGCTAGTACGATTTCTTGTATCGGTAAAGTCATTTAATTATTCCTCATTGATTGCTATAGCGAACTATTTATTTTGCCATTGAATCCATACACTTGACGGCTACCAACAAAGGGCACTAATTCGACTTCCTTTTCATCTCCAGGTTCAAAACGAACGGCTGTACCAGCTGGAATATTCAGGCGCATTCCCTTTGCTTGTTCTCTATCGAAATCTAAAGATTCGTTCACCTCATAGAAGTGAAAATGAGAACCAACTTGAATCGGGCGATCGCCTGTATTTGCTACTTGCAGTTTTATACTAGGGCGACCCGCATTCAGTTCTATTTCCCCGGCTTGTACAAGCATTTCCCCAGGAATCATTTCAACTTCCTCTTTTAGTTTTTTATAAAAACAGCTAACTATTGTATAAATTCAACCATAGGAACCGGATCGGTATCGTAAAAGGCTGAATATAATTCGCTCCGTAGATTTCTCATGTTTACCTTATTGTGGTTAGACTATGTCTGATAATCCATTTGTTTACGGATTTTCTCTTTAATCTCGTACCCAGCGAACTTTTCACAAAGATATAAACCTAAATCGATTGCCGAAGTAACGCCTCTGGCGGTAATTACGTCACCTTCATCAACCACTCTTTTGTCAACAACAGACTTACAATATTTTTGAAGGTCTTGGAAAGCATTGGGATGGGTTGTTGCTGTTTTTTCTTCTAAAAATCCCGCTGCTCCGAGTAGTAAAGAACCTGTACATACAGAAACTTTGAACTGGCAAGACGCTGAGGTTTTAAGCCATGCAATTAATTCAGGATCGTCAACTAAGTTTCGGGTACCAATTCCCCCCGGCACGATAATCATGTCATAGGGTTGGAGAGATTCCCCTACTTTGTTCGGAGTAAAACGAAGTCCAGCGTTATCGCTAACTTCTTGAGTATGGGCACAAATATCCCATTCCAAATCGGATATAAAATCCATTGTCTTGAGACGAGTGACTGGATCGTAAACTCCGATAAAATCTAAGGCGGTCATTCCGGTGTAGACGATAAATGCAACCTTCATAAACAATCCTTCAATCTACGGGATTATCTAACGAATTGGATTGTGAACTGTAACCAATTTTGTACCATCGGGAAAAGTAGCTTCTATCTGCACTTCATGCACCATCTCTGGCACACCTTCCATTACTTCTTCCCGTGACAGTAGGGTTGTCCCATAACTCATTAAATCGGCAACAGTCCGTCCATCTCTAGCGCCTTCCAGAATGCCAGCAGAAATATAAGCGATCGCTTCGGGGTAATTTAGCTTTAAACCTCTTTCCTTGCGGCGTTCCGCTAATAGTGCCGCCGTAAAAATCAACAGCTTATCTTTTTCCTGTGGCGTCAGTTGCATTGATAACCTCTTAGACTTCTTCGTGTTCTCCGTGTCTTCTGCGATTCGCTCAAATTTGCCAAACTCTTGGTGGACAAGCAGGGCGTTCTAAAAAGTGCGATCGCAGCAAATTCCAAATATCTATAAACCAGTTTCGCACCTCGGAAGTAGAAGAACCCCGATAGCGACACAATAGTCCAGAAGGAAGACGAGTAATGCCTGCTTGGTGAAGATTTTCCCCTGTCCCTTTCTTAAAAAAGGGTGAATGATTCCCTAGATTTCGTGCTTTTTCCACAATCTCCGGTGACACCGCTTGCCCAATCCAGACTAAACTCGCTACAACGGATTGCCCAGCTAAACCGTGAGGACTGTCGAGGATTTCTGTCCCGCCAGGTAGCCATTGCCTGTCAATCCACAGAGGGCGTCCTTGCTGCCAGATTTCGGTATGCGATCGCCACTCTCCGTGTAAGAATCTTTCCCCTCTGGCACTGCGCCCAAAGCGTGTAATTTCCCAGCCCAGCCAACTTGCTTCTGGAGCTAATTCTACCCGCAAGTCTTGTCGATAAATCGCGCCGTCAAAAATAATTGTTTCCTGCGGTAGCCACTCCAAAGTAGCACCCGCGTTCACCTCGATTTCAATCGTTTGACTCGCTGGCAATCCATTGCTGCGATAAACCTTACCGGCGGCAGCGGTAGTGATTAAGGCTTGGGCGTTGGGTTGGAGGTGGAAATTAAGCGATAAGCGATCGCCCCCTACCACACCCCCCGCTGTATGCAAAATTACACTATGACAAATCTCCGATCCTTCTGGATAAAATGGGCGCTGTACCTTCAGCGGTGCTTTTACGCGATCGCTAATCACCTGGGTTTTGCTTTGGGTTTTAGAAAACTCCAAGTTAAGAATGCCGTGCCATCCAGAGGATGAGGGATTTGCTACTGCCGGATCGAGGTCTTTCATTAAATTTGGTGTATAAATTGTTAATTTTTTACTCCGGAAAATCATCTTAAACAAAAATACCATTAAACTCGATTCAACCGAATATTCTTAAGTCTTTATACTGGAGATTCTTATGGCGGCTATCAGCTTTGAAAGCTTAAAAAACGAATACCAGCAACTCTTTGATAGCTGCAAAATCACTAAAAATAAAATTGAGCAAGTAGATAATATTTTAGATGCCATTGATACAAATCGGGCTAGGTATGATGCGGTAGGGAAAAGACTGGCGATTCCCTGGTATGTGATAGCCATTATTCACAACATGGAATCTTCCTTAAATTTCAATACTCACCTGCATAATGGAGATCCGCTGATAAAAAGAACCGTACACGAACCAAAAAATCGCCCCTCTAATGGCAATCCTCCCTTTACATGGGAAGAAAGTGCTATTGATGCTTTAACTTTTGATAAATTTGACCAATGGAAAGATTGGAGCCTTCCAAACATTCTTTTTAAGTTAGAAGGCTACAACGGTTGGGGTTATCGCCTCTACCATTCTGATGTTCTTTCACCTTATTTGTGGAGTGCTTCAAACCACTATACTAAAGGAAAATACGTTGACGATGGCACCTGGTCAAATACAGCCGTATCGCAGCAATACGGTGCCGCCGTACTTCTGCGCCGAATGATCGATCGAGGAACAATTACTTGGGATAATCCAGAAACCAGTGAGGTTGGAGAAAAAGATGTAGATATCCAACCTGGCGAAAAGCAACCTTTGGTATATTATTCACCAGATTCTAAGATTGATAACGGCAAAGAACTGCAACAGTTTTTAAATCAATTTTCAGGAATTTATTTAAGTGTAGATGGTTGCCTTGGTGATAAAACTTCCGAGGCTTTTAAAAAAGTTACTGGTTACTATCTCTTTGGAGATCCTAGAAATAAAAATTAATTTTAAATAGCAAATAAAATAGTAATTTTCTAATTGGTAAGTATTGCTTATCAAGTGCAAAAAATCCGATAAATTAAAACTTACTAGCTTGTTGATTGCTAAGAAAAAGGCAACCAGCACCTTTTAGGGATTACCAATTGGATTGTTTAACTTAATGGGTAATTCAATGATAACTTCTGTTCCCTGCCCCGGTTCGGAGATAATAGAAATACGTCCTTGATGATGTTCTAATATTTGATAACATACAGTTAGTCCTAAACCTATGCCTTTTCCGACAGGTTTGGTTGTAAAGAAAGGGTCAAATATTTTTGATTTAATCGCTGTTGGAATCCCGGAACCATTATCTTTAATTTTGATAATTATTTGCTTAGCTGCACTAAATTCAGTTTTAATGTAAATCCGTTTTTCGGGTTGCTCTTTGAAAGTTTCCAGAGCATCAATTGCATTGCTGAAAATATTCATAAATACCTGGTTAAGCTGCGCCGGATAGCATTCAACGGGTGGCAGAACGCCGTACTGCTTAACTACCTGAATCTCTGGATTTCCCTCCGCCTTCCAGTCTCCGCCTGATTGCAAGCGATGCTGCACAATTAGCAAACTGCTATCAATTCCTTCATGAATGTTGACGCGCTTCCTTTCAGCTTCATCGAGTCGGGAAAAGTTTCGCAGTAATAGAATAATTTGACGAATGCGATCGCTGCCAGCCCTCATTGAAGTAATAATTTTAGGCAGATCGCCCGTCAAAAAATTGAGATCGATGTCCTCAATATATTGCTGTATTTCAGCATCAGGATAACTTTTTTGATAGCGTTGTACGAGGTTCAGTAGATTTTTTGTGTAGTCACTGATATGGGGAAGATTACCATAAATAAAATTAATCGGATTGTTAATTTCGTGGGCAATGCCAGCAACAAGTTGACCCAAACTAGACATTTTTTCAGTTTGAATGAGTTGCGCCTGCGCCCTTCCCAAATTGCGTAATGCTTGACTGAGCTGTTGAGCGTTGGTAGTTAATTCAGTATTCAGTTGCTGTAGTTGGTCGTGGGCTTGCTGTAATTGCTGGTTTTTTTGCGAAAGCTCTTCAGTACGCTGTTGCACCCGTTCTTCAAGAGTCTGACGCGCCTGTTCTAGTTCCTCAGTACGCTTTGCAACTCGTTGCTCTAGGTTTCCGATGAGGGCTTTTAGCGCCTGAGCCATTTCTTGATAAGCATGAGCAAGTTGACCGATTTCACCACCCGCGCCGATACCGGGAATGGGGGTAGTCAAATCGCCTGCGGCTAAGGTTTTACTGCGTTCGGAGAGCTGGATAATCGGGTTGCCGATTTGTTTGGCTAGCAAATGTGCGATCGCAATCGATAACAAGGTAGCCAATCCCAGTCCTAGCCAAATTACACGGTTTAAGTTGATGGAAGCTTGATTAAAATACTTTGAGACAATTTGAATTTTGGCAATGGCAATAGGCTGATTGCGGGAAGTAATCGGAGCATATATCGTATTCAAACCAGATTTTGGTTCGATCCGATAAACTGTTTTACCTTTTTGAATCTTGCGTAACACCTGCGACTTTAAATTTACTTGTTCCCAAGGCTCAATGCTGGATTTGGCATTGCTAGAAATGATTGATTTGCCATCTAGAGAAATAACTTGCAGTTTAGTGGTAGGTTGAGAGAAATTAAGAAAGTTACGCAACCAAGTTTCATCTAAATTTTGCCCTAAAATCAAAGTTCCGGGTGACTTCCCCGTACCATCGCTGTTGTAAACAGGCGCTGTTGAAAAGAGCAATATCTGAGGCAAGCCGCTATCAATCAACATCGTCGTTGGCTTGTTGGTAGCGATCGCATCTGTTATCCGCTCAGCTACATTCGGAATTCGCAAAGCGTCACCCCGCTCTCCCAAAATCTCTCCCCTACGATCCACCACTTTCACATGATCGACATCGGTAGAAAGAACAAGTTGCTCGGAGACTTCCTTTTTGATCCAAGCCTCATCTCGCTTCCCAATTGCGTTGTATAAATCTGTCCAGATTGCATAGCTAGAGGATAAATTTTGCAATCCTTTCTCAGTAGCCGCAGTGTATCCCCGAAAGGCTAAAACTTGATCGTCGAGCCGAGTCTTTTCTAAGTCGATGAGCGGCTGCTGCACAAACCGCCACGCTACAGCACTCAGGAACATCACGGGTAGCAAAGATGCCCCAAAGGTAAAAATTAGCAGCTTGGGTTGAAGCTGTTGCAGCCGCTTGAACATCTCTGAGTTAATATAGATGCGGTGTTTCGTCCTCCAGACAGATAATCTGTCACAAGGCTCTCCACAGTTTAGCGGCTGTGAGAGTAAACTGACCGCTCTATTTTCGGAGGCGTAAAAGCGCCTATCTTGAGAACTGTAAGTTCTACGGGTTCCTCGCAAAGATTGTTAGCGATCTGCATCAGACAGCCAGAAACCGTTGAATTACATCCTGACTGAGTTCGCTAGTCGAGCCAGACGCGACGATACCGCCTTTTTGCATCGCGTAGTACCGATCTGCTTGTCGGACAAAATGCAAGTGTTGCTCGACCAATAAAACAGAAATGCCGGTAGATTCAATAATGCGGCGCACTGCTGCTTCTATTTCTAAAATAATCGAGGGTTGAATGCCTTCTGTGGGTTCATCCAGTACAAGTAACTGCGGCTTCCCCATCAAAGCGCGAGCGATCGCGAGTTGCTGTTGTTGTCCTCCACTTAAATCGCCACCCATCCGAGACAGCATCGTTTTTAAAACAGGAAAGAGGGAAAATATTTCTTCTGGGATTTCTTCCTTACCACTTCTGCCCTCACGTCGCGCCTCCAAACCTAGCAACAAATTTTCTTTCACCGTCAAACGCGGAATAATTTCCCGTCCTTGAGGAACATAACCAATTCCTAGCCGCGCCCGTCGATCTGGAGATTTGTCTATTATTATCTCATCAGCAAAAGTAATCGTGCCGCTACGGGGTTTAAGTAGCCCCATAATTGTTTTGAGTAGAGTGGTTTTGCCAACACCATTACGTCCAATTAGACACACCATTTGCCCTAAGGGGACGCTCAAATCTACATTGCGGAGGATATGGCTTTCACCGTAATAGACATTTAAATTAGAAATTTTTAGCATTTTATTGTGCTTGGTTGAATAAGACGCGATCGTTTTTTAATTGCTTAATTTAGCGCTTCTTTTTACTCCTCAATTTCTTTAAGCGGTTCTCCCTGAGGATCTAACTGCTCTCCTAAATAAACTTCTATAACGCGAGGGTCATTTTGTACTTCCTCAATCGTGCCTTCACACAACACCGAGCCTTCATGCAACACAGTTACTTTACGAGCAATTTGGCGCACAAATTCCATGTCATGTTCAATGACCAAAATAGAATGACTATGAGCTAAAGCGATCAGTAGTTCCCCAATATTGTCAGTTTCTTCATCAGTTAGCCCTGCAACGGGTTCATCCACCAACAATAAATCGGGCGACTGAGCAACTAACATTCCAATTTCTAAGCGTTGTTTCTCCCCGTGAGAAAGTAAACCAGCGCGGATATCTGCTTTTGCACTTAAACCAATCGTTTCGAGCAAACTCATTACTTTGCTACGTTCGCCAGTAGCAGGACGCCCAAATAGCGTTGCTAAGACATTTTTATCACGGTTACAGCTAAGTTCTAGGTTTTCGCGGGGCGTCAAGTTGAGGTAAATGCGGGGGGTTTGGAACTTTCGCCCAATTCCCAATCGGGCGATTTGATGTTCGGAGAGTGCTTTCACGTTTCTCCCCTTAAATAATACCCGTCCCTCAGTCGGTTGTACTTTGCCAGTAATGACATCTAAAAAGGTTGTTTTCCCGGCACCGTTTGGACCAATTACGACCCGTAACTCTCCGACATCCATGCTGAAATTCAGATGGTTCAGTGCTTTAAAACCATCAAAATTCACCGTTAAATTTTCAGTTTCTAATATTTTCGCGTTCATGCTGTACCTCTGGGTCTTCTTCAAGGCTGGGATAGGTTGCCATCTGCTTCCGCCCTAGAAGTGTCAGCAGGCGCTGGAAACCTTGATAGCGTAGCCAACCGACTACACCATCG
This sequence comes from Trichocoleus sp. Lan, assembly GCF_039961855.1. Classification (NCBI taxonomy): domain Bacteria; kingdom Bacillati; phylum Cyanobacteriota; class Cyanophyceae; order Leptolyngbyales; family Trichocoleusaceae; genus Trichocoleus; species Trichocoleus sp. Lan. Next base: position 41,827 of record NZ_JAMPKA010000002.1, on the reverse strand, counting down.
GGAAGAACTGTTACCACAATTAGGAATAATGCTCCTTGGAAAAATACCCAAATACCTGGAAATTGTTCGCTTAAAAGACTTTTGGCAAAGTTGACTAATAGCGCCCCAAATATGGCTCCGATTAAGCTGGCACGACCTCCCACTGCTACCCAAATTACCATTTCAATCGAAAAAGCAATATCCATTGCTTTCGGTGAAATTAAACCAGATTGAAGGGTGAATAAAGCACCCCCAATTCCAGCCAGAGCAGCGGAAATCGCAAACACTACGACTTTAAATCCCGTGGGATTATAGCCAGAGAAGCGCATCCGGCTCTCATCATCCCGAATCGCAACCAGAACTCGTCCAAAGCGATCGCTAGTCAGCCACCGGCACAAAGCATAAGCACCTGCCAAAAATAAGACTGTTAGCGCGTAGAAAACAAATTGCGTCTGACTATCACTGACTGTTGCCCCTAATAATGTTTTGAAATTGGTTAAACCATTGGTGCCGTTAAAAAATCCCTGCTGCCCGTTGAAGAAATTAAAAAATACAATCGTCGCTGCTTGGGTCAAAATTGAGAAGTAAACGCCCCGAATCCGGTTGCGAAATACTAAATAACCCAATATTCCGGCTAATACAGCCGGAATTATCACAACGGCTGCGGCGGCAAAACTAAACGAATAAAACGGCTTCCAGAACCAAGGTAGGTCTGTAATGCCGAAGAGGCTCATAAATTCTGGTAAACCGTTCTTGAGAGGAGCTAATTGCAAGTGCATTGCCAAGGCATAGCCACCAAGCGCAAAAAATACACCATGCCCCAAACTGAGCATACCTGTATAGCCCCAAATTAAATCAATGCCGAGGGCAGCGATCGCTAACGCCAAAAATCGTGCTAGCAAGTTGAGACGAAAGCCTGTGAGAACTGCTGGCATTATGAAAATGAGGAGGAGAGCGATCGCAATCGTTATCCCCACTTCCATTAGCACCGCTCGTCTGCGTTGCTGCTTCATGCCCTTAACTTCAAGAACCGCATCCAAAATCATCGCCTTGAGCCTCTACTCGATTGTCTTTGTTTAAGCATCAACGCTACGTCCCTTCTGTGGAAAAATCCCTCCTGGCCGCACCTGAAGGAACGCAATAATTAAGGCGAATACCATCACCTTCGCCATACTGGTTGTGCCGAAAAACTCAAAGAAATCCACTAAAGGCTTTATCGGTGCCACCATCGGCACTAAGACTTTAGAACTGATTAAGTAGTTAATCGTGCCAATTCCCATCGCTGCCACAATACTGCCCACCAGCTTACCGACGCCACCGACAACAACCACCATAAATGTATCGACGATGTAGTTCTGGCCTGTATTGGGTCCCACAGAACCCAGCAAACTAATCGCACAACCGGCAATTCCAGCCAATCCAGAACCCAAAGCAAATGTAATGGCATCAACTTTAGCAGTCGGAATTCCTAAACAAGCACTCATACTGCGATTCTGCATGACTGAGCGAATTCTTAATCCCCACGGAGACCGTTGCAAAAATACATAAATTCCGGCTACACAAACAATGGTTAGCGCAATAATAAATAGCCGCGTATAAGGCATCTGCAATGTGCCCAGCCGCAGCCCTCCTCGTAACCAGCTCGGTGCCGTTACGTCCACATTTTGAGCGCCAAACCAAGGCTTGGTGACAGCCAGTTTATAAGTTTGTCCCAAAACTGCACTTGTGGCACTCGCAACGCCTAAAGATATCGGCGACATGATTGCAATTACCCAGTTACGAATACGCTCAAAATCTGGGCGGCGGGACAGAATCCAAAAAGCGCCAAAAAACAAAAGGCAAAATATTCCAATGCCAATGACTAACACCCAGCTAACACTGCGAGCGAACTGCTGCAAAATCAGACTAACGCCCCAAGTTGCTAACAGGGTTTCTAGAGGGCGTCCGTAAAGATAACGAATTACCCCCCGTTCCAAAACTAATCCCACACCTGCTGTCACCAGGAAAGCCAAAATTAGCGCAAAAACAATATAGGTTTCAGACCAAGGCTTACCCAATATTTTGAAGCCATTTTGTACAACAAACGTTGTGTAGGCTCCTAGCATCATCAACTCACCATGAGCTAAGTTAATGACGCCCATGAGTCCAAAGACAATGGCTAGTCCCAACGCTGAAATTAACAAAACCGCGCCGATGCTAATTCCATTAAAAATCCCATCCAGCAATCCTGCTATCACACCGCTTCCTCAGCCATTAATCATGGGTCATTAGTCATGGATCGTGAGTCATTAGTTATTAGCTTTCAAATCCCCTAGGTTAGGTTGAGGTAACGGATGCTGTTGGCATTAATTTTTGACCTCTCCCCACCCCAAACTCTTCCCTACAAGGGTAGAGGCTTCCAGACTCCCCCTTCCCTATGAGGGAAGGGGGATGGGGGGTTAGGTTCTTAATTAGCCAACACCATCAGGTAACGAAACCCAACCAATCTTCTCAAGATTGACGACTAATAACTAAGGACTAATTTTTAACCGCTTAAATTTTGTACTGACCACCTTTTTTGGAATCTGACCAGTCGCATCCCAAACCCTTAGTTGCAGCAACGAATTGGTTCCAAGGAACTGGCTTCACTGCTGATTTCGTCTCATAGACAATCTTAAAGAGACCATCATCTGCGACTTCACCTAGCCGTACAAACTTAGAAATGTGATGGTTACTTTCCATCGTTACAGTGCCTTCTGGAGCCTCAAACTTCTGACCAACCGCAGCCTTTCGCACTGCCTCTAAATCGTCAGCGGTTTTTGCTTTCTCGACAGCTTGTTTCCACAGATAAACAGCAATGTAAGCTGCTTCCATCGGGTCATTTGTTACCCGATCTGGACCGTATTTTGCCTTAAAAGCTTCGACAAATTTTTTATTCGCCGGGGTATCTACCGTTTGGAAGTAATTCCATGCGGCATATTGACCTTTGAGATATTCTGTGCCAATTGCCTTGACTTCTTCTTCGGCAATACTGACAGACATTACGGGGTATTTATCTGGCCCTAATCCTGCACCTTGCATCTGCTTGAAGAAAGCCACATTACTATCTCCATTCAGGGTATTAAAAATGACCCCTCCCTCAGGCAGAGCCGCTTTAATTTTAGTGATGATGGGCGTAACTTCTGTATTGCCTAGGGGTAAGTAATCTTCCCCGACGGTTTCGCCGCCTTTTGCCTTTAACTGCTCTTTAATAATCGTATTCGCGGTACGCGGAAAAACGTAATCTGAGCCAACTAGGAAGAATTTTTTACCTTTATTCTGCAAGAGCCAATCGACTGCTGGCTCGATTTGTTGGTTGGGGGCAGCACCCGTATAGAAAATATTTTTGGAGCACTCTTGACCCTCGTATTGCACGGGATACCAGAGCATATGACCTTTTTCTTCAAATACTGGCAGCACTGCTTTGCGGCTGGCGGAAGTCCAACAGCCGAAAACGGTGACAACTTTATCCTGATCGATTAGCTTTCTCGCCTTCTCTGCAAAAGTAGGCCAGTCGGATTGACCATCTTCTTCAATTGCTTGAATTTGCTTGCCGAGGACGCCACCGGCTTTATTAATCTCCTCAATTGCCAACAGTTCGGCATCTACAACGCTGTTTTCGCTAATCGCCATCGTGCCGCTGCGAGAGTGCAGAATCCCGACTTTGATGGTGTTTCCTCCACCGGCAGCCGCAACGGTTGTTGCGCTGGGAGAGGGAGACGCAGCCGTTGGGCTGGCAGTCTCAGAGGTAGAAGTGGGAGTGCTGCTACAAGCTTTGAGAAGAATACTGGTTCCCAGAGTAGCAGAACCGTATAGAAGAAATTTACGTCGCCCTAATCGCCTTGCCATACCGTCACCGTACTCCTGGCTGAATCAGCCTAATGGTAGAGAACATACACAGTTAAGCAGTGATATTAGAGCGATGTTCTGGGAAAAAATTGTTATCAATGATACAAAGAATCGAATTTTTGTATCTTTATCTAGGAAAGCTCAGCTTGCTGTTTTTGAAATTTCGCCCAGATTTAGGCGGATAAAGTCCACCACAGCGGTTAATCCTTGCTGAGTCTTCAAATTCGTAAAGATAAAGGGCTTTTCTCCCCGCATCCTCCGAGCATCGCGTTCCATGACCCCTAAATCTGCTCCGACTTGAGGGGCAAGATCAATTTTGTTGATTGCTAAAAGATCGGATTTCGTAATTCCGGGGCCACCTTTGCGCGGAATTTTGTCACCAGCCGCGACATCAATCACGTAAATTGTCAAGTCTACCAGTTCTGGGCTGAAGGTTGCCGCTAGGTTATCGCCACCACTTTCTAAAAAGACTAAGTCTAGCTCGGGAAATCGCTGTTCCATTTGTTCAATGGCGGCGATGTTCATGGAAGCGTCTTCACGGATGGCGGTATGGGGACAGCCGCCAGTTTCGACGCCAAGGATGCGATCGCTTTCCAAGGCGTGACTCCGCACTAAAAACTGGGCATCTTCCTGAGTATAAATATCATTCGTGACCACAGCAATTTGATATTTTTGCCGCATCACCTTACATAAGGCTTCGACTAAGGCAGTTTTTCCCGAACCCACTGGGCCAGCTACTCCAACCCGAAAAGCATTCATAAAATTTTCTGAAAGCGAATGGCTAATTGCTCATCGTAGCAAGGCAATTAATCATTTGCTATTGACAGCTTTCACAAGCGGTTTGTCTTTGTTTAACTCCGAAATAAGCGCGTGTACTGCGTTTCGTGAGCTATACTCGCCAATGCTAATCCCCAACCGCAACTACTCAGGGCGTCATCTTCTAACCCTAAAATTTCCTTGGCAGCCTGAATCAGGATGGGTTGTAGCTCTAGCAGTAGCTGTTGCCCAGCCGTTTGTCCCAGGGGAATCAATTTAACTCCAGCTGCAATCAAATTGGTTGCCCAACTGTGTAAGTAGCCCAAGAGGGCAGATGCAGCGTCGATTTGCCAATGGGCGGTGGCAATGCCGAAAGCGATCGCATAATTACAAGGATTCCCGATCGCATCCACCATTGACCGAACCTGGGGCTGTAATTCCAAAAGTAATCGAATGAGCGATCGCCCCATCTGCCAACTTTGCGCTTGCAACTCCTGTGTTTCCTTAGCAGCAGATAACCAGACATTCCAGTAATTTAAAGCCTCTAAATCCCCAGCAATTGCCCCCCGATATCCCCGAATCATCACCGCTGCTTCCAACCGAATTGCCCCATAACCCAGTTCCTGCTTGAGCCAGTGTCCCAGATGTTGCAGGTTCTCAATTACACCAGCATCGACGAGCGTTTCCAGCCCTTCGGAATAGCTATAAGCACCTACCGGCAACGCGGGACTCACCAGTTGCATAAGACACAGCAGGTTAACTGGAGAATGGGGAATCGGTAATTGCTCGTTGGTCATTGTTGGTACGTAGGGAGTGGGGAAGAGTTTTAGGATGAAGCCTAGAGTTTTGTATCGGTTCTCCTTAAAACTCAGACGCGATTATCGCGTTTCTACAAATCAAAACTCAAAACTTAAAACTCCCCCATTACCGATTACCCGATTAACTAAGCGTGATGATGGTGTCCATAGGCACCCATTTCTGGATAAAAAGGCGAGATTTCCTCTCGTACCTCCATCCCCAGATGTTCCAGCATTGACTTTAAAACGGGGTCGGGAGACAACCGCAAATGAGTGGCAGCAATTTCTAGCGGTATATGGCGATTGCCTAGATGATAAGCCGCTCGCAGCAAATCGAGGGGGTTCTGGGCAGTCGCGGTGAGAACGGGTTCTGGTTTAGCCACGATTCTCACGACGATATCACCGATTTCAGATTGGAGGAGATCGCGATCGCGCAACACGGTTCCTCTGGGTAAGCGCAGATACAAAGCTTGCCCCTCAGCAGTTTCAAAGCGATAGCGGCTGCGCGTGCGCTCCTCGGCAGTCAGAAAAAGAGTAAAGTTGACCGATGCATCCAAATTGGCGGGAAAGCGTTGCGTTATCGTTAGCATCACTGGAATCTTTAGTCAGCAAGTTATGGTGATGCTACTAACATCAGCACAGATGACATCAATATCCGAGTCAAGCAGGGTCAGCAAAAGTTTATTTTTTACTGAGCTTGCAGACGGATCATTTCATTTTTTATCTGTGCTGCTACCTCCGAATTTTTTTGCGCCTCCACCGTAATTTGATTAAATAATCCAATGGACAAACCGTTGCTCTCAACAATCTTTTGAGACTGTTTGCAGTAATTGATGGCAATGGCCTGTGCATTTCCTGGAAGCGATCGCAGGCTATTCGGCTGGCTGCAAGCAATATTTGGAGGGCTGCCCACGATTCTTTTGATCTCGTTATAGGCAGCTTGGCGACCCGGTTCCATCGCCAAAACAGCCCTGGCGAAGTTGCTTAAGTCTTTGGAGCTGAAGGGTGATTGAGCGTATGCCTGAGAACTAAAGTCAAGGCTATGGGAGCGCTCGGATAGACCGGGTGCAAAACCTAACAACAGACTTAGAGTAGCGAGAGTACCAACACTCAGGCATTGAGATAAGACTCGATTCAGAGAGCGACGTGAACTGTATAAAGTCATCATGATCTAGTGCGACCAAAAAATAGAAAATCAAAACACACACGGATTACTTTTTCTGAACTGTTTTAAGGGTGAGAAGTTCCAGCTAGAGATGGGCATTCGTAGATTTACATCTCGTGTTGGTACCTCAGAAAACAGCAGCCTTCTCCCTACGGAGTAGGGATCGAGTAGTAATCTACAACTAACTACGGATATTAAGAGTGTGTGGATTTTACCACACTTTCGCATAAAAAGCGGGGTGTTACCAAAGCTGTAACGATTGGGTGGTATGGGTAGCGCTTTCCTCCCTACCTCTAGGCGTAAAGGCAGGGAGGAAAGAATTCTCTCTACGTGTTTATGCCTTCATTGATACAATTGACACAGTTCGATAACTTTCATTTGTAACGTTGAAATGGGATCAGCTCCTCGCTTGAGGGCGACTTCCAATTCCAGGAGTAAGGGTAAGGTTAAGGTGAGGTGACGCACAGAGAAGTCTTTGACTTCTTGGCGCAGAAAGTAAATTCGTTTGGGGTTGCCGATTTCTGCCGCAGTGGCGATCGCCCGTTCATCGCGCTCACCGCTCTCTACCATCAGTTTCACCCACAACCAGGTACGAAATTGACCGATTAGGGTGGCGACAATCCGCAAAGCGGGTTCGTTATGACCGATTAAGTCTGCAACCAGCGAACAGGCGTGGGCAGTATTCCCCTCGGCGATCGCCGATGCGAGCTGCAAGCTGTTTTGGGTGTTAGAGGTTACTAGGGTAGCAACGACTTCGAGGGCGATCGCGTCTTGGGATACGTCTGCTTCGTCAGAAGCGGTGGCAAGGGGCTTCGGGATACCAGCGTAAACCTGCAACTTTTCCAGTTCGTTCCAAAGTTGTCTGGTATCATTTCCCACAGATTGGGCTAACAGTTCGGCTGCGGCGGGGGTTAGTTTGACACCAACTTGCTGGGCAACCTGACGCACCTTTTTTAGCAGTTCTTCAGTTTTCCAGGGCGGGATGAGCGAAAATTCTCGAATATCAGCATGGTTTTGCAGCAGCTTTGTAGACCGGAGACGCCCATCGGGTTTAGAGCGAGTCGTTAGCAAAAATACTGAAGACTCAGGAATCGCCGGTATCGTACGCTCCAGTTCAGCCAGCAGATCTTCCGAACAGTGCAGGCATATAGTAGTATCAACCAACCATACCAAACGGTAGGCGCTGCCAAAGGGTGGTGTCATTGCTTGGTTTAAAGCAGTGATGACCGCATTGGGTAGCGCTTGAGAAATTTTGTCATAGTTAAAGTTAGCCCATTGGGGGTCGAGAATGCGATCGCGCAGGGAGTCAACAGCTTTTTCCAGGGCAAAATCATCCTCACCCCAGTAGAGGTAAATTGGCATTAAAGCATCTCTGAAAAGTACGAGGCTATTAAGATTGGACGAGACTTATCACACTTATTTAAATCGGGTAGCACGGCTAACACTACCTGCAACCTACGAGTCCCAAGTACAGCATATACAGGAGTCTCCGAAGTTTAAGCCCTCCCCGTCAGGGACAAGACAAGCCGTGCCTTTCCCTGGCTATTCGGCGATCACGCCACCTGCGGGAGAAGAATCCGAGAATGCGACGTTTTACGAAAGCTTGAAAGCGTGCCAAGAGCAACTCCTACAGCAGCTAGATCCTGGTTTTATTGTGCCAGTCCCTGCTGAGAGTTTTCATGTGACCTTAGCAGATTTGATTTGGGACAGTGCTTATCGGCACACCACGAGTGAGAATCCGGAGTTTGAAGAACAACTGCGCGATCGCATTGCTCAAATTTTCGAGCAGTCCCAGCCATCTCTCACTGGCGGCAATCCGATGCTTTGGCAGTTGCTGGGGTTGATGGTAATGCCCCGTGCAGTCGCGGTTTGTTTAGTCCCCAAGGACGAAGGCACTTACGAGCGAATGTTGAAGTTTCGCCGGTTTATCTATCAAAGTCGGAGTTTGATAGAGTTGGGGATTGAACAGCAATATCGTTTTACTGCCCATGTGACGCTGGGCTATTTTGGCGATATTTCACCAGATTTGAACCGCGCTCGCTTGTGTGAAAAACTTTCTCAAATTAACAACCAATGGTTGGAAAATTCTCCAGAAATTTGGACACACCAAGCGCAATTGCGAAAATTTGACGATATGACCCGGTATTATCGGGAACCTGATTGGCCCGTTTTAACTTTTTAAAAACAATCGGCTAATAGCGGCTTACAAATCGCTATTAGCTGACTCCTGATTTATGAGCTTACCCATTCATCCCATCCTCCAGCAAAGTTTTGCTCTCATCGATCGAGAAATTGGCGAACACCGCTTTAGCCCCTCCGAGTACGCAATTGTACGTCGAGCCATCCACAGCACCGCTGATTTTGAATTTGCCCAATTAATTCGATTTAGTGAGGGGGCGATTGAAAGCGCGATCGCTGCCTTGCGGCGTCGCGTGCCGATTGTTACAGACGTTGGCATGGTCAAACAGGGAGTGGCGGGAATGGTGGCGCAAACCTTTAACAATCCCCTGGTTGCCGCTGTGGAACAAGCAAGCGTTGCTCTCCCTGGCAAGACGCGCACGGAAACCGGCTTACTAAAATGTTGGCAAGAATTTCCAGAGGCAATTTATGCGATTGGTAATGCTCCCACTGCTCTGCTGGCTTTGTGTGCAGAGTTACCCTCGGCACCCATTCAACCGGCTTTAGTGATTGGCGCACCCGTTGGATTTATCTCCGTCGTAGAGTCTAAAGCGGTACTAGAAAAGACGCCCGTACCCCAAATTCGGATTGAGGGGCGCAAGGGCGGTTCACCGATTACCGCCGCGATTGTGAATGCTTTACTCCTATTGGCTTGGGAGGCAGAGAAATGTTAGGGATTCGCTGCCTATTTAGGGTCACGAAAAATCGATTTGCGTTGAGTCGGTATCGCAGCGACTTCCCGCCATCGGGTGCATTCAGCCGCTATTCATGACACTGGTACACGTTGTTGGAATTGGCTTGGATGGTGCAGATGGGCTGAGTCATGGTGTGCGGGAGATTGTAGAGCAAGCGACGCTGTTAATTGGGAGCGATCGCCATCTTTCTTACTTTCCCGATGCCTCCGCCCAACGTTTGATTCTGGGTGACTTGACAAAGGTAGTTGAGGAAATTCGCGATCGCCTGTCTGCGGGTTCTGGCGGCATTGTCGTATTGGTGAGTGGCGATCCCCTCTTTTTTGGACTAGGACGGCTGTTGGTGGCACAACTACCCTCAGCAGAATTAACGTTTCATCCGCATCTGAGTTCGGTTCAGCTGGCTTTTAACCGGATTAAGGTTCCCTGGCAGGATGCGCGTGTCATCAGCGCCCACGGGCGATCGCTGGATGAGTTAACCCAAGCGCTGCAACAGGGCATTGAGAAGATTGCTGTATTAACCGATACTCAGAATACGCCGGAAGCGATCGCTCGTCTGTTACTCGCTTTAGATTTACCTAGCACTTATGAGTTCTGGGTTTGTGAAAATTTAGGCGGTGCCGATGAGCGAGTTCGGTCTTTTCCCTGTGTCGGAAGACAATTAATTACGGCTCTACAAGAGCAAGATTTTGCTTCTTTGAATGTTGTTGTCTTGCTACGTCCCTCTGATTCAGGGAGTAAGAGTGGGGACGCATTCCTACCGAATCTGGATGCCCTGCCGATGCTGGGAGTCCCGGATGGGAGTTTCTTGAGTTTTAGCGATCGCCCTGGCTTGATGACGAAGCGGGAAGTGCGGGTTCTTGTACTGGGAGAACTGGCGCTACAGCCGGGACAAATTATTTGGGATATTGGGGCAGGTACTGGCTCAGTTTCGATTGAGATTGCCCGTTTATTCCCCACTTCTCGCGTGTATGCGATTGAGAAAACTGCTGCTGGCACGATGTTAATTCAGCAGAACTGCGATCGCTTCCAAGTAGAAAATGTGATTTCTATTCATGGCAGCGCCCCAGAAGCTTTGTACAGCCTCCCGGCACCCAACCGCATCTTTATTGGCGGTAGCGGCGGCAATTTAACTGAAATTCTCGATACCTGTAATTCGCATTTAACTGCTTCAGGGCGCTTGGTACTGGCACTCGCCACGCTGGAACACCTGAATGAGACTTTGGGCTGGTTATCGCGTCAGCAATGGGATTATCAGTTGTTGCAAGTGCAGTTATCGCGTTCTGTGCCGGTGGGATCGCTGACTCGGTTTTCCCCGCTGAATCCCGTCACGATTCTGGCAGCAAATCGCTGATTTTAAAGATGCTCATTTTAAAGATAAATTTGCCAGATTAAAATCCCAGTTCCCAGCAGACAAAAAATTCCCGCCGCACCCGCCAGAGGCTTTTCTCCCAAACCAGTTACCCAAGCCGGAACCATGCCAGTGTAGCGAATCACTCTCGTCGTATCCAAACTTGCGATCGCCCAAATCCATCCGGCGTGAAGTCCCCACGCCAAGCCTAAATTCCCATCATCACAGACACGAGCCAGCACTAATACCATTCCCATCAGCCATAATCCCGGTAGCTGAGGCAATGTTTCCTGCTGTTCCCAAACCAAATGAAGCAGCGCAAAAATTAAGCTAGAAACTGCCGCCGCTACCCAAGTTGAATAATCTTGCTGGAGTTCCGTAAGCAGAAATCCCCGAAAAATTAACTCTTCAATTCCACTAATCAATAATCCTAATAACAATGTTGGTAGTAAGACAGATCCGACTACCGACCACAGATTTTGCGGGGGGTTCTGTGTATCTTCATAGAGAGGATTCTCTTGAGATCGCCACTCGACCCAGCCCAACGCTTTTTGGATGCCAAACACCACTACCAGACTTAGCACCCCTAAAGCAAAGCCTTGTCCTAGTGAAATGAATATTGAAGCTTTCCAGCCCAACCCATAATCCGCAAAAAAAGCCCCCTCCACCCAAGCGGCACCCCAGACGATCGCAGGGGCAATTAAATAGAGCGAAGCTAATAAAGGGAGCTTTTGCTCTACAGCCAAGGGGTGAAAGGGTCGCCATTTTAGCACTGCTGCCAAAGGAATCGCAACTGGCAACCAAAGAACTAGCCAGACAATGAAGAAAGCGATCGCCTTCAACACAGCAGGAGTTTGTGGAAGTGATACCAGCCACCAATCGGCTCGTTCAAAAATAGGCATTGTTAAAGACAGCTTTCATTGGCTCAAGCGTAACACCTCAAGTTTGGGAAAAAACTGCCTTATTTACCGCTGGGGGTAAGCATGAACCCCCGCAGCTTTTATGTCTAGTCCACAAAAGATGTATTTGCTTTCCCTAAGATGCTCCCTTGAAAGGAGAGGCAGTTGGTTCTTTCAAATTTCCCGATAAATTTGTTAGAAGCAACGCCATATCAGAAAGCATTACCGCTGATCATGCAGTCGCCTCCTCACTTTCGCTTTCATCACTGGTATCGTCTCCAGTCTTACTTCCGCCATCCACCTGAATTAGGTGAATATGCTTGTAACCCAGCTTAATTTCAAACTCATCACCAGGCTTTAATCCCATTGCCTCAGTGTAAGTTGCACCAATAACAATTTGACCATTTTTGTGTACGCTTACACGATAGGTTGGTTCGCGACCCCGACCATCTTTTGTTCCTTCTGGATCGAGGGGAACACCTTTCGCGCCTAAAACTGCGTCATAAAAGTCTGTTAAGTTGACGCGAGTCTGGTTGTTCTTTGTTACGGTGTAATAGCCACAGCGTTTTGCTGTTTCTCGCCGTGGTAAGTGTGAAAGCTCTTTTACTTTTTGAAGCAGTGCTTTCCCTGTCAATGGAGCTGTTGCGGTTTCACTCATCGCTATATGCAAAATACACTTCAATCTACAGTATAGTAAAGAGTGTCTAATGCCAATATTTGGCTGACTAAAAAAATATATCGTTAAATCACTCAACTTTCACAAGGATATTTACAAGAGCATCCTCCAAATTCTTAGATTGCAGCAAAATTGCGTAATTGGGTAAAAGTTGAGGTTCTTACTACCAGATAGCAGATCGTTAAAGGACAGACTAGAGACTAGAGACTAGAGATTTTGTAAAGTTTAAAGTATAAAGTGTAAAGTATTTACTTCTGAAAATCTATCTTTTGGAGGGTAAGACAGGAGAGCTGTCTGTTTTATCCTTCAAGCCTTCAGCATCTAAAAATCAGCTACACCCCCAAGTCAAGTCATGCCAAACAAAGCTCCTATTTGTCTACAGATCGTAAATTCAGCTTTAGACTAGAAGTTAAGAGCAATGAAGAGCTTTGAAGCATGCAAGTCCTTTTTAAGGTCATCCGGCAGGAGCAAAATTCCTCTCCTGTAGTACAGACTTATACGTTGGATGTCGATCCTGGTAACACAATTCTGGACTGCCTAAATCTTATTAAGTGGGAGCAGGATGGAAGTTTAGCTTTTCGCAAGAATTGTCGCAACACAATTTGCGGCAGTTGTGGAATGCGAATCAACGGTCGTTCCGCTTTGGCGTGTAAGGAAAATATTGGCAGTGAAGTGCAAAGGCTGCAACAGATAGCAGCGAGTGCTACCCTTTCAGATGCCCCGCAAAAACCTTTAGATGCCATCCCAGAAATTACTATTGCACCAATGGGCAATATGCCGGTCATTAAAGATTTGGTGGTGGATATGCGTAGTTTTTGGGATCATCTTGAAGTAGTTGAACCCTATGTGAGTACGGGGGCAAATCCTATACCGGAACGAGAGTTTTTACAGACACCCGAAGAACGCGATCGCCTTAATCAAACAGGCAATTGTATATTGTGTGGTGCCTGCTATTCTGAATGCAACGCCCGTGAGGTCAATTCGGATTTTGTAGGACCTCACGCCCTTGCAAAGGCTTATCGAATGGTAGCGGATTCTCGTGACGCCGAAATAGAATCCCGTTTGGAAAATTACAACGAAGGCACCAAAGGCGTCTGGGGTTGTACCCGCTGTTTTATGTGTAATACGGTTTGTCCGATGGATGTGGCACCAATGGATCAAATCGGCAAAATTAAACAGCAAATTCTCGACCGCAAGGACGATCAAGCCAGTCGTTCAATCCGTCACCGGAAAGTATTAATTGATCTAGTGAAGGAAGGTGGTTGGATTGATGAACGTCGGTTTGGTTTACAAGTCGTGGGAAATTCTTTTAGAGACATCAAGGGGATGATTAGCCTGGGGCCACTCGGATTAAGAATGCTGGCTCGCGGTAAGTTTCCTTTGGGGTTTGAGCCGTCTGCTGGGGCTGAGGTAGTGCGATCGCTCATTGAATCTGTCCAAAGCCTTGAGTCTTAATCATATTGAATCACGATTGAAGTAAAAACAATGAATCCTGAAACAACTTCCCCAGAACAATCACCCGTAGAAACACCCGCAGAAAATTACAACCAACCAGAGCCTGCTTTCGGCTGGACGCTCTACTCCGAGCAAATCAACGGACGATTCGCAATGGTAGGGTTTGTTGCTTTATTGATGCTAGAATTTTTCACCCATCAGGATTTTTTTACCTGGCTGGGTTTGCGCTAATCCGCACTTAAAGACATGGATTGGTTAACCGCCAATTCCATCCGTAGGGGCATGGTATAAACACGCCCCTACGCATCTAAATTCTGCCTTAATATCTACCCAAATTAACTGGCTACACCTGAACCGGAGTGCTAAACCGGATTTTAAGATAATCATCCTCCATCTTTGCTCCAGCCGGTTGCAGGGCTGCCAAGGCTTGCGGTAACACCAAATTGCGGCGGTGATTGCCTATCGTAATGTTTAATTCATCGCCGGTTTTACTTAGTTGGATATTATCTTTGGCAATACCGGGCAAGTAAAGTTCTAAGCTGTAGTTATTTTGGTCTTGCACAACCCTCAGAGTGGTTTCCTTGTAATACACCTGAGTGGGATCTTCATCTTTATAGAGCGTTTCCTTTAACCGTTCTAAAGCCTCTAACCCACACATTTCTTCTGAGTAAAGCGGAACTTCCTTGACTGGTAAGGGATGGAAGTTTTCGTGAATTTCCTGCCGATATTGCTGCTGGCTTTCTTTCCAACGTTGAAAGAAAGGATCGGTCACTTGATCGGGGATAATCCGATTTGCCACCACTAAATCCGTAGCAACATTGTATAAACTCAAATAAGCATGGGCGCGGAGAGACTCTTTAATCACCATTTTTTCGGGATTGGTGACGAGGCGCACTGAAGTTTGAGTATTGTCACTCAATACTTTTTCTAAAGCTTCAATCTGCTCGTAGAATTCAAAGGGAGCGTCCATTACCTCTTTATCGGGCAAGGAAAAACCGGCAATTGGTCTGAAGATCGGTTCAACTAGAGGTCTGAGCGCTACTGATATCCCCTGTAACGGCTTGTAAAAACGTCTCATATACCAGCCGCCGACTTCCGGTAGACTGAGCAATCTTAGAGCCGTACCAGTAGGAGCTGAGTCAATAATTAAAACGTCAAACTCGCCTTCATCGTAGTGGCGCTTCATGCGTACCAAACCGAAAATTTCATCCATGCCGGGAAGAATTGCTAATTCTTCCGCTTGTACGCCTTCCAAGCCTCTTGCCTGCAAAACTTGGGTAATATAACGCTTAACTGCGCCCCAGTTGCCTTCTAATTCCATCAGAGCATCTAATTCAGCCCCCCACAAGTTTGGGCGAACCTGTCGCGGATCGTGCCCCAGTTCCAAGTCAAAACTGTCGGCGAGAGAGTGAGCGGGATCGGTACTTAAAACAAGGGTTTTGTAACCGAGTTCGGCACAACGCAAGCCAGTAGCGGCGGCTACAGAAGTTTTGCCAACGCCACCCTTGCCGGTCATCAAAATTACGCGCATGAATGCTTTTTTCCTATCTGAGAATTGTTTACGTTACTTATTATTTTTTCCCTGTTTTAAGGGTAACAAATGTTGTTTCAACACATCAAAACGCGAACATTTCCAGTAGTCGATATGGGAAGCAATCATTCCATCAGTGTTGAGTTTCAACTCACTCCAGCCTGGGATGGCGATACGAGGTTTCCACGGCAGAGGGGTATTCCAGCTCAAAGTCCACTCAAGTTGGATTGTATCTCCGGATTTGCGAATGTCATGTAAATCCATCTTGACGTTCATAAACCAGGTTTTGATAAAGCCAATCATGAGTTTGTAACGCTCAAGACCATTAAATTTGTTCAGCGGATCTTTGAAAAAAACGTCTTCTGCATAGATGCTGTAGGTTTGGTTTTCTGGAAATCTTTGGTAGTCGTCTTTGAGGATTTGAATGATGTCCATAAGACTTAGAGGGTGACAAGAAGCTACGGTTCGATTTCAGTCCAGAGGCGTTCTAACTGACGCCGCCATGCTGCCAGCACTTCTTCACGAGCCTCTGGAGGCAGATCCAAATCGCCCATGAGACCTTCTTCGTAGAATCGATCGAGGGTTTGGAGTGTGGCTTCGAGGGATTGTCCTTGCTGCTTGGCAGCCAGGATAATTTGACTAATTCGACTTTCAACGAGCTGATTAAAGCAGTCAGATAAACCTGTCTGATGCAGAGAAATCAGTCGCGCGATCGCTCCTGAAAAATCCTCTACATTTAAAGTCTCAAGATTGTGCTGAAATACACCCCATAGCACTCCCTGATTCAGGGCGTAACGAGTCTCCTGAGTGTCATCAAAGTTGGCTTCCAGCAGCTGTTCTACAAACGGTTGCGCTTCTTGAGCGGGTGCAATCGGTAAGAGAACTCGCAGCCAAGAACTGTCATCGGAAAGCAGCACCAACAGACGCATCTGAGTCGTTTCTACTTGCCACAAGCCGGGGGCAGTTGCTTCAATCGCTGCGGCATCAAATAGTTCTGTAAGGGTTTTGGTAATGTCTTCAGGTTTCATAATTTCCAAATAATAAACCCCCAGCCTTAGCCGGGGGAAACTTCAAAAGACAGAAAATTGAGGACAGAAGGAGGAATTCATTCCTCATCCTTCATCTTTTTAAGAGAGCCATTCCTCAACGGCATCTTCTTTGGTGTTGGTATTGCGCGATGGCGTTTCGCGGTTAAACTTCATGTGAATCGAGCGAGTTTGCTCGCCATCAGCCGCCACTGCCATAATCGGGTAGTCAATCAGACCATCCTGGAAGGACATCTGGAAGCGGAAGGTGCCATCTGGATTCAGCTTGATGGGACGACCGCCAATTGTGACTGTAGCATCTGGCTCGGTAGCACCGTAAACAATGAGTTCCGCATCGGCAACCAGCCAGAACTGGCGAGGACGCATCGGGATGCCGGAACCTGAGAAGCCAGCACCGGACATTCCCGCACCAGACATGGTAAGACCAGATACGGTAGGAACTGCCCACATCCCAACGCCAGAGGGGAAGACGTAGGAACTCAGAGCTTGTTCGGCAAGGGACACTGACTGCATCGAACCAGGTACTTGCTGCATGGAGCCAAACAACGAACCGGCTACCCGTTGAGCTTCGACAGTCTGAGCCATGCCGAAGATTTCGTCGTAAATAGGATTGCCACCTGTTGCTACACTACCGTAGCCAGCCATTGCCATTTTCTTGGCAGGGGGAACCAGTTCGAGGAAAGTCTTGCCGCGCAGGTCTTCTTCCCAAGAAACGGTGATGAATTGGTCTTCAATCCAATCTGAAGGATAGACGGGAGGAACGCGGACGGGAGCGGAACGAGCTAAGACGAGCCAGCGACCATCAGCACAACGGTAGCCGATGTCTACAGCATAGTCGCGATCGCTCACGGGCATCGGCAAATACCATTCCCGCGCTAGCTCATCGCAAGGATATTCCTGAATGCTGTGAGGGCTTTGATATTCCAGATTCACGTCGGTGACATCATAGAGTCGCAGCGCGAGTTGTTGTCCTCCCTGACGGCGTAAATCTTCTTTATGATCGTTGGGGATATCCCAGTAGGTGTATGCCCATTGGGGGTCGCGAGGCATCAGGACAACCCGGCTTTCACCGTAGCCACCCGGAAGATCCCCTAGACCTTCATCTACGGATGCAAGGGTTCCACCTGTGCGATCTTCCTGACCCAGTTCAAATTTTGCTGCTTCCACTTCTTCTTGCGCCTCCACTATACGAGTTGAACCGAGAGAAATCTTGGTGCGTTGAACTTCTTTAATTGCTGTTAGCAGTTGCTCTTTACGCATTCTGCTGTATCGAGAGATGCTGCATTCGCTAGCAACTTTACGGAGTTGCCTTAATGTCATCTCTTCCAATGGTGGGCGTTCTTTTGCCATAACAAATAGTCTCCGGTAGTTTGGGCGGCAGTTAGGTTACTTCTCTAGAGACGGACTAGCAAAGCAGCACAAAATGCTATTTCGCATCTCTTCAACTTCGGAAAGTTGTGCCATGTTATCCCCTTTCTGAAATCCGTAACGTCTCAATGGTTAGCTGCGGTCTTGAATGAGCCGGTGTCAGTCTTGAATAGGGGCTGCTTTTGTGACGCCAAGAAGACTGACTGGCTTTCTTGGCTGGATTGAGAATCTAACTGAGCGCCCAGGATTTTAGAAATTTGCTGATTAGAGCATTTCTTTGGGATCGCGGGATCGCTTTGTTAATTTCATGTTGCAGAAAAATACCGGGTTAGGTCAAGAGGTGTTTCAGCCAATTATAGGTATATCTACGAAGTTATAAGGGACTTGGGGATCGAATTGTCATAATATTTTGACATTACAAACGGATTGGGATCGCTGTAACTTGTCAATTTGTTGGAAACGTTCCCATGCAAATCTATAATGTCAGAGAAGCTTGACAAAAGAAGCGAAACCCAGTCACTTTTTTGGGGCAATCGTTTTTGGGGCATATCGTTGAAATCTGTCCTTGCCCCAATCCTTCCCCAATCATTAGAGGCAAAGAGAGATTGGTCTCATTCTTAAGCTCCCCTGCCTTGGGAACGCTTTCTTCAGAGGCTCAACTTTTGGTAATCGGCAAGAAAGCTAGATTAATGAGGCAGAAACGAGAACTCCTGTATTGGCGTTTTCGGATTAACCATATACAAGCAGCCAAACCGGAATCATCAACAGTAGCAGTCCGATACTCAGGACAATACTGCTGGCGGCTAAATCTGGGTCGAGATCGTACTCCTCCGCCAGGATCAAACTCGCAAAGGCAGTGGGCACACCTGCCATGAGAACCATTGCCAAGCGGGCATCGCCCGATAAACCAATTAGGGTGGCTGCAATACCCACCAGTCCTGGCATCACCACAACTTTCACCAGGGCAGGGAGTAAGGCAACCCGAAAACTCTTCCATCCTTGCAGCTGAGCGAGCCGTATCCCCATTAGCACAAAGGAGCTAGCAATGACAAACCCTACAGAAGCTTGCAGTCCTGATTCTAGTAGAGTCGGCAGTTCAACCGAACGAGTGAGGTATCCGAAACTAAATGTCCACAAGGCAGGAACGGTCAAGATATCTCGAAGTTGAATCCACCAATGATTTCGCTTTGCGGGTCGCCCAAAGTAGCTGGCGATAAAGACACCAATTCCATAGGTACCAATGATGTTATTCGTGACGCTGTAGAAGACGGCTAGACCCACAGCTTGAGCGCTAATCAAAGAAGGAGCGATCGCTAACCCCACAAAACCTGTATTGCCCAGCATGGCAGACAGGATGAAACTCCCGTAGTGAGGGCGGTCTAAAAAAGGCAGAAAAGAAGACTTTTTACTTTCGCCATTTTCACGGCTGAAGCGTTTCCAGACCTGCAAACTTAGCCATGCAAAAGTAAAACCGACCGCCAAAGCTCCTATGGCGATTAGCGGCACCACTCCAGCATTTTCCGATAAGTTTGCCTGACGAGCCAGCGTCAGAATTTGTAGCGGCACCCCAACCCAATAAAGACCGCGACCCAGCAACCTGGGTAAGGAACTGGGGATAAACCTAAAGAGTATGAAACCGAGTACCGTCCACAGGATGATGGGGGTATAGGCATGAAATAAGGTTTCGGTCATTCGTTATTAGCCACTGGTTATCAGCCACGGTCAAGCGTTAACAATCGGTCGCCTAATGACGAGCCGACTCATGACTAATCCCCAATGACTACCTCAGAACCTTCATGTCCTGGATCAGCCACTGACCATCTTTGCGTACCAGGTCATAACGCACGCGCAGGCTTTCATCATAGGAAGAAGCTTGATTGAGCTTACCTGCTTTATAGAAATCTGCGGCTTCATTCACCTGTGCATCCACTTTGGCGCGATCGGGATTGCGATCGCTCATTTCAACAGATTTCACCTCGACCTTGTGCCTGTACTTCCAGTACGAGTTACTGTTCTTTGTGCTTTGAGAACGTTTTTGCCAACGAGATAAAGCGGGATCGGCAAGGATTTGCTGTAATTTTTCGACGGTATGCTCTTCACCCAAGGCATCGGCTTTACTAGCAAGCCAAATCTGAACCAATTGTCGAGCCGTCTCCTGGGTTAGAGGGCCAGATGGACTCAGTAGTTTACTGCCTGGTTCGGGAATGGGTACTGGAGGAGCAGCTAGCTGTACCATTGGTTGCTCTCCTTCTAAGAGCGGGCCTGAGAAACTTCTCTGGAGCCAACTGAAAGCAGCGGTCGCTAGCATTAGCAAGACTCCCAAACTGAGAATCCCGGAAAGTCCCAGTAAAAGAAGCCGTCCGGTTTTCGCCGAGCGCAAGGAAGCTGTAGAACGTTGAAGACGACCGCCTGAACGACGAGCTGATACATCTCCTCCCGTGGGGGATGCCTTGGACACAGAATCTGGTCTCCGCAACCGACTCGCGATTGTTGCCCGTGGTTGTTCATTTTGTTCCGGTGAATTCCCTCGGCGGCGCTGACGCTTCGAGGCAGAATCCCCAGGCAGGCCCGGATCGTTGCCTTCTGGTTCTGGAGACCGAGAAACTCGTTCTGCCGCCGGTAAATTCGATCCTCCCCCTGTTTGCGGGCGATCGATTGTAGCGGTCATTGTCGCCGTTCGATGAGCCGCACCAGATTGCTGTTCCACCAATTGTTGAAGGCGATCGCGCGACGAACTTTCTTCAGCCGTGGGACGCGAGGGCGCATTGGGCGATGCCGTATCGCTCACCCTGCCCCCATTCTCTCCACTGCCGTTCCGCGAACTGGAACGAGATACCACACTCTCCGGTCTGCGAAATCCTGGGGAGTCACTTGTCCCTCGCGAGACGGGAGTCGCAGCATAAGATACTTGCTGAGTCGGCAATACCGCCCACTCATTGGTTGTATCTTCCTCTACTGGCAATTCTTCTAAGTACGCCTGAACCTGATCATCGGCAAAGTAATCCTTCAAGGAAGCTCGCACCGATGCCAAATCTCGGAAGTGGGGAAACACTTCTGCTTGCAACCAACGCTCCCCGTACAAACACAACCCAGGTAACAAGTCTGGCGCGCCCTGAGAATGTTCTCGAATGAAGGCGAGGGGTTCGTACTCTTGGCTGAGTTCTAGGGCGCGACTGGCTTCTTCCGTCTGACCGAGAAGAAGGGCACACACCGCCTGTTCCAAATGCACATCCTGACGCTTGCCTAAGCGCATCAGCATCTGCTTAGCTTGTCTAATTAGACCCGGCTGTCGTTGGGCAAACCCCCGACCTAGTAAAGCATAAACCGCTAAATAGGTAGCCACTGCCGAGGGACGACGCGCTTCTGCTTCAAAGAGATTCTGCTGTTCGGCGGAGGTCAAGTAGCTACGCAGCTGCTGAATGAAGCGGAGAAAGTCATCAATGTTCAATCCCGATTGATCGTCTCCAGTGCCATCGATGCCGCCGCGTTCTTGCAACATTTCTTGCAAATGCTGCAATCCTTTACGGCGTTCGGTTACTTTGTCTTCACTACTTGCGAGTAATTCCAAAATTCGGTACGGGCGAAGCTTGTAAAGATCCGCCTGAATTTCACCCCGCAGGCTGGCAAATATCCCTTCTCGCAATAGTAATTCTTGACCCGTCTCTAGGGAGGTGGCGGCGTTTTCATATTGACCTTGCTGCCATTGCTCTCGGCCTAGTTCCAGACACGCCAATGCCAGCGTCAACACAATATCTGGTTGCACTAGCTGAGGGTTGCCCAAACGACCCTTTTCGATACTGGTGCTAGCACGGCTGAGGAAGGGACGTCCCAGCTTCAGCACCAGTTCGTATTCTCCTAGCTCCTGTAAGATCAGCAATGCCCCAACGAATTGCTCATCTTGAATTTCGATGCTGGGCGTATAAGGGTCAAGGTCGGCGTCTGCTGTACCGTTTCCTTCCTGACGAGTTGCTGTTCCTGATTCTGAATCCAGGTCGTATGTTTTTGTCAGAAATGTAGCGTCGTAAGCGGAACGCTGTTCTGGATCGCACAGAATCGCGTAAGCTTCGTCTAGCAGTTGTTTTCGGGCGGCGATCGTGATTTCTGAATACTCTCGTCGAGGAAGTTGCAGAGCGCGATCGCGATACGCTTGCTGCAACTGCTCAGCCGTAGCCTGAATCGGCAGGCCCAGAATCCGGTAGTAATCGAGCGGAATTCTCACAGTCTACTTCCTCAGCCCCAGGCAACTAAATTAATCTGTATCTGTACGAGCGAACATAAACGATAGAATAGGTGCGATAATTATACCCCCTAGCTTCTATAGTAGAAGCTTATCTTGGTAGATAAAAACCGCCGTTCAACCAATCACGTCAAGTTTATCCCTTAAATCAATGGTTCAGGAACGCATTTTACCCGTCTTTCACGCCGATCAAACCCAAATCACCAAAGAAGAAGGATTGATCCTTTACGAGGACATGGTCTTGGGGCGGTTTTTTGAAGATAAGTGCGCCGAGATGTACTACCGGGGCAAAATGTTTGGTTTTGTCCACCTATATAACGGTCAAGAGGCTGTGTCAACTGGCGTCATCAAGGCAATGCGCCAAGATGAGGATTATGTTTCCAGCACCTACCGCGACCACGTTCATGCTCTGAGTGCTGGGGTGCCTGCAAAAGAGGTAATGGCTGAGTTGTTTGGTAAGGCAACCGGCTGTAGTAAAGGGCGCGGCGGCTCGATGCATATGTTTTCCTCGGAGCATAAACTGCTGGGAGGTTATGCTTTTGTGGCTGAAGGGATTCCTGTTGCTACGGGTGCGGCTTTTGCCAGTAAGTACCGCCGCGAAGCCTTGGGAGATGCCGGTTCCGATCAAGTAACCGCCTGCTTTTTTGGCGACGGTGCAGCGAATAACGGTCAATTTTTTGAATGCTTGAATATGGCGGCGCTGTGGAAACTGCCAATTTTGTATGTTGTGGAAAACAACAAGTGGGCAATTGGTATGGCGCACGAACGGGCAACTTCTGTACCAGAAATTTTCAAGAAAGCCCATGCCTTTGGTATGGCAGGTGTTGAGGTTGATGGGATGGACGTGTTAGCAGTTCGTGCAGTCGCCCAGGAAGCGATCGCGCGTGCCCGTGCGGGTGAAGGGCCAACCTTGATTGAAGCCCTAACCTATCGCTTCCGAGGTCACTCTCTCGCTGACCCTGACGAACTTCGTTCTAAAAATGAGAAGGAATATTGGTTCGCCCGCGATCCAATCAAAAAGTTGGCTGCTCATCTTGTAGAACACAATCTGGTAGACCAAGAAGAACTTAAGGAAATTGACCGGAAAATCCAAGCCGTCATCGACGATGCGGTGAAGTTTGCCGAGGAAAGCCCAGAACCCGATCCTAGCGAACTGTACCGTTATATTTTTGCCGGTGATGATTAACAGTTAGCGTTAATAACGGTAGTCAAATATAGGGTAGGCAATGCCTACTCTATTTTTTTAGATGCGCTTTAAAACTCCTTAAAATTGACACAATTTTATATCCGTTAAAGTTACAAGCACATTTACCGCATAAGTAGCGGGGAAATATCGATACAATAACCCTGTGCCGTTCGTGCAAGGGTTCCATGTCTACAATCTCATCCGCTCCGTTTACCCCCGAAGAAATTGCCGCAGAAGGTATAAAACCAGAAGAATACGAAGACATTGTCCAACGGCTAGGGCGTCATCCGAATAAAGCTGAGCTAGGGATGTTTGGCGTCATGTGGTCGGAGCATTGCTGCTACAAGAACTCACGACCATTACTCAAGCAGTTTCCGACTGACGGCGATCGCATTCTCGTCGGGCCAGGAGAAAATGCTGGTGTTGTAGACTTGGGCGACGGACTGCAACTCGCATTTAAAATCGAATCTCACAATCACCCCTCAGCAGTTGAACCGTTTCAAGGGGCTGCAACGGGAGTCGGCGGGATTCTCCGGGATATCTTTACAATGGGTGCGCGTCCCATCGCCTTGTTAAACTCCCTCCGCTTTGGTTCTCTCGAAGATGCCAAGACGCGGCGACTGTTCAATGGTGTGGTGTCGGGAATCTCCCATTATGGCAATTGTGTGGGAGTCCCTACTGTGGGCGGTGAAGTTTATTTTGATCCAGCTTATTCTGGCAATCCCCTAGTGAATGTAATGGCACTAGGATTGATGGAAACTCCGGAAATTGTCACCTCTGGAGCCGTAGGGATTGGAAATCCAGTGCTGTATGTGGGTTCTACGACTGGGCGAGATGGCATGGGCGGGGCGAGTTTTGCGAGTGCAGAACTCAGTGATGAGTCGATGGATGACCGTCCAGCGGTACAAGTGGGCGACCCTTTCCTAGAAAAATCTCTCATTGAAGCTTGCTTAGAAGCCTTTAAAACGGGTGCTGTTGCCGCCGCGCAGGATATGGGTGCAGCAGGCATTACCTGTTCCACGTCAGAAATGGCAGCTAAAGGTGGCGTTGGGATTGAACTGGATCTAGACAAAATTCCCGTGCGGGAAACGGGAATGGTGCCTTATGAATATTTACTCTCTGAATCTCAGGAACGGATGCTGTTTGTTGCTTACAAGGGGCGCGAACAGGAGTTAATTGATATTTTCCACCGCTGGGGTCTACAAGCTGTCGTTGCAGGCACTGTGATTGAGCAGCCGATTGTGCGGATTTTGTTCCAAGGCGGCGTGGCGGCAGAAATTTCAGCAACGGCTTTGGCGGATAATACGCCCATTTATCACCGAGAATTGTTGACTGAAGCGCCAGAGTATGCGCGTGTAGCTTGGGAGTGGACAAGCGATCGCCTTCCGACTTGTACCAGTGCTGGCATTGAAATTCAAGGTCGTTCTCTCACCTGGAATGACATTCTTTTGACTTTGTTAGATACTCCCACAATTGCCTCTAAGCGTTGGGTTTATCGTCAGTACGACCATCAGGTGCAAAACAATACTGTGATTGTTCCAGGTGGCGCAGATGCAGCCGTGGTGCGGGTGCGTCCGCTAGAACCTTCGCCAAATTACTCGATTAACCAGGGAGAGAACAAAGGGGTTGCTGCCACTGTCGATTGCAATGCTCGTTACGTCTATCTTGATCCCTATGAAGGAGCCAAGGCAGTCGTCGCAGAAGCGGCTCGTAATCTTAGTTGTGTGGGAGCCGAACCTTTAGCAGTCACGGATAACCTAAATTTTGGGAGTCCAGAAAAGCCAGTGGGTTATTGGCAACTCGCAAATGCTTGTCGGGGAATCGCGGAAGCTTGTCGGGAATTGGGAACGCCGGTGACTGGCGGCAACGTGTCTCTCTACAATGAAACCCTGGACGCTGACGGAAATCCCCAGCCAATTTATCCGACGCCCGTGGTGGGGATGGTGGGGTTAATTCCTGACATTACGCGAATTTGCAGCCAAGCTTGGCAAGCCGAGGGAGATTTAATTTATTTACTGGGAAAACGTTTGGATTCACCAGAGGGAGTCACGTTAGGTGCTTCCGAGTATTTGTCAGCCATTCATGACATTGTCGCTGGTAAACCGCCCACCGTAGATTTTGATTTGGAACGCCGGGTACAAGCTGCTTGCCGGGAGGGAATTCGTCAAGGTTGGATTCGCTCAGCTCACGATTGTGCTGAGGGAGGACTTGCGATCGCTCTCTCGGAAGCTTGCATTGCTAGCAATTTGGGAGCCGAAATTCACTGGAAACTTCCTCCAGAACCCTCTGTACGCTGGGATTCTATCCTTTTTGGTGAAGGGGGAGCGCGAATTTTAGTTTCTGTCGTGCAAGAACACCAAGAAATTTGGGAATCCTATTTAAAGGAGCAACTGGAAGATTGCTGGGAACAAATGGGTCGTGTCGGAAAACCGGACAGCGAGTTACGGGTTTTTACGACTCAAAGCCAAACTTTGATAGACGTTAGCATTAAGAAAATGGGCGATGCTTATCACAATGCTATCCAACGCCGTTTAACCGTTTAGCCAACCTTCCCCAATTTACTTCCAGAAATCGCTGACCCAGACATCGCTAAATTCCTGGTCTATGTCTTCGGCTAGCGACATTAACGCTTTGTTATGAGATTATTAAGAATTACTAAGCCTGGTTAGTTTTTCTCTGCCTCAACAAGTAGGAGCCAAGTTCTCAAATGATTCCCAACCATCCCTTTGCAAGTGATGAGTCTCCAGCTGAGTCTAACCACTTGAACGATCAGCGACCTGATAAGCCAGAGGAAGCCTGTGGCGTTTTTGGGGTTTATGCACCAGGTGAAGATGTCGCCAAACTGACCTATTTTGGTTTGTATGCGTTACAGCACCGGGGTCAGGAATCTGCTGGTATTGCCGCTTTTGACGGCAAGCAGGTTCATTTACACAAAGAGATGGGCTTGGTTTCCCAAGTCTTTAACGAATCCATTTTGAACCAGCTACCGGGGAACTTGGCAGTTGGTCATACCCGTTACTCCACGACGGGTTCCAGCCGCGTTGTTAATGCTCAGCCAGCAGTTGTAGAGACTCGGTTAGGAACCCTTGCGCTAACACACAATGGGAATTTAGTCAATACTGGGAAACTGCGGGAAGAGTTGTTGCGACGCGACTGTAACTTAGTCACGACGACGGATTCTGAGATGATTGCCTTTGCGATCGCAGAAGAAATTAACGCAGGCAAAGACTGGTTAGAAGGAGCGATCCGAGCCTTTCGACAATGCGAAGGAGCTTTTAGTCTGGCAATCGGAACGCCAGATGGCTTGATGGGTGCCCGCGACTCCAACGGTATTCGTCCCTTAGTGATTGGCATTTTAAACACGAATCCTCAGCGCTATGTCCTCGCATCAGAAACTTGTGGCTTAGATATTATTGGGGCTGAGTACCTGCGGGATGTTGAACCGGGCGAGTTAGTTTGGATTACCGAAGAAGGTATGGCTTCCTTCTTCTGGGCAGAACAACCCAAGCGGAAACTATGCATCTTTGAAATGATTTACTTTGCTCGTCCGGATAGCGTCATGCATGACGAGAGTCTCTATAGCTACCGGCTGCGCTTAGGACGGCAACTCGCTCATGAATCTCCAGCGGATACCGATATCATTATTGGCGTACCCGATTCCGGCATTCCCGCCGCGATTGGGTTTTCCCAAGCATCCGGCATTCCTTACGCCGAGGGATTGATTAAAAATCGCTATGTTGGTCGCACTTTCATCCAGCCGACTCAGGCAATGCGAGAGTGTGGCATCAAGATGAAACTCAATCCTCTTAAAGATGTGCTGAGTGGGAAACGAGTCGTTATTGTTGACGACTCTATCGTGCGAGGAACGACTAGCCGCAAACTTGTCAAAGCCCTCAGAGATGCTGGTGCCACCGAGGTTCATATGCGAATTTCCTCTCCACCCGTAACTCATCCCTGCTTTTATGGCATTGACACGGATAGCCAAGATCAGTTGATTGCGGCAACAAAGTCAGTTGAAGAAATTGCCGAACAAATAGGTGTAGACTCGCTAGCTTATCTCAGCCGCGAGGGAATGTTAAAAACTACCGGCGAAGATCCCAACAATTTTTGTTCTGCTTGTTTTACGGGTGACTATCCCATCTCAATTCCAGAGCAAGTTAAGCGTTCTAAGCTGATGTTGGAAAAAGCAGCTAGCTGTTAGCTTTTTGTCAGTGGTTAAATAAGTTTGAAAAACTTACACAGGAAAGAGGTCAAAACTTCATTCCCGTGTAAGTTTTTCACTTTATGTTTGCTTTGCGTATTTATGCCGGAGAGTGTCAAGAAGATGGGAGAACTGAATAAAACTCCGTCATTTTGAAGTTTGGGCGATTGTCCACCCAACATTGTCAAACCAACATTGACAAAGGTTCGATAGTTTCGCTCCTGCTCTACCCATCCTACAAATTAATGAAGTCTCTCTAATTAATCCCCTGGCTTCACCGGCTGCATTGGCCCCAAGTAGTTTGTCAAATAGGGTGAAAAAACTTCATAAATCAGCGTCAGCGGACGCCCATGATGCCAAAATAGGTAGTGACGCCCCCAGAATGGTCCTGTTTGTCCAAAGGCAGATTCTAAAGCATCAGACTGACCGTAGTAAATTCCCTGGACATCCCGATATAACTCGGTACGCAGGCGAGCCAAACTTGCCCAAATTGGCAAGGAACGGTTTTGTAAATACTCATCTACATGGCTGGCTTCCCACCAGGAAGTCGCGTAAGCCAGCCGCTGACCGGAGGTAGTACGCAGCCATACCTGTCGTCGCAACCTAGGTCCTGGTACAGCCTGGATTTGATTGGGTGCTGCATCAGCATCCATGCCAACAGGCGACATATCAATGACATCTACTTCTGTTGGTTCACCCGTCAAAAGTTGCAGGTGGCGCGTCGGGGAGCCATCTCCCAGTAAAAGCATCTGCCATGCTGGTGCTAGCTGTGTGTGAGGCAGTCCTTGCTGCACCACTTCTTCGCCTCCCTGCCAAAGCGGGCTGAGAGCATACCAATTTCTTGGTAGGCTAATGCTGTTTGTAGGTATAACAGTTGAAGTCAAAGCTCTTTACAAAACTTCATTTTCTTATATAAAATCATAAACAATTTCTTGCCGGAAACCTATTCCAGCAAAAAAAATTGAGTGGTGAGTTTAGTTCTTTTGCAATTTCAGTTCTCAGTGCATACTATGCGTTGATGCGCTTGCAGCACTGAGAACTGAATAAAGTAATGCGGATGGCGAGACTCGAACTCGCAAGGCAAAGCCACACGCCCCTCAAACGTGCGCGTATACCAATTCCGCCACATCCGCTTGCATATATACCAATTGTATCATCTTTGAGGCAATTTCGTTCTCCTTGGAAGAAACAAGACTTTCAATCAGTATCAATAACTGTTCTAATGCGAGGTGATGCGATCTATATATTGTACTGATGCTGAAGGCAACATCCTGAAATAATAATGATTGTTCCTTGCGCTACCCCATTTCTCTAGAAACTAGAAGATGCGTTTTTCAAAGATTTTAATTGCTAACCGAGGGGAAATTGCTCTCCGCATTCTCCGTACCTGCGAAGAAATGGGGATTGCGACTGTTGCAGTTCACTCGACGATCGATCGACACGCCCTTCATGTGCAACTGGCTGACGAAGCCGTTTGCATTGGTGAACCCCCCAGTATCAAAAGTTATCTGAATATTCCCAATATTATTGCGGCAGCTTTGACGCGCAATGCGATCGCTATTCATCCGGGCTATGGTTTTTTAGCAGAAAATGCCCGATTTGCGGAAATCTGCGCGGATCACCAGATTTCTTTCATTGGCCCAACGCCGGAAGCGATTCGGGCAATGGGAGACAAATCCACTGCGAAAGAAACGATGCAACGGGCGGGTGTGCCTACAGTGCCGGGAAGTGATGGGATATTAATGTCCGATCGGGAAGCATTAGCAATCGCGGATGAAATCGGCTATCCTGTCATGATCAAAGCCACCGCCGGAGGTGGAGGGCGAGGAATGCGTTTGGTGCGGGAAGAAAGCGAACTCGTCAAGCTCTTCCAAGCTGCACAGGGAGAAGCAGAAGCTGCATTTGGCAATCCAGGCGTCTATCTGGAAAAATTTATTGAACGTCCCCGCCACATCGAATTTCAAATCCTAGCCGATAGCTACGGCAACGTAATTCACCTGGGTGAACGCGATTGCTCTATCCAACGGCGTCATCAAAAGTTACTAGAAGAAGCCCCTAGTCCAGTTCTCAGTTCAGAACTGCGCCAAAAAATGGGCACTGCCGCTGTCATGGCTGCTAAGTCTATCAACTACACGGGTGCCGGGACTGTTGAGTTTCTGCTTGCACCCTCTGGGGAATTTTATTTCATGGAAATGAATACTCGGATTCAAGTCGAACACCCGGTGACAGAAATGATCACTGGGTTAGACTTGATTGCCGAGCAAATCCGCATTGCTCAAGGGGAGAAATTGTCGCTGACTCAAGATCGAATCGTTCTCCGAGGCCATGCCATTGAATGTCGAATCAATGCGGAAGACCCCGACCACAACTTCCGTCCTCATCCGGGGCGGATCAGCGGCTATCTGCCTCCTGGCGGCTTTGGTGTTCGGATGGATTCTCATGTCTACACGGACTACGAAATCCCTGCTTACTATGACTCCCTGATTGGTAAGTTAATTGTTTGGGGTAGCGATCGCCCTACTGCAATTAAGCGGATGAAACGGGCATTGCGGGAGTGTGCCATCACGGGTTTGCCCACAACCATTGGCTTCCATCAAAAAATTATGGAGACACCGGAGTTTTTACAAGGCGAGGTTTATACCAATTTTGTTGAGCAGTTAATGCAGTCCCAGCAGTAAGTAAGGAGTGGGTAATCGGTAATTTTTTTCGTTACCCACTCTTACTCACCTCCGAAGCGCCCTTAATGAGTATGAGCAAACATCGTCAGTAGTCCTTGCTGACCCAAGAGAATCTCTCGCACTAGGCTAAAGATCCCCACCCAAACGATTGGGGTAATGTCTACACCACCGATAGGCGGCACAATTTTCCGCAATGGCACTAAAAAAGGTTCTGTAGGCCAAGCAATTAAGTTAAAGGGAAGTCGATTTAGGTCTATCTGGGGATACCAGGTAAGGACAATCCGAAAGATAAACAACAAAGTCATCAAGCCCACAAGCGGGCCAAGAATCCAGCTAGCAAGCGAAACAGCGTCCATTGGTTCTTAATCAAGAATATTTCTCAGGGTCAAAACTTTAGCTTTGTCGCGTATTTGTCATGCAACTGACGCGGCAAGGCATTATAGTTAAAGTTTTGTAACCAAATCTCTCATTATTCTAACGCAGTGTGGCGCTGAATCCTATTCAGTCAGACTGCTACAGGGGTATAAGAGACGTAAAAACAAAATGAAGCGACGAATAGGCTTCTCAAGTTCATAACATATCGTTAAAATTGATCAAAAGAAATCGTTGTCAAAGCGAGCGAAAAAAAATGACGCCTTCATTAGCGAATTTTCTCTATAGTCTGCTCTGGGGTGCTGTAATTGTTGTCATCCCAGCCACCGTGGCACTGATTTTTATTAGTCAGAAGGATAAAATCCAACGTTCCTAGATTGTCGGAACAGCCGGAAACCTCAGTTTATCGAGAGAGTAATTATTAAGTTAGTTGCTCGCTCTAAAAAAACTGAGGTTTTATATGTTAAAGGGAGAAAAGCTGATGCGAATTGCAGCAAGCCAGTTTCTGCCCGCTCGTATCTCCTGCTGACCCAGGATACTTAGAATTAAAATTCCCAACCTGCGTACCAATTTCTGCGGTTAACTCGTTAACATAGATTTGTCTTGGGAAAACAGCAATGGTAAACTTCGGGCTTAACTCAGCCAGTCTTCTGGGTATTTTTCTGGCAGTGGCAGGGGCAGCACTGTACTTTCTGCGTACCGTGCGTCCAGAGCTAGCGCGAGATCATGATATCTTTTTTGCAGCGGTCGGTCTCTTGTGCGGCTTCATTCTTTTATTTCAGGGATGGCGACTCGATCCGATTTTGCAATTCGGTCAATTTCTGTTGACCGGCTCTGCCATCTTTTTTGCATTTGAAAGTATTCGGATGCGTGGAGTGGCGACGGAGGTTGCAAAGCGAAATACGCAAATTGTGGATGACGATCGCCCCGTAAGCCGCGTGTATCGAGCCGAGTTGGATCAACTCGAACCGATGGATGAGGAACCACCGAGACGGCGGATTCGGGGAACGCAAGAATCTCGCAATAGCCGGACGGTAGAAACTTACGAGGATGAACCGCGCCGCCGTCCATCCAGTCGGAGTAATAGCAATAGTAGTTCTGAAAGACTGGCGCAAGGAGACCGTCCTCGCAAGCGTCGTCCCCGTCCAACAGAAACTCGCCCAACCGAACAGCCTAATGATTGGGAAGTTTCAGACACATGGGAGGAAAAACCGTCTCGCAGTAGCCGTCCCAGCTCAACTCGTCCACCCAGCCGAGATCCGGAGACTGCCTCCAAGCCAAGAAGAAGTCGTCCACCTAAAGGAGAATCGTCAGAGCGATCGCCCAATCGGGAGAGTCGGGAGGACGTAGAAGCAACCCCAACCGACTATGTAGACTACAAACCGATAGACTACCCGGAAGAAGGGGACAACTCAAGCAATTTTGACCAAGAATGAGTCAGGAAAGGGCGGTTCCTTCGTGTCCGTCCGACGTTTTATGAGACGCGGCTGGTTCATTGGGTCAGGTTATTTTTGCAAGCAACAATGCAGCTTTGACGTGAAAAGATTGGCGTGCGGTTTGGGAATCCATACCTGGGTCAAATGGGGAATCTGGTTTAGTATGGCTGGGTTAGTTGTTGCCTGTACCCCAGTCAATCGCTCAACAGGGCCAGTTGCTCTTAACAGTCGTTATACAGATGAGCAACCGGCTTTGAGCGGCAATGGTCGGTTGCTCGCCTTTGTTTCTAACCGCAATGGCAGCCGACAGATTTGGCTGTACGACTTGCAGCAGCGGCAGTTTGTAGATGTACCGCGCTTGAACCGACAAGACGCGATCGCAGAAAATCCCAGTCTCAGTCAGAACGGTCGTTACATTGTCTACATTGCCAGCGACCAAGGACGCCCGGAAGTTGAACTTTACGATCGCAGCACCAAATCCTCACAAATTCTTACAATGGGCTATCGCGGTTGGGTGCGAAATCCTAGCATTAGTCCAGATGGTCGCTATATTGCCTTTGAAAGCAGCAGTCGCGGTCAGTGGGATGTAGAGGTGCTAGACCGGGGGCCTAATATTGAGTTAGATATCCCCGATGGCAGTCCATCTGCCTCTCCCTGAGCGTGAAACGTAACCTTTTTCTATCAGTATTTGTTACCTTAGCCAGTTTATTGAGTAGTTGTACTGGCTCAGGTCGTCTTATGAGTTTTCCCTTTGATTCAGCAGGGCGAAGTTTAAATAGCCCAGCTTCTGACATTAATCCTCAAATCGCCAGTCGGTACATTGTGCTAATTTCTGACCGGCGCAGCAGTCAGGATGTTTACCTTTTCGACACGGTGGATCGGCGTTTGATTGATTTGCCTGGATTAAATTCCCTGGATGCGATCGCATCTAACCCTGCTGTTTCCGCTGATGGTCGTTACATCGTCTTTGCTGCAAGTCGTCAGGGTCGGTCGGGAATCTACCTCTATGACCGGGAAACTCGCCAGTTAAGGAATCTCGCGGAAAACGTGCAAGCAGAAGTGCGAAATCCAACGATTAGCGCTGATGGCAGTACAATTGCCTTTGAATCTAGTGAAAATGGTCAGTGGGATATTGTAGTTAGCGATCGCTCTGGACAAACGCTGAATCTTCCAGCACCTCCTTGAGGATAAAAGTGCTGAGTATTTGGGAAGGAATGGTTGGAAAAAGTAAATACCCGCTTATCTGAATCCACAGCTTTGGCGAATCAGGGGATTTTTTTAGCCTATAAAGGCAGGCTTGATTCGTGTAGTCGCACTTCACAGCTACAGTCATCAGGTATTTAGGCGCAAGTGATATGAAATGGCTAATTAACTGGCGCTGGCTAACGATTTTATTCACAATGGGGATAACTGGTTGTCTTGATACCCAGCTCTTCAACCCGCCGCAAATACTGACTGGCGGTATCAACAGCCAGACCCCTGACGAATATCCCGCCTACAGCAGTGACGGTCGCTATCTCGCCTTTGCTTCTGACCGCAATAATAATCGAGACATTTTCCTTTACGACTTGCAGCAACGCCGTCTCGTCGATCTCCCCAATATCAATCGTCGGGACTCCAGACAGGATCAACCCGCTTTGAATGCTGATGGTCGATTTATTGCTTATGTTTCTAGCGAACGAGGCAAGACGGATATCTTTGTCTACGACCGTCAAACTCAACGCTCCGAATTGCTCACTAGCAGCATCCGAGGCTCGGTACGCCATCCCACTATTTCCGGTGATGGTCGCTACGTGGCGTTTGAAACTAGCCAGTTAGGCCAATGGCATATTGCAACTGTAGAAAGAGGAACTTCAGCAACAAATTCTGGCTCTTTACAACAGTAGAAGATCGATGAAATTGGCGAGTTCCTGCACGAGCGAGTCAGAGGCTTCTTCTATGGAAAGAGCATTGCTTGAGAGCGATCGCTACTAAATATGCTAAAACAGTCAAAAAAGCTTAAAAAATTAACATAATGAGTACCAAAGTTCTGCGTATTGCCACTTCGGGCATCATCGCAGCCGCCGCTGCCATTGGTGCTAATGCAATCGACGCAATCGTTCCCTTTAACTGGCAACAGTCAAATATCGCTGTTGCCCAAGAAGCTGAAGAACAAACAAATATTCAGGTTTATAAACGCGCTAGTCCAGGAGTGGTATCCATCCAGGCTGGTGACGGTAGCGGCAGCGGTAGCATTATTAGCCGAGACGGCCTGGTATTGACCAATGCTCACGTTGTGGCAAATGGTCGCCAAACTGTTACTGTTATTCTCTCAGATGGCAGAAGACTCCCAGCCGATATCATTGCTTTTGCTAACAGCAGTCTAGACTTAGCTGTCCTTAAAATTCGCGGACAGAACAATTTGCCCACTGTTGCGATCGCTCCTCCAAACTCCGTACAAGTCGGTCAGCGGGCGTTTGCGATTGGGAATCCTTTCGGTCAATTTCAAGGAACCTTCACCGTTGGTATTGTTAGCCGGATTGACCAACAGCGCGGTTTAATCCAAACCGATGCAGCCATCAACCCAGGCAATTCCGGTGGTCCTCTTCTCAATAGCCAAGGAGAATTGATTGGCGTCAATACTGCTATTTTTACCAGCGGTCAGACTGCGGGAAACATTGGCATTGGATTTGCGATTTCTGTAGACCGGGTACAGCCGTTCTTGACCGCTGTGCGCCAAGGACGCGCCCCTACCACTGCTCAACGGCAACAACCCACTTCTGGAAGACAACCGCCTCAGCCCATTGCTTTGAATGGTACGGTGATTAACGCCACTCTTGGTAGTGGTGATAATGTTCTCCGTGCGGATAATAGCTATTTTGACCTTTACACCTTTCAGGGGAGAGCCGGTCAGCAAGTCAGAATTGATATGGCGAGTCAGCAGATTGATTCCTACTTAATTCTACTTGGGCCCAATGGCAATGAAGTTGCCCAAGACGATGATAGGGGCGGTAGGGGAAACGCTAGCCTTGTGGCGACACTGCCTGCAAGTGGCACTTATCTAATTATTGCCAATTCCTCTGAGGGAAGACAAGCGGGTGCTTACCGTCTTCGAGCAGTGGCGACTGCCGGAGGCGAGCGCTATCAAACTTCCCAAAGTCGTTTGCTGATGCGGCAAGCGGGTATTCTGGGTCGGGGTGCCAAGGTGCTTTCTGATGGCAGTTTGTTTCAGGAATATTCCTTTCAAGGTCGTGCCGGTCAGCCTCTGACGATCGCACTTGCCAGTCCTGATTTTGATACCTATCTGATTTTGGTCGATCAAAATGGTCGGAAGATTGCTGAGAACGATAACATCAGCCGCAGCAATCCCAATTCTCAGATGAGTGTGACTTTACCCCGAACAGGCGTTTATCGAGCGATCGCCACCGCCTCAAATCCGCGCGGTCGAGGTCGCTATCTCTTGACAATTCGTTAAGCACGAATCTGCACCGGCATCACTAAGTAAGTCATTTTTAGACCTCCAAGCGGTGTCAGAATCACCGGACTATTCCCTGTATTCATCTGCATTTGAATCTCGGAGGATTGCAGCGCCTTCAGTCCATCTCTGAGATAGGTAATATTGAAGGCAATCTCTAGATCCTTGCCCGATATCTGTGCAGGTAGAGATTCTCGTCCGCTACCGACATCCTGAGCTTCTACTGATAAGGCAATCTGCTGGTTGGTGCTATCTATCGTGAATTTGACAATATTATTTTTTTGGTCGGCTAGTACAGCAATTCGTTCTAATGCATTGAGCAACTGACGCCGATCGATTGTCACCTGCCGCTCAAATTGTTGGGGAATCAACTGACGATAGGCGGGATATTGACCTTCTAGGGTGCGGCTAGTCAAACGTTGATCGGCTAATTCAAATACAACCTGCCCTTGGTCAAGATGGAGAGCGATAGCTTCCGCTGACTGGCGCATTCCTAAAATTCGTTCCAGTTCTCGCAGTGCCCGTGCTGGAATTGTGACTTCTAACGGAGCTGTCTGACTAATCGTCTCAGAGGCTTCTTCATCCGTTTGACCTTGGTTAGTCGTTTCAACAACCGATAAACGATGACCATCTGTCGCGGCAAATTCAAGATATTCTGGTTTGACTGTTAAATGGATGCCCGTGAGAACCTGCTTCGTTTCATCGGGACTAGTGGCAAATAAGGAACCCCGCAAGCCATCAATTAATGCGGCGGCGGGCAATTGAGCAGCTTCGCCATTTTCTATTACTGGCAGTTCTGGAAATTCTTCTGCGGTCATACCCCGGACTTTATAACGCCCAGAGGCAGAAGTCAGCGTGGCAATAATTCCTTCACTTGTCCCTTCCTCCCCTTTATCCTCTAAAGTAATTTCTCCCTCTGCTAGACGGGAAACAATATCGTTTAACAGCTTAGCGGGTAAAGTGAGATAACCTTCCTCTTCCACTTGTGCTGGAAAGCTGGTCTGAATGCCAAGGCTGAGATCGAATGCCGTCAAACTGACGAGCTGAGTTTTTTTGTTAGCTTCCAGCTTGACATTTGCGAGGACAGGATGTGTCGGTCGCGATGGCACTGCTCGGCTGACGAGAGAAAGGTTGGTACTGAGATCGTTTTGGGTGCAAACCAGTTTCATAGATGTTCAACCTTGGAGGTGTTCAGCCAACCGACGCTCATAGCGCGGTACTTTTGGCACAGAAGGAGATCGTAGCACCCTTGTCCTCAGCAATCCAGATTCCCCTGCTTACCTCCTTTAGGCAAAAGTGCTGGAGCTGTGGAAAATGTGGAAAATGTTGTCAAATGAATTTCCTGTGTATGTTTTAGCAGCTCTAATGAATTGTGGAAACCTTGTGGAAAAAAGAGTCACTTTTCCACAAGGTATTTGTACTTGTCATTGTTTTCCACTGATGGCACAAAATTTTTCACGGCTTTACCACAAGCTTTTCCACAGAAAACCAGGAGTTTTCCACAACCCTTCTAAAGGTGAATCATTCTTTATAAGTACTTTCCGAAAACTTAAATTAACGGCTACTGGCTAGCTGTGAGAGGAGTATCAGGATTTATTTTGGCTTCTGCTAGCAAAATTGATGCGATCGCTAAGGTGGCGTAGCGTTCTAGCTACATCAGGATCGCTATCCTTTAATTGAGTAATTTTCTCGCAGCTATACATTACTGTGGTGTGATCTTTACCTCCAAATTCCTCACCAATCCTAGGTAAACTCAAATCTGTGTGCTGACGCATTAAATACATACCAATTTGTCGCGCCCAGCTAATCTCTCGACGACGAGAATTACTTTTTAAATCTTCAATGCGAAGATCAAAAGTTTCTGCGATCGCTATCATTACCGCCTCTGGAGAAACCGCTACTTTTTCCGCAGGTGGATTCAAAACTGGAGCAATATTTTCGACAGTCATCGACAAACCGGAAATTGAAATATAAGCCACAGCCCGAATTAAAGCGCCCTCCAATTCCCGAATATTTGAAGTATAGTTAGTCGCTATATATTCAATAACATCTCGCGGTAATCGCATATTTTCATATTCTGCCTTTTTTTGTAAAATTGCCATCCGTGTTTCTAAGTCTGGGCGCTGAATATCGGCAATTAATCCCATAGAAAAGCGGGAGCAAAGACGTTCTTGCAGGCGAGGAATCTGATTAGGAGGGCGGTCAGAAGCGATTACTACTTGCTTTCCAGCTTCATGTAAAGTATTAAAAGTATGAAAGAATTCTTCTTGAGTATATTCCTTTCCTTCTAAAAATTGAATATCATCCACCAACAGTACATCGGCAGCTCGATAATGTTCTCGAAACCGTTGCATACTATCTTTACGAATTGCTGCAATCAAGTCGTTTGTGAACTGCTCAGTAGAAACATAAAATATTTTTGAATCTGGGTGAATTTCCAAACGGTAATGCCCAATTGCTTGCATTAAGTGAGTTTTTCCTAGTCCAACACCCCCACACAAAAATAATGGATTAAACTCACGTCCTGGAGATTCTGCCACAGCTAAAGAAGCTGCATGAGCCATCCGATTATTAGAGCCGACAACAAAGCGTGAAAAAACGTATTTAGGATTTAATTCGGTTGGTCTGGGTCGCTGGTTAGGGGAAATTTCGGGGACACTGGTTTCTATAGGCAGCGACCAGGAAATTTCGGCATCATCAGCGCTAGAGATTTCATTTCCTTTGGCAACCGTGATGTGAATTTCCACCGGCTGTCCCAGAATATCTTGTACGACATCAGCAATTGTTTTGATGTAATATTTCTGCAACCAATTCCGGGCAAACGGGTTAGGCGTGCAAATCACCAAGCAGTTATTTTCCAGCTCTTGAGCGCTGGCAGTTTTGATCCACGTTTCAAAGGTAGGACGGCTCAGTTGTAGCTGTAGACGCTCTAGCACTTGGCTCCAGAGCTGTTCAAGAGAAATATCCACGCCTCACCTCTACGGCTTTGTGCAGAATAGTATTATCCATTCTTGTGAAGAGCGATCGCTCTTTTAAACCAGTCTCAACTATGGCTGAAATCCTGCCAATTACTCAACTGGGAAATCCCATCCTGCGCCAACCAGCTCAAATTATCGAAAATGTCCACTCTGGACAAATCCAAAAGCTGATTGATGACCTAATTACAACCGTTGCTCAAGCAAGCGGTGTTGGCATTGCAGCACCCCAGGTAGCTCAATCTTATCGCTTGTTCATCGTCGCATCTCGTCCGAATCCTCGATATCCCACCGCTCCTGAGATGGAACCAACCGCTATAATAAATCCTCGCATCATTGCTCACTCTGATGAGGTAGTGAAAGGCTGGGAAGGGTGCCTCAGCATTCCAGGAATTCGAGGGTTGGTTCCCAGATATCACGCGATTGACGTGGAATACACCAGTCGGGATGGTAAATTGCATCGTCAACAGTTCACAGATTTTGTTGCCCGCATTTTTCAACACGAATCCGATCACCTGGATGGCATCGTGTTTGTGGATCGTTTACAAAGCACGCAAGAGATAATGACCGAACAGGAATATCAGCAACGAATTGTTCAACAGCAGCACTGATATCCTAGATTGTTGACAATTGTTTGGTTTGACTGATTAGAAGCATAAGCGATCGCTTCCACCCTGCCTACATACGCTCTAGCACAGAAATGCCAAGTAGGGATAATCCTAATTTCAAAGTTCGCGCTGTTACATTGCACAAAACCAACCGAGATGTCCGCACGGGTTCCTCAGCTTTAAGCACCTGACACTGGTCATAGAACTGATTAAACTTTTGGCTCAGTTCAAATAAATATTGACAAAGGCGATTGGGTAGTAAATCTTGCTCAACGTCACTGAGAACTTCGCTCAGTTGTAGTAGATGCTTCGCTAACACTAATTCTGTTTCTTCTTGCAACAGCATTTTGGCATTCATTCCCAACTGCTCAAAGTCAATATCGCCTTTGCGGCTAATTCCCTGTACTCGTACATAGGCATAGAGTAAGTAAGTTGCTGTGTTGCCCTCGCGAGCTACCATCTTCTTAGAGTTGAAGATATAGTTGCTGTTCCGGTTTTGGCTCAAGTCGGCATACTTGACACAACTAATGCCAACTACCTCAGCAACGTGGGCAATGAATTCTTCTGTTTCCTCGCGCCCTTCTTCTTTGAGCCTTGCTTCCAAGTCTTCACGGGCAGATGTGATCGCTTCATCTAGCAAATCCCGCAACCGCACCGTTTCGCCAGAGCGCGTTTTCAGCTTCTTGCCACCTTCTCCCAACACCAAACCAAAGGGGACGTGAACCAACTGTACATTATCTGGAATCCAGCCAGCTCGTTGCGCTACCTGAAACACCTGAGTAAAGTGATTTGCTTGTCCAGCATCTGTAACGTAGATTATCCGCTCAGCTCGATCTTGTTCAATCCGGTAGCGTAAGGCTGCCAAATCAGTAGTGGCGTAGTTATAGCCTCCATCAGACTTTTGGACAATCATGGGCAAAGGTTCACCTTCTTTGTTAGTAAACCCTTCCAGAAATACGCATTTAGCCCCATTGTTTTCCACGAGCAAGCCCAACTGGTCGAGGTCTTCCACTACTCCCGCTAGCAATGGGTTATAGAAAGATTCCCCTCGTTCTGTTAGATGCACATCAAGCCGATCGTAGATAATCTGAAACTCGCGCCGGGACTGTTCGCACAGCAGCTGCCATGCCCGCCGAGACTCTTCGTCACCCGCTTGCAACTTGACAACTTCTTGTCGGGCCGTTTCTTGAAACTTCTCATCCTCATCAAACCGCTGTTTTGCTTTGCGGTAAAAAGCAACTAAATCGCCCAAATCTATAGCATTAGCAGTCGTCAAAGCCTCTGGACAAACTTCTCTTAAGTAGGCGATTAGCATTCCAAACTGGGTTCCCCAGTCGCCCACATGGTTTAAGCGCAAGACATCGTGATTTTGAAATTCCAAAGTTCGGGCAATGCAATCTCCAATGATCGTTGAACGCAAGTGCCCAACGTGCATCTCTTTAGCAATATTAGGGCTAGAAAAATCCACCACTACCCGTTGGGGATGTTTTGCCTTGCTGACACCCAATCGGGAGTCTGCCTGAATAGCACTTAGCTGCGCTTCCAAATATTCTGGTTTCAGGGTGAGATTGATAAAACCAGGACCCGCAATTTCTGGCGGACGACAGAAATCGGTGATATCTATATACTCAACGATTTTTTGGGCGATCGCTCGCGGCGGCTGACCCAACTTTTTAGTTAAGGACATTGCCACATTAGACTGATAATCGCCAAACTTGGCATTGCTAGCAGGCACTAGCATTGGGTCTACCCCAGCATAGTCACTGCCGAAAGCGGCAACTAAAGCCTGCTCAAATCTATTTTTAAGTTGTTCAAGGGTAGAGTTCATTGGGTTTTGCCGAAACCTCAGGCAGCGTACTTCTCTCCTCCATCGTACTAACGTCTATGTTCATACTCAAATCAAGCCATGTTGAGCGAGTAATCGGGGCACTACTGGAGATGTAGTCTACGCCAGTTTCAGCCACAGCACGAATAGTTTCTAGAGTAATGTTGCCCGATGCTTCAATCTTGATCCGGTCATTGCTATGGCGAATTATCTGCACTGCCTGCCGCATCATCTCCAGCGCCATATTGTCCAGCATGATGATATCAGCACCGTGCTGTAAGGCTTCTTTCACTTGAGCCAGGGTTTCAGTTTCTACTTCTATAGTCAATGGATAAGGCATTTGGCAGCGGATACGAGCGATCGCTTCGCCAATTCCCCCAGCCACAGCAATGTGATTATCCTTGATCATCACAGCATCATCTAACCCCATTCGGTGGTTCATTGCTCCCCCCACCTGCGTCGCGTACTTTTCTAGAATTCTCAGCCCCGGCGTCGTTTTGCGAGTATCCACCAATTGAGCTGGCAAATCCGCGATTTGCTCAACATACTTACGGGTGAGTGTAGCAATCCCACTCAAACGCATAGCTAGGTTTAAAGCAACTCGTTCTCCGAGCAGCAGCGCCTCTAGCGAGCCATCAACGCGAGCAACCAACTGTCCTCGCTGGCACTGTTCCCCCTCAGCGACAACAGCAACAAAACTGACTCTATCGTTCAACAGTTGGAATATCCGACTAGCTATCGGCAATCCGGTAATGACTCCTGCCTCCTTAGCAGTCCACTCAGCTTGCCCCACACGTACCTTGTTGCCTAACAAACCTTGACTCGAGCGATCGCCGCGACCGACATCTTCCAACAACCAGGAGTGCAGGAGTGGGTCTAATACGATCAAGGGAGGTAGAACAGCCTTGGGACTCACCACTTCAGTTTTCCCCTAATTTTTCTAAAAGCTTGTCCAAATAACTTAGCCCAAAAGCTGCGCCCTTGGGGATTTTGAGAGTTTTCCAAAAAAGTTTTTCAAAACAGTTGACAGAAGCGGTTCGTGGTTGCTACATTAATAAAGCGGTCGGGAGAGCAAGCGAAAGTGAAGCGACACCG